>NZ_AP019007.1:2238292-2558048 GCF_009176645.1 Enterobacter oligotrophicus
CCATCCGGCAATGGTGCCTTCATCGGTTATTCACCAGCTTTCTGTCTATCAACAGCCTGAAGGCATCACCGACCCTGAGACCCCTTACGCGGGTGACAGCGTGGTGATCACCGAAGGTGCTTTTGAAGGATTACAGGCTATCTTTTCTGAGCCGGATGGCGAAGCACGCTCCATGCTGCTCCTCAATCTGTTGAACAAGCAGGTGTTACAGAGCGTTAAAAACACCGACTTCCGCAAAGTTTAAAACTGCACCCCGAACACGCGGCGCACATTGTCATCCGTCTGCGCCGCCAGCCACTGCGGATCGTCCCCGCGCCAGTGCGCGACGCTCTCAACAATATGCCCCAGATAAGCCGGTTCATTACGCCGCGAAGCTGGTTTTGGTTTCATATCGCGCGGGAGAAGATACGGTGCATCCGTTTCAACCAGCAGGCGGTCGGCCGGGATCACAGGCAGCAACTCACGAAGCTCTAATCCGCGGCGCTCATCGCAGACCCAACCCGTAATGCCCAGATAAAGACCGCGATTAAGGCAATCAAGCGCCTCCTGACGAGAACCGGTAAAGCAGTGCAGTATTGTGCCCGGCAGTTTATCCAGCCACGGCTCCAGGAGTGCGAGAAAACGCTCATGCGCGTCGCGACAGTGCATAAACACTGGCATCCCAAGCTCTGCGGCCAGCGCAAGCTGTGCGGTGAATGCCTTTTCCTGCTCCTCCGGTGTAGAGAAGTTACGGTTAAAATCGAGCCCACACTCGCCAATGGCAACCACCTCTGGTGTTTTAGCAAGTTTATGGAGCGACTCTGCGCTGTTATTTGTCCACCGGCTACTGTCATGAGGGTGGACGCCTGCAGTAGACCAACAGTGTGCGTAGCGTTGTGCCAGTCGCTGTGCCTGCTCACTTTCATGAAGATTAGTCCCCGTCAGCAAAAGCCCTTTCACACCGGCGGTAAAAGCGCGCGCAACCACCTCATCGCGATCTTTCGCAAACTGCGAGCTGGTCAGGTTAAGCCCAATATCAAACATGCTAATCCCCATATAACAACCGCCCTGACGGGCGGCTGGTTTTATTCTTCTGTGGTCTTTTCAGGTTCGTCGTCTTCGTCGTCCTGTGGGCGTCGCTTGCCTACATAGAAGCGCGAGAAGAACACGCCAACTTCAAACAGGCAGTACATCGGTATTGCCAGTAAAGTCTGCGAGAAAACATCCGGTGGCGTCAGCAACATACCAACAACAAACGCGCCCACCAGGATATACGGACGTTTTTTTCGCAGATCTTCTGGCGTGGTTACGCCCACCCAGCAGAGCAGAACAATCGCGACCGGCACTTCAAACGCCACGCCAAAGGCCATAAACAGTGCCATGACGAAACTGAGGTAACTGGCGATGTCCGTCGACACCTGAACGCCTTCCGGCGCGGTATGCGTCAGGAAGCCAAAGGCCAGCGGGAAGACCACGAAATAGGCGAACGCCATACCGATATAGAACAGCAGCGAGCTGGATACCAGCAGCGGGATCACCAGTTTACGTTCATGCTTGTACAGTGCCGGGGCCACAAACGCCCAGACCTGGTACAAAATGACCGGCGCAGACGCAATCAACGAAACCCAAAACGTCAGCTTGATCGGGGTGAAAAACGGCGAGGCAACGTCCGTTGCAATCATCGTTGCACCCAACGGCATCTGCTTAATCAGCGGCGCAGAAACCACCTGGTAGATATCGTTGGCGAAATAAACCAGGCATAAGAAAATTAGGCAAACCGCAATAATGCAGTTTAACAGGCGCTTACGCAGCTCAATAAGGTGCGTAATGAGCGGTTGAGTATCATCTACTGCCATGTTTACGCTTTATCACTCGACGAGGGGGATGATTCGGAAACGGGCGCGGCGGGCTTTACTTCAGCCGCTTTAACAACGGGCTCTTCCGGTTGCACCTGTTTTTTCACTTCGGATTCCTGCGGCGTCTGTTCTGGCGCGGCGGCCTGATGCTCTGCGCTGGAAGGCGTTACCCCTTCGCGCTGCTCTTCGCTGCCCTTCACCACCGGATTATGGATGGTATTCGCTTCATCGCTCGCCTTTTCAGGATCGTTGATGCTGTAAGAACGCTTCATCGATTCCGCCGCTTCGCGCAGTTCGTCCATAGAGGCTTTCAGCTCTGGCGTCAGGTTTTCCATGCTCGCCTTCTCAACCTTTTTCAGGCTGTCCTGAAACTCCTGGAGCTTAAGTTCCTGCGCCAGCTCGTTCTGTACAGTCGTTGCCAGCGAGCGAAGCGCCCGCACCCAACCCGCAACGGTTTTCACCGCAACAGGTAAACGCTGCGGCCCCAGCACAATCAGACCAATCACAAAGACCAGCAGTAACTCACCAAAACCAATGTCGAACACGAATTACACCTGCTCTTTATCGTGGCGTTTAGCGTCTTCCTTTTTGGCTTCATCTTGCTTGTCGGCGATGGGTTTAGCAGTAAAGTCCGCATCCTGACTGGATTTATCCTGCTTATTCTCATCATCGCCCATGGCTTTCTTAAAGCCTTTGATAGATGCGCCAAGATCGGAACCGATAGAACCGAGTTTCTTCGTGCCAAACAGCAGCACAACGATGACGGCAATAATTAACAATTGCCAGATACTGATACCACCCATACATGTTCCCCAGTGACAGATGATTAATTAGTCAGGCCGCATTATACGTATGCGACCCGTCGATAGCGACGCTAATTCAGCGCGTTTTTCTCCAGCCAGCAAGCCAGACCACAGCGCCTGCAGCCATCAGCCAGGCGGGCATCATTTGCCAGTCCGGGCGATTGATCAGCAGCAACGTGCCACTTAACAGCAGTGTAGCCCCAATCCCAAAGAGATAACGTGACTGTCCCTGGCGCACGCGGCTGGATTGAAGCTCGCGAGCGATTTTATCCATGCTGTGCTGAAGGTTCTTGCTCTGACGCAAACTGTCGTAAACCAGTTCAGGAATTTCAGGCATTTTTTCAATCCAGAACGGGCCTTTCTCTTTCAGAGAGCGCACCAGCGCTGGAATACCGACCTGATCCTTAATCCAGGATTCAAGGAAAGGTTTCGCGGTTTTCCACAAGTCTAACTGAGGATAGAGCTGGCGGCCTACGCCCTCAACGTAAAGTAATGTTTTCTGAAGTAAAACTAATTGAGGCTGCACTTCCATGTTGAAGCGACGCGCGGTGTTGAACAGGTTCAGTAAAACGTGGCCGAAGGAGATCTCTGCCAGGGGCTTTTCGAAAATAGGCTCACACACGGTACGGATCGCGAACTCAAACTCTTCGACGTTAGTATCTGGCGGAACCCAGCCTGAATCCACGTGCAGCTCGGCCACCTTTCGGTAGTCGCGGTTAAAGAAGGCGATAAAGTTCTCGGCGAGGTAACGCTTATCTTCTTTGTTCAGCGAACCCACAATCCCGCAATCAATACCGATATACTTCGGATTCTCAGGGTGCTCATAGCTGACAAAAATGTTTCCCGGATGCATATCGGCATGGAAAAAACTGTCGCGGAACACCTGGGTAAAGAAGACCTGCACGCCACGCTCGGCCAACAGCTTCATGTTAGTCCCCTGTTTTTCCAGGGCAACCACATCCGATACCGGAATACCGTAGATACGTTCCATCACCATCATGTTCTGGCTGCAATAGTCAGAGTAAACCTCAGGAACATACAACATCGGGCTGTCTTCGAAATTACGGCGCAACTGGATGGCGTTCGCTGACTCACGCAGCAGGTTTAACTCATCAATCAGCGTTTTTTCATATTCTCGCACCACTTCCAGTGGGCGTAGACGACGTCCGTCAGGGAGCAGACGCGGCACCCAGCGAGCCAGACGATAAATCAGCTTCATGTCAGCTTTAATGATCGGCAGGATATCCGGGCGAATAACCTTAATCACCACATCTTTGCCGTTTTCCTTCAGCCGCGCCGTATGCACCTGAGCAATAGACGCAGACGCCAGGGGTTGGATGTCGAAATCGTCAAACCAGGTTTCAACAGGAATATTTCCCATTGCCTCTTCGATCTGTTTCTTCGCTCTTTCGCCGTCAAACGGCGCGACGCGATCCTGTAGCAAGGCCAGTTGATCGGCAATTTGCGGCGGGAAGAGATCCCGGCGGGTAGAGAGCATCTGCCCAAACTTGATCCATACCGGGCCAAGCTCTTGTAACGCCAGACGCAGGCGTTCCCCCAGCGGCTGACCTTTATGGCGATTGGGCATCCAGAACAACATCCGCCGCCAGATTCGAAGTGGCAGCGTGATACGCATTTTGGGGATAAGCTCGTCGAGCCCGTAACTCAAAAAGGTGTGGACGATAAAGTAGAGGCGCCGAATTTCACCAGGCGTCATTTGCCCTCCAGTTTTTCCAGCCGTTTGGTTAACGCATCAACCGCACGTTCAACCGCTGCGGTCTCTTCCGCAAACCATGCCACTTCCAGTGGTCCGGGTGCCATACGCCACTCTTCGGTGAGCACTTCTGCCGCATAGCGCTGCTGTCGCTGCAGGCTTTTGCGCAGGAAAGCCGTACCACCATGAATGGCTTTGCTCATCCCTTCTGCAGCAATATCGCCTATATACGGTGCCAGCAGTTCTGCCGGGTCGAACTCGGCTAAATCGCTCAGTGCAACGAAATTCTGCACGACCTGGATGTCGCCCTCAACTTCAAGCTCGCCGCTGCGGATCAGCGCCGTCAGTCGCTGACGATCTCGTAGTTTGGGCAGCACGCTCAAATGCGTAATAACCGAGCAGTCAGCCTCGCCTTCCCACTCACCCAGAACGTCAAGCTGGCGTTCGCTGAAAACCAGCACAAGCGGCGTCGAGAACTCTTTTAAAACAATACGCAAAACCTTTCCGTTTAACCGCTGACGTGCGGTTTTCAGCGCCGGTGCGCGATACAAAAAGGCGTTCAGTGCATTCTCAATGCCTGCGGTGACTAAGGGTTTAAAGGGCACAGGAGACCTCCACTCAGAACTTATAACCGCGATGAAGCGCAACGACACCTGCCGTCATATTGAAGTATTCAACATTCTCAAATTCCGCATCCTGCATCATGGCTTTCAGGGTGTCCTGATCCGGGTGCATACGAATGGATTCGGCCAGGTAGCGATAGCTCTCGGCGTCGTTTGCCACCAGCTCACCAATACGCGGAAGAACGTGGAACGAATAGGCGTCGTAGGCTTTGCTCAGCGGATCGATAATCGGCTTAGAGAATTCGAGCACCAGCAGGCGTCCACCCGGCTTGAGCACGCGGTACATGGAGCGCAGCGCTTTGTCTTTATCGGTCACATTACGCAGCCCGAACGAGATAGTGATGCAGTCAAAGGTGTTATCCGGGAACGGCAGCGCTTCCGCGTTTGCCTGCACATATTCCACATTACCCACCACGCCGATGTTACGCAGTTTCTCGCGTCCCATTTTCAGCATGGAATCGTTGATATCTGCCAGCACCACGCGGCCGGTTTCACCCACCAGACGGGAGAATTTCGCCGTCAGGTCGCCGGTGCCACCTGCCAGATCCAGCACCGTTTGTCCGCGACGCACGCCGCTACAGTCAATGGTGAAGCGCTTCCACAAGCGATGAATGCCGAACGACATCAAGTCATTCATCACATCGTACTTCGCCGCCACGGAATGAAATACGTGGGCCACCATGTCAGCCTTCTGCGCTTTGGCGACAGTCTGAAAGCCAAAGTGCGTCGTGTCTTGTGAATCGTCAACCATCTCAGAGCCTGCTAATCAGTCAAATGTTCGTGAAGTGTAACAGATTGGGCGCGTTTGCCCTACGTTTCAACCACCGCGAAAGAAACGCGTCGGCTGCTCTTCTGGCGATAAATCCGCCGCTAAATCGTTGTCTTTGTTGTCTGTCTTTTGCTCACCCTCTCCTGCGCGAAGGCGAAACTCCTCGTCCTGAGCCGTTGCCTGTTCGACCAATTCCGGATTAATCTCGCGTTTCACTTCCACGCCCAGGCTACGAAATGCCTCGGCTTGCGCCAGCAGGTTGCCGCGCCCGGAGGAGAGTTTTTTCATCGCCTGACGATAGTTATCCTGCGCGCGATCCAGGCTTTGCCCAACCGAGGACATATCGTCCACGAAGAGACGCATTTTGTCGTACAACTTGCTGGCCCGGTCAGCAATCTGCTGTGCGTTACGGCTCTGGTGCTCATAGCGCCACAGGTTGGCAATGGTACGTAACGCCACCAGCAGCGTGGTAGGGCTGACCAGCATAATGTTATTTTTTAACGCTTCGGTGATCAGTTCGGGCTGTCTGTCGAGCGCCAACAGGAATGCAGGCTCTACCGGGATAAACATCAGGACATAGTCGAGCGAGCGGAGACCTGGAAGCTGTTGATAATCCTTCCGGCCCAGCAGACGAATGTGATTACGCACGGAGGCAATATGCTCCTGCAACGCCGACTCACGGGTGTAATCGTCTTCGGCATTAAAATAGCGCTCGTAGGCCACCAGCGTCATTTTGGCATCAATCACCACGTCTTTACCCTGCGGCAGACGCACAATCACATCCGGCTGCATCCGCGAACGGGCATCGTTTTCGATGCTGACCTGCGTTTCATATTCGTACCCTTCACGCAGACCAGAGGCTTCCAGCACGCGCGTCAGGACGACTTCACCCCAGTTTCCCTGGGTTTTGTTGTCTCCTTTCAGTGCACGGGTCAGGTTGACCGCCTCCTGTGCCATCTGCGCGTTCAACTGCTGGAGATTGCGAATTTCATGTGCCAGGGTGTGGCGCTCACGCGCCTCCTGACCAAAGCTGTCCTGCACCTGACGACGAAAACCGTCCAGCTGTTCGCGCAGCGGTGTCAGCAGGCTGTTAAGACTCTGACGGTTTTGCTCGTCGACGCGGCGGTTGCTGTGCTCAAAAATGCGATTGGCGAGGTTCTCAAACTGCTCGCTGAGGCGCTGCTCGCTGTTGATCATCTGGCGGATTTTGTCTTCCGCATGCAACTGGGTGGATTCGAGACGGGTGGTCACTTCGCGCAGATCGGCCTCCAGCGAGGTGTTGATGTCACGCAGGTTGCGCAGTTCATTGTTAAGCAGTTCGCACTCATCACGCCAGTGATCGCTCAGAGCAAGCTGCTGTTTTGCCGCACTTAACCCGGCAACTATCTCCTCGCGCTCTGCCAGTTGATCGGCCTTCTGCTGCGCATGCTGATAACCTGAAATCAGCCACCCTATCGCCACGCCCACCAGCGCAATCACCGCATAAATCAGGATTGAGAGATCCACAATGCCCCCTGCATCAACGTATTACCGCACAAAATAGAATTGTGCTGTATAAACGTCCAGTTTGAAAGGGTTTTCCTGCGAGGCGCTACGCAAAAAATAAAGGCCGAACGCGCCGGCCTTTTATCTTGAAAGGGAGGACTAGATAAGACGGCGAGCCGCTTCCACCACGATTTTCACCGCATGACTTTCGGTCTGCTTCATGGTTTCAGCGTTCGGGATCTCCTGCTGGGTACGGTTGACGATAACGCCCGCCACCATACCGGCACGCAGACCCTGGCTTGCGCACATGGTCAGCAGGGTTGCAGATTCCATTTCGTAGTTCATTACGCCCATGGACTGCCACTCTTCCATAGAGCCTTTGAAGCGGCTCACCACGCGGCCAGAGAAGGTATCGTAGCGCTCCTGGCCAGGGTAGAAGGTATCAGAGGATGCAGTGACGCCCACGTGGGTGGTTGCGCCCACAGATTTCGCGGCTTCAACCAGCGCAGTGGTACATTCGAAATCCGCCACTGCCGGGAATTCCATTGGTGCAAAGTGCAGGCTGGCACCGTCCAGACGCACGGACGCGGTCGTCACCAGCACGTCGCCCACATTAATGTGCGGCTGAATCGCACCGGTAGTACCGATTCGCAGGAAAGTACGAATGCCCAATTGTGCCAGTTCTTCCACGGCGATAGAGGTAGACGGGCCGCCGATACCGGTAGAGCACACGATCACCGCTTTGCCATCCAGCTCTGCACGCCAGGTGGTGAATTCACGATGGGCAGCCAGCTTGACCGGCTTATCCATCAGCGCGGCGATCTTTTCCACACGCTCCGGATCGCCAGGGACGATAGCCAGCGTAGCCCCTTGTAAATCGTTTTTAGTGAGGCCGAGATGAAAAACATCAGACTTGGACATAGGTGACTCCTCTGTGGGTCGGTTAGTCAGAAGAAGTAAAACGGTACTTTACAGAAGCAAAGGGCTTAATTTCGTGATGAAACTCACCATGAATGAAAATGATTGCAGTTAATTTCCACAAAATAGTGATTTACATCACATTAACAAGTTATATCGTGGGATGCTGCACAAAAGATAGACTGTATAAGGCACTGTGGGTTGTTAACCTGGTGACTATATTTACCTTTGCGCTAACTCATTGGTACGGAGAATGCCATGACTGAAAAAACCGGTTTTGCACCTGCTGCGGCTCCGCATGCTTCCACCATCGTCTCAACGCCTGAAGAAGCCATTACTGCAGGTGAGACGTCTATTCCCTCGCAGGGGGAGAATATGCCTGCTTACCACGCGCGGCCAAAATCGGCAGGCGGTCCGCTGCCGATCGTGATTGTGGTTCAGGAGATTTTTGGCGTTCACGAACATATTCGCGACCTCTGCCGTCGTCTGGCGCTGGAAGGTTACCTGGCCGTTGCGCCTGAGCTTTATTTCCGTCAGGGCGATCCGAACGATTACAGCGATATCCCGACGCTGTTCAGCAACCTGGTCAGCAAAGTGCCGGACGCACAGGTGCTGGCCGACCTGGACCACGTTGCCAGCTGGGCGGCACGCAACGGCGGCGACCCGCACCGTCTTATGGTCACGGGCTTCTGCTGGGGTGGACGCATAAGCTGGCTGTATGCTGCGCACAATCCGCAGCTCAAAGCCGCCGTCGCCTGGTACGGCAAGCTGGTGGGGGAAAAGACGTTGAACTCACCGAAGCAACCTGTTGATATCGCGACGGATTTGAATGCTCCGGTGCTGGGACTTTATGGCGGCCAGGACACTGGCATCCCGCTTGATACGGTCGAGACGATGCGCCAGGCGCTGCGCGCGGCAAACGCGAAGGCGGAGATCGTGGTGTACCCGGATGCCGGACACGCGTTTAATGCCGACTATCGTCCGAGCTACCACGCAGAATCTGCCAAAGATGGCTGGCAGCGGATGCTGGCGTGGTTCAGCCAGTACGGTGGCAAGAAAGCGTAAAAATAAAAGCCCGGTGGCGGCTACGCCTTACCGGGCCTGCATTTCATCAAGCCTGACGCAGATTCTGCGCCGCCTTCACCATATTCGCCAGCGCCGCGCGCGTCTCCGGCCAGCCACGGGTTTTCAGGCCACAGTCCGGGTTCACCCACAGGCGTTCCGCCGGAATGCGCTGGGCGGCTTTTTTCAGCAGCGCCTCAATCCATTCGACGCTCGGGACATTCGGGGAGTGAATGTCATACACGCCCGGCCCGATTTCGTTCGGGTAGTCGAACTCTTCGAACGACTCCAGTAGCTCCATGTCCGAACGTGAGGTTTCGATGGTGATCACATCCGCATCCAGCGCGGCAATGGAATCCATGATGTCGTTAAATTCGCAGTAGCACATGTGGGTGTGGATCTGCGTGTCGTCCTTTGCGACCGCCGCGTTGATACGGAACGCTTCCACGCCCCACTTCAGGTACGCATCCCAGTCGCTGCGGCGCAGCGGAAGCCCTTCGCGCAGTGCCGGTTCGTCAATCTGGATGATGCCAATGCCTGCTGCTTCCAGATCCGCCACTTCATCACGCAGCGCCAGCGCAATCTGTTTGGCGATGGTTTCACGGGTCACGTCTTCACGCGGGAACGACCAGCAGAGAATCGTCACCGGGCCGGTCAGCATGCCTTTTACCGGCTTGTCGGTCAGAGACTGGGCATACTTCGCCCACTCCACGGTGATCGCTTCCGGGCGGCTGACGTCGCCAATCACTACCGGCGGTTTTACGCAGCGGGAGCCGTAGCTCTGCACCCAACCGTTCTGGGTAAAGACGAAGCCGTCCAGATGTTCGCCAAAGTATTCCACCATGTCGTTACGCTCGGCTTCACCGTGCACCAGCACGTCCAGACCTAAGCGCTCCTGCTCGATAATCGCCTGCTTGATATGTTCGGCAATGCCGGTGCGGTAGTTGGCTGCATCCAGATTGCCTTTTTTGAAGTCCAGACGCAGGCCGCGGATCTCGGTCGTTTGCGGGAAGGAGCCGATGGTGGTGGTCGGCCACGCTGGCAGGTTGAAGCGGGCGCGCTGGGCTTCAGCGCGTACCTCATAGGGGCTTTGACGCTGGCTGTCCTGGGCGGTGATGGCCGCCAGACGTTTTTCGACCGCAGGATTGTGTACGCGAGCCGAGTGACGACGCGCCTGGATCGGTGCGCTCCATCCGGTAATCGCCGCCGTGTCGCCGCTGTTCAGCGCGTCGCGCAGCAGCGCCAGCTCTTCACATTTTTGCAGAGCGAAGGCGAACCAGCTTTTCACTTCCGCATCCAGACGGGTTTCAACGCTCAGATCGATCGGGCTGTGCAGCAAGGAGCAGGACGAGGCCACCCAGAGTTCACGTTTGCCGACGATGTCTTTAATCTGCGCGTATTTCTCTGTCAGATCGGCGCGCCAGACGTTACGGCCGTTGACCAGCCCCGCTGAGAGCAGCCACTCCTCCGGCAGTCGCTTATGCAGTTCAGCGACATTGTCTTTGCCGTGAACCAGATCAACGTGCAGCCCCTGAACCGGCAGCGTGGTGATGGTGCTGAGGTTCGGTGTTACGCCTTCGAAATAGGTGGTCAGCAGCAGCTTCACCTGACCGGTGAGCGCGTCATACGCCGGTTTGAAGGCATCAAGCCACGCCTGCGGCAGCTCCAGTACCAGCGCAGGCTCATCGATTTGCACCCACTGAATGCCACGTTTGCCCAGCTCGATCAGCACCTGTTTGTAGACCGGCAGAATATCGTTCAGCAGGCTGAGACGGTCAAACTGCTCGCCTTTCACTTTACCCAGCCACAGATAGGTTACTGGCCCGAGCAGCACGGGTTTCACCTGGTGGCCCAGCGCCAGCGCTTCGTCCACTTCATCCAGCAGCTGGGTCCAGGTCAGTTTGAACTCCTGACCTTTCACGAACTCCGGCACCATATAGTGATAGTTGGTGTTAAACCACTTGGTCATTTCCGCTGCTGCCGCTGGCTCACCCGTTGGCGCACGGCCACGGCCAATGCGGAACAGGGTATCGATATCCACCGATCCATCTTTGTTCTGATGACGAGCCGGCACGTTGCCAAGCAGCAGGCTGGTGGTCAGAACATGGTCGTACCAGGCGAAATCGCCCACTGGCAGCAGGTCAATGCCCGCCTGTTTTTGCTGATCCCAGTGACGGGCGCGCAGCTCGCGTCCCACCGCCAGCAGTTCTTCACGGGTGGCGTTACCCGCCCAGTAGCTTTCTTGCGCTTTTTTCAGCTCACGACGCAAGCCAACGCGAGGGAAACCGAGGGTGTGATTGCGAATTGTCATGGTATGCCCCTTGAGAAATTTGTTATTTAGACGTCCAGATGTTTACACATCTATAATTGGCAGGTACTGTATATTCCTCAAGCGCAAAATGTTCATGGCGAAGTGAAGGACTTTCATGATCGAGATAAAACACCTGAAAACGCTCCAGGCGTTGCGGAACTGCGGTTCGCTCGCAGCGGCTGCGGCCACGCTGCACCAGACCCAGTCTGCCCTTTCTCACCAGTTCAGCGATCTGGAACAACGCCTCGGCTTTCGTCTTTTTGTCCGTAAAAGTCAGCCTCTGCGGTTTACGCCTCAGGGTGAGATCCTGCTGCAGCTGGCGAACCAGGTGTTGCCGCAGATTGCCAGCGCCCTGCAGTCCTGCAACGAGCCGCAGCAAACTAAACTGCGTATCGCTATTGAGTGCCACAGCTGTATCCAGTGGTTAACTCCCGCGCTTGAAAACTTCCGCCAGAGATGGCCGCAGGTGGAAATGGACTTTAAATCCGGCGTGACGTTCGACCCACAGCCGTCGCTCCAGCAGGGCGAGCTGGATCTGGTGATGACGTCTGACATTCTGCCGCGCAGCGGTCTGCACTACTCGCCGATGTTTGATTTTGAAGTGCGCCTGGTGCTGGCTCCGGATCATCCGCTGGCCGCTAAAACGCGCATTACGCCGGAAGATCTGGCGACAGAAACGCTGCTGATTTACCCGGTACAACGCAGTCGCCTGGATATCTGGCGTCATTTCCTGCAGCCCGCAGGCATCAGCCCACAGCTGAAAAGCGTGGATAACACCCTGCTGTTGATTCAGATGGTTGCCGCCAGAATGGGCATCGCGGCGCTGCCGCACTGGGTGGTGGAGAGTTTTGAACGCCAGGGCCTGGTGGTCACCAAAACCCTGGGAGAAGGACTGTGGAGCCGGCTGTACGCCGCCGTGCGCGATGGCGAGCAGCGTCAGCCGATCACAGAAGCGTTTATTCGCTCAGCGCGGAACCACGCCTGCGATCACCTTCCGTTTGTGCGGAGCGCGGAGCGACCCAACGGCGATGCACCCACAGCGAAGCCAGGATCACCGCTCCCCCAATAAGGAAGCTCGGCCAGTGCGGCTGTTCCTGCCAGATGGCGAGGTTCACCAGTAGCCCGGCAGGCACATGTACGTTATTCATGATCCCCAGCGTACCGGCGTCTACCTGGGTAGCGCCGTAGTTCCACATGAAGTACCCCAGCCCGGAAGCCACCACGCCCAGCCAGACCAGAATGCCCCACTGCACGGAAGTGGTCGGCAGTTTTTGCGGGTTGCCAAGCATAAACCACGCCACCACCGCGACGATCGCCGCGCCCATGTAGAACCAGGCAAACGCGTTATGCTGCGGCATCGGGCGGGTCTCCATCAGACGTTTGTAGCCCACCATCCCGATAGCGAAGCTAATATTGGCGAGCTGGACGAACATCAGCCCGGTCCAGAAGTGATCGCTCACTTTGTCGTAGCGAATAATCGCCGCACCAATCACCGCCAGCGCAGCGCTCAGCAGATACCCCCAGCGCAAACGACGCTTGCTGAGCACATCGTAAATCAGCGTGATATAGAGCGGCGTGAGCACGGTAAAGAGCAGGAATTCCGAGACGGAGAGGTAGACGTAAGCCCGGAAGCTGAACAGATACATGATGCCGAGCTGCATCGCACCCACCAGCATGTACAGCAGAATCGTTTGCAGCGATTGTCCGCGGGTACGCAGGAACGGCAGGAATACCAGCGCCGCCAGCCCTACGCGCATCAGCACCGAGAAGTAGCTGTCGACCGAACCGGCAAGGTATTCGCCAATCAGGCTAAAGGAGAAGGCCCACAGGATAGTGGTGATAATGAGTAGCGCCACAATGCTTGTCTCTCAGGAAGAAGGACAGGCATTGTAGCGAACTCTTTAGTTGACAACTGAACAATAAACAAGCAAATGAAGATTATTCAAGGAACAGTTTGCGCAGATATTTAGGTACCGCGTTGTCAGCATTAGTGCCGATCACTTCCAGCTCCGGGTGCAAATCTTTCAGACGCTGATGCGCATTCGCCATGATGCAGCCTTTGCCCGCCATGGAGAGCATCTCGGCGTCGTTCATGCCGTCGCCAAAGGCGATGCAGTCTTTCAGCTCGAAGCCCAGACGCTTCGCCACCGCTTCCAGCGCGTGGCCTTTGGAAACGCCGCCCGCCATCACTTCCAGACAGGTCAGCGTGGAGAAACTCACGTTAACACGGTCGCCCCAGCGAGCGTTGATCGCTTGTTCCAGCGGCAGAAGTTCTTCGTGGCTTTCGCAGGTAAAGAACACTTTACTGATCCCTTCCGGCTCCAGCAGGCCCGGTTCGTACAGGGAATAGTTAAATACGGCTTCTTTGAAGAAACGCATTTCGTCCGGACGGTGGCGGTTCATAAACCAGTCGTCGTCGCGGTAAACGTTGGTGACGATATCCGGATTGTTATGCACCACACCGAACAGGTCGGCGGCGATGTCGCGATCCAGGTTGTGGGTAAAGATCAGGTTGCCATCCGTGTCGTGTACACGCGCACCGTTGGAGGTGATCATGTACGATTTGATCTCCAGATTATCGCGGATCTGCCCCACGTCCACGTGGTGGCGGCCGGTGGCAAACACAAAGTTTACGCCACGGGCTGTCAGAAGTTTTAAGGTTTCTTTCGCGTAAGGCGACAGGGTGTGGTCGGGGGAAAGCAGCGTGCCATCTAAGTCAGATGCAACAACCTGGTACATAGGGATTTCAACCTCTGGTGGTAAAACAATAATCAGTTATGCCTGTCGAAAAATTCAACAATGGCGTTGAGCGCGACTGAGCGCATAGCGTCCTTTTCGAAAAGGATCTCATGGTACGCGCCGTTTATGACCAGCGGTTTACCCCCTTCACAAGGGTGTCCGGCAGCGGCGCGGAGTTCACAAAAGCGGTCATGCATGCGGTTATCGACCACACGTTCATCTTCTGCCTGAATCAGGAGCGTCGGCGTGTCGTCATCACCAACACCTGCCAGCACATGCTCGCCAGCAAGAATGCCCTCCCGCACCCAGTGCCAGGTGGGGCCGCCGACGCGCAGGCGCGGTTCATCAGCATAAAAACGCAGATTACGGCGGTAACGCTGCCGACTGTGGGTTAACACGTTGATAGCAAACGGCAGCGCGCGCCAGCGTCCTGTGCCAATGGCATACCCTTCCCGAATGCGCTGATGGCCCTCAGCCCAGTCGAGAATATGACGCACCATCCAGTCAGGTAAGCGGATCACGATGCCGAACATCGGCGCGGTAAGCGCAATGGCATCACACTGGTGCTCGTGGCGCTGCAAAAACAGCGTCGAAATCGCGCCGCCCATGGAGTGCGCAAGAATGTACCGCTTACGCCACGGGCCCGGCTCAACTTCCTGCTGCCAGAAAGCAGCCAGATCGTCGACATAATCGCTAAAATTATCCACGTGGCCACGATGGGTGTCCGACAGCAAGCGACCAGAAAGCCCCTGACCGCGATGGTCGATAATCAACACATCGAAGCCCAGATGGAACAGGTCATAGGCCAGTTCGGCATATTTCACGTAGCTTTCGATACGCCCAGGGCAGACCACGATCACCCGATCGTTTTTCTCATCACGGAAACGAACAAAGCGTACCGGAATATCACCTACGCCCGTAAACGCATCTTCCTCACGCTGCCGCCAGAAGTCGGTCAGCGGCCCCATAGAGAAAGCAGCAAATGCGTTTTCTCGTGTTTCCCAGTCCTTTTTCTGCTGAAACATTGGGTTTCCACCCCCCGTAATCCAGGGAATATAGTTTTTTTCGTAACCGGTCACAAAATGACGTAACAATAGCGTATTGTGGCATAAAAACAGACGATTCGGGAGTTTCAAATGACCTTCGAGTGGTGGTTCGCTTACCTGCTGACATCCATCATCCTTAGCCTTTCACCAGGCTCTGGCGCAATCAACACCATGACCACGTCCATTAACCACGGCTATCGCGGCGCGGTAGCGTCCATCGCCGGTTTACAGACCGGGCTGGGCATTCACATCGTGCTGGTGGGGATTGGTCTGGGTACGTTATTCTCCCGCTCGGTGCTGGCCTTTGAAGTGCTGAAATGGGCTGGTGCGGCATACCTGATTTGGCTCGGCATTCAGCAGTGGCGCGCAGCAGGCTCGATTGATCTTAACACGCTCGCCCATGCACAAACGCGCGGTCGCCTGTTTAAACGCGCGGTGTTTGTGAACCTGACCAACCCGAAAAGCATTGTGTTCCTCGCCGCGCTGTTCCCGCAGTTTATCGTTCCGCATCAGCCGCAGGTGATGCAGTACGTGGTGCTGGGCGCAACCACCATCATTGTCGATATCATCGTGATGATTGGCTACGCGACGCTGGCGCAGCGGATTGCGGCGTGGATTAAAGGGCCTAAGCAGATGAAGGCCCTGAATAAAGTCTTTGGTTCGCTGTTTATGCTGGTTGGCGCGCTGCTTGCGTCAGCGCGTCATGCTTAGCGAGAGATGATGAGATGAATACCAAAGCCGGCAAACAGCGCGCCGGCAAAGCCGTCGATCCACTTCGCGATGCGCTGGTAGCCACGGCGCATCGCCGGTAAGGCGAACAGGCTGGCGACGATGGTAAACCAGGCGAACGTCTCAACGACGATCAGCAGGAAGATGCCCCAACGCGCGCCCGCGCCCACGCTGTCACCCACAAACAGCGAGAACACAGAGCCAAAATAGATAATTGCCTTCGGGTTTGCCAGGTTTGTCAGCAGCCCTTTAACGAAGCTACGGCCGCCCGTTGCCAGCTCAACCTTTGGCTCTTCCGGCTTTTTCTCTTCTTTTTTCAATGCCCCGCGCAGCATCTGGTAGCCCATCCAGCACAGGTACAGCCCGCCGCCGACCATAATGATGTTATGCAGCCACGCCATCTTTGCCAGAATCAGGTTCAGACCGAGCAGCGCGACTGCCGCCCACACCATGACGCCCATGGTGATGCCGAGCACACCCATCATCGCCTCTTTGCGGGAGCGGCTGACAGCCGTTTGTGATACGAAGAAAAAGTCAGGGCCAGGGCTCATCAGCGCAACGATGTGCACTAACGCCACGGTGAGAAATAGCATTAACATAATTAGCTCGCGGGGAAATAATTCAGTGAGTCACCATCCTGGCACTTTTTTGCCCGGCTGACTACTCCTCGTCATCACCATCGGCGTAAGAGCGGATGAGCGCCATAAACTCTTTCCCGAAGCGCTCCAGCTTGCGTGTGCCGACGCCGTTGACGCTGAGCATTTCGCTGGCGCTGAGCGGCATCTGCTCGGCCATTTCAATCAGCGTTGCGTCGTTGAACACCACGTATGGTGGGATGTTCTCTTCGTCGGCTATGGCTTTACGCAGCTTGCGCAGTTTGGCGAACAGTTTGCGGTCGTAGTTGCCGCCGTAAGATTTTTGCATCACGCGCGGCTTCAGGGCGATGACGCGCGGTACGGCGAGCTTGAGTTCAACTTCACCGCGCAGAACAGGCCGAGCGGCTTCGGTAAGCTGCAACGCAGAGTGCTGGGCAATATTTTGCGTGGCAAAGCCGAGGTGGATCAGCTGGCGGATGATACTCACCCAGTGCTCATGGCTTTGGTCTTTGCCAATCCCATAGACGGGCAGCTTGTCGTGGCCCATGTCGCGGATACGCTGATTATTGGCACCGCGCAGCACTTCTACAACGTAGCCCATCCCGAAGCGCTGGTTCACGCGCCCGATGGTCGAGAGCGCTTTACGCGCGTCCATCAGGCCATCGTACTGCTTCGGCGGGTCGAGACAGATATCGCAGTTACCGCACGGCTCCTGACGCCCCTCACCAAAGTAGTTGAGCAACACCAGACGGCGGCAGGTTTGTGCTTCGGCAAACGCGCCCATCGCGTTGAGCTTGTGGCGCTCGATATCCTGCAACTGCCCCTGCGGTTTTTCCTCAAGACAGCGGCGCAGCCACGCCATATCAGCCGGATCGTAAAACAGCATCGCTTCCGCAGGCAGGCCATCACGCCCGGCGCGGCCGGTTTCCTGATAGTAGGATTCGATGTTGCGCGGGATGTCGAAATGCACCACAAAGCGCACGTTGGGCTTATTGATGCCCATTCCAAACGCCACTGTCGCGACCACGATTTGCAGGTCGTCGCGCTGGAATTTCTCCTGCACGTCGGCACGGATGTGGTTCTCTAACCCGGCATGGTAGGCGGCGGCGCTGAAGCCACGGTTTTGCAGACGCGCGGCGGTGTCTTCCACCTTCGCACGGCTGTTGCAGTAGATAATGCCGGACTTGCCGCGCTGCTCCTGCACATAGCGCAAGAGCTGATCCAGCGGCTTGAATTTCTCCATCAACATATAGCGGATGTTTGGGCGGTCGAAGCTGCTGACCTGAATCAGCGGGTCTTTCAGCCCCAGCAGACGAACGATATCCAGTCGCGTGGTATCATCCGCCGTGGCGGTAAGCGCCATAAAGGGCAGTTCGGGGAAACGCTGACGAAGCTGACCAAGAGCGGCATATTCCGGGCGGAAATCGTGTCCCCACTGGGAAATACAGTGCGCTTCATCTACCGCCAGCAGCACCGGATTCCAGTGCGCCAGGTGATCGAGGAAGTTATCCAGCATCAGGCGTTCTGGCGCGATATACAGCAGGCGGATCTGCCCGGTGCGGCACCCGGCCATCACCTCTTGCTGCTGCTCGCGGGTCTGCGTCGAGTTCAGGCAGGCCGCCGCCACGCCGTTAGCGAGCAGCTGGTCAACCTGGTCTTTCATCAGGGAAATGAGGGGAGACACCACGACCGTCAGGCCGTTAAGCACCAGCGCGGGCACCTGATAACAGAGTGATTTCCCGCCGCCGGTTGGCATCACCACCAGACAATCGCGGCCTTCCAGCACGGTTTCAATGATGGTTTCCTGGCCAGGGCGGAACTGCTGGTAGCCAAAGGTTTCCTGCAAAACCTGTTTAGCCAGCGATTCCTGATTCAATACTTCCGCCTGCGCCACATTAACCCCATATGCCAGAAATGAAACAGGCGCTATTTTCAGCGCCTGAGAGAGAAACTTCAACGTTTAACGCAAAAACATTCGAGCGGCTTAGAAAATATCGTTCAACATCACGCCAACACCGACACGGGTCTGGTTGAAGTTGTAGTCGATCAGCGACTCGCCGTAACCGCTGTAAACCTGCGTGTAGATACGCACATGTTTGGTCATCGGGTAGCTCAAGCCCACTTCCGCGCCGCCGTAGCCGGTGTTCCAGTTGTACTGGCCTTTCGCGCTCAGCACCGCATCACCCAGTTGATAGCCCACTTTGAGCTGGTAGTAGCCCATGTATTTGGTGATATCCGGGTTGTCATCGGTGCTGCCCAACACATACCACGGCTTCACTTCCACCATGAAATTGCCGTTCTGCGCCATCAGGCGCGTGTAGGCGCGGTTCCAGCTACGCGAGGTTGGGTCAGAACGGCCGTTGGAATCGTGATTAAAACCGACTTCAACGTCGCGTAGCGTCCAGCCAGCAAATTCATAATCCGTTGCGAAACCGAGGAACAATTGCGGCTCATAGTTGGTTTCACGGA
Organism: Enterobacter oligotrophicus; assembly: GCF_009176645.1. Lineage (NCBI taxonomy): Bacteria > Pseudomonadati > Pseudomonadota > Gammaproteobacteria > Enterobacterales > Enterobacteriaceae > Enterobacter > Enterobacter oligotrophicus. The sequence continues at coordinate 2,257,392 of NZ_AP019007.1, forward strand.
ACGGTGAAGACTCTCCGCTGTTGGAAAGCTGCCACCAGGACTTCTGGGTATAAGACGCGCCAAGCACAGAGTTCGGCCCCAGAATGCCGCGCCAGAATGGGAACGCGAGACTGAGCTGGAACTTCACCTCATCTTTACGCGCATTATCAGACCAGTTATAGGAGCTAATCGCCTCTTTATTGAGATCGCTGGTCTGGGTGTAAATCACGTAGTTTGTGTCATACGGATAGAGCGTGAACGGATTGTCATGCTCCTGAAGCAGGTTAGCAATGACGCTACCGCGAACGGCGGGCGCATCATGCACCTCTTTAACCGTGGCTTCCTGCGCATATGCTGTGAGGGGCAGCGCAACCGCCGCCAGTAACCAACCCAGATACGTCCGCATCGGTGGTGTTCTCCTGAAATTGTTACATTTAATAAATCGTTTTGTCTGTGCATTCTACAGACTTCTTCGGCAACTTCCGCCTCTTCGTTTCTGAAAGTGGAAATCCTCCGTCGCGAAGCATAAAATCAACATTTTGTTAACAACAAGGATGCCATTTCTCATGTCAGCCACGCTTACCGCCGAAGAAGTTTTAAAACTCGTGGGAGAGATTTTTGTTTACCACATGCCGTTTAACCGCGCGCTGGGTCTGGAGCTGGAGCGTTATGAGAAAGAGTTTGCCCAACTCAGCTTCAACAACCAGCCGATGATGGTGGGCAACTGGGCGCAAAGCATCTTGCATGGCGGCGTGATTGCGTCGGCGCTGGACGTCGCGGCAGGGCTGGTCTGTGTCGGCAGTACGCTGACGCGCCATGACACCATCAATGAAGACGAACTGCGTCAGCGACTCTCGCGCATGGGCACCATTGATTTACGCGTCGATTATCTGCGTCCGGGGCGCGGAAATCGCTTTACCGCCACCAGCAGCCTGCTGCGTGCAGGCAATAAAGTGGCCGTGGCGCGCGTCGAGTTGCACAATGAAGAACAGGTTTATATCGCCAGCGCAACCGCCACTTATATGGTGGGTTGAGGCGATAAAATCGGGTAAAATTACTTCACTTTTTTGTAACGGATTTTCCCGATGGATGCTAAACAGACGCGGCAGGGCGTTTTACTCGCCCTTGCCGCTTATTTTATTTGGGGTATTGCGCCAGCATATTTCAAACTTATCGCTTACGTACCGGCTGACGAAATCCTCACTCACCGCGTGATTTGGTCGTTTTTCTTTATGATCGCGTTGATGAGCCTCAGTCGACAGTGGTCAGGCGTTAAAACGCTGCTGAAAACACCGAAAAAGGTGTTTCTGCTCGCCCTCTCTGCGGTATTGATTGGCGGTAACTGGCTGCTGTTTATCTGGGCGGTGAATAACCATCACATGCTCGAAGCCAGCCTGGGCTACTTTATTAACCCGCTGGTGAACATCGTACTGGGGATGATTTTCCTCGGCGAACGCTTCCGTCGTATGCAGTGGCTGGCGGTGGTTCTGGCCTTCTGTGGCGTGCTGGTGCAGCTGTGGACCTTCGGCTCGCTGCCGATTATCGCGCTCGGCCTGGCGTTCAGCTTTGCGTTCTATGGTCTGGTGCGTAAGAAAATTGCGGTGGAAGCCCAAACCGGGATGCTATTCGAAACCCTGTGGCTGCTGCCGGTAGCCGCAATTTATCTGTTCGGTATTGCCGACAGCGCCACCAGTCATATGGGCAGCAACCCATGGTCCCTGAACCTGCTGCTGGTCGCGGCAGGCGTGGTGACAACCATCCCATTGCTGTGTTTCACCGGTGCGGCGACGCGCCTGCGTCTCTCCACGCTCGGCTTCTTCCAGTACATTGGCCCGACGCTGATGTTCCTGCTGGCGGTAGTGTTCTACGGTGAAGTACCCGGTATGGATAAGATGGTGACGTTCGCGTTTATCTGGGTGGCGCTGGCGATATTTGTCGCGGATGCGATTTATACCCAGCGCAGGGTGCGCAAAGGGCTGTGATGTTGCCCTCACCCTAACCCTCTCCCACGGGGAGAGGGAATTCGATCGTAGGGCGGGTAAGCGCAGCGCCACCCGCCAGATTTTTACAGCCAGTTCCGGCGCTTAAAATAGAGATACGGTGCCAGCCCGGCGAGGATCATAAAGACAATTGCGCCTGGGTAACCAAAGCTCCACTTCAGTTCCGGCATAAACTCAAAGTTCATCCCGTAGCTTGATGCGACAAGCGTCGGCGGCAGGAACACCACAGATACCACCGAGAAGATTTTAATAATGCGGTTCTGCTCGATGTTGATAAAGCCCATCGCCGCCTGCATCAGAAAGTTCACCTTCTGGAACAGGGATTCGTTATGCGGTAACAGGGATTCGATATCGCGCAGGATCTCACGCGCCTGCTCCAGCTGGCCGCCCGGCAGACGTGCCTTGCGCACCAGGAAGTTCAGCGCGCGCTGGGTATCCATCAGACACAAACGCACCTTCCAGCCGATATCTTCCAGCTCCGCCAGCGTAGAGAGCGCTTCGTCATACTCATCGCCCTGATGACCTTCCATGATCACGCGGCTCAGCTTTTCCAGATCGCTGTAGATATTTTCAATTTCATCCGCCAGCTGTTCGATTTTGGTTTCAAACAGATCCAGCAGCAGCTCATAGGCGTTGCCGTCCACCATTGCCTGGCTGCGGGCACGCATGCGGTAGAGACGAAACGCAGGCAGTTCGCGCTCGCGCAGGGTAAACAGGCGGCCATCGCGAATGGTAAACGCCACGGTGGAGTTACCCGCGTGGTCTTCGGCATCTTCAAAAAAGAAGAAGGAGTGAATATGCAGACCGTCTTCATCTTCAAAAAAACGTGCGGATGCTTCGATGTCTTCCAGTTCTGGACGGGTCGCCAGGCTTTGCCCCAGCTCAGATTGTACGCGAAGGCGTTCATCGTCGTCCGGCTCGACCAGATCCACCCATACGGCATCAATGAGGGGCTGTGACTCTTCGGCTTCAAGCCGAGTCAGTCGGTTATTTTCGAGTTGAAATGCGCTCAACATGACCGGGACTCCCAATGCAAAAAATATCGGACAGTTCGGTGGGCACACAGAAACAATTTGGGTTTCAGACCATTAAACAGCCTGACTCAGCGCGACGGGAATAATGCAGTCGCTGACAACCACTAAGGCCATCAGCAAGGGGAGATAGCCTTAGGAGTTGTTCCTGGATGACAGGGAATTGAGCCAGTATCTACTGGGTGTGTCCAAGGCGAATGTCCTCTTAGCGTAATCGTGCGCGCATGTTACGCCAGCATTAACTGTGGCGTCAACACGCAACGAAACGCTGAAGGGCATTAATTGACCTTCAATGTATAAGGCTAGCAGATTATTACAAAATAATGATATTTTTCTGAAAGTTACACAGTTTCCAGCTTAGCATAGGCAGCCACCAGCCATTTGATCCCCTGCCCCTGGAACGCCACCTGCAAACGGCTGTGCTCACCGCTTCCTTCCAGATTCACGATAGTACCTTCACCAAATTTCGAATGGCGAACCCGCTGCCCCAGTTTGTAGCCCGTGTCGTTTTCTGAGATCGGCGCGCCCATGCGCTGATGACTGACCGGACGGCTAATGCTGGCACGCAGACGTACCTCTTCCACGCACGCTTCCGGCAGTTCGCCGATAAAGCGCGACGGACGGTGATAGACCTCTTTGCCGTACAGACGACGGGTTTCGGCGTAGGTCAGCGTCAGCTTTTGCATTGCTCGCGTCACGCCCACGTAGGCCAGTCGACGTTCTTCTTCCAGACGTCCGCCTTCATCCAGCGACATCTGGCTCGGGAACATCCCCTCTTCCATGCCGACGATAAACACCTGCGGGAACTCCAGACCTTTCGCGGAGTGCAGCGTCATGAGCTGTACCGCATCCTGCCACGTATCCGCCTGCCCTTCGCCCGCTTCCAGCGCGGCGTGGGAGAGGAACGCCTGCAGCGGCATCAGGTCTTCGTCTTCTTCGTTGTAGCTGAACTGGCGCGTTGCCGTCACCAGTTCCTCTAAGTTCTCGATACGGGTCTGGCCCTTCTCGCCCTTTTCCTGCTCGTACATGGTGCGCAGGCCGGAGTCCTTGATCACCCGGTCGGTCTGCACGTGCAGCGGCATGTCGGCCGTTTCCTGCGCCAGCGCGTCAATTAACTCAAGGAAGCGCTGCAAGGCGCTGGCGGCACGTCCGGCGAGGGCTTTTTCCTGCAATAGCTCACGGCATGCCTGCCACAGCGTAAGCTGACGGTCGCGGGATGCCTGACGGACCACGTCCAGCGTTCGGTCACCAATGCCACGGGTTGGCGTATTGACCACGCGCTCAAACGCGGCGTCGTCGTTACGGTTGGCAATCAGGCGCAGATACGAGAGCGCATCTTTGATCTCCTGACGTTCGAAGAAGCGCATACCGCCATAAATGCGGTACGGCATGCTCACCTGCAGCAACGCCTCTTCCAGCACGCGCGACTGGGCGTTGCTGCGATAGAGAATGGCGCACTGCTCCAGCGCGCCGCCGTTGTCCTGCCAGGTTTTAATGCGGTTCACCACAAAACGCGCTTCGTCGAGCTCGTTGAACGCGCAGTAGATAGAGATAGGCTCGCCGTCGACGCCGTCGGTCCAGAGCTTTTTCCCCAGACGCCCGTTGTTGTTTTCAATCAGGGCGTTGGCCGCGCTCAGAATGTTGCTGGTTGAACGGTAGTTCTGCTCCAGACGGATGGTCTGCGCACCGGGGAAATCGTTAAGGAAGCGCTGGATATTTTCCACCTGCGCACCACGCCAGCCGTAGATGGACTGGTCGTCATCGCCCACGATCATCACCTTGCTGGTATCACCGGCCAGCAGGCGGACCCACGCGTACTGAATGTTGTTGGTATCCTGGAATTCGTCCACCAGGATATTAGTGAAGCGTTCGCGGTAGTGCTGCAGAATGTGCGGCTTGTTGAGCCACAGCTCGTGCGCGCGCAGCAGCAGCTCGGCGAAATCCACCAGACCGGCGCGATCGCACGCTTCCTGGTAGGCCTTATAGACATTCTGCCAGGTCTGCTCGACCGGGTTACCGAAGCTCTGAATATGATGCGGGCGCAGCCCTTCATCTTTCTGGCCGTTGATGTACCACATCGCCTGACGCGGCGGCCACTGCTTCTCGTCGAGGTTCATCGCCTTGATCAGGCGCTTCAGCAGACGGAGCTGATCTTCGCTGTCGAGGATCTGGAAATCCTGCGGCAGGTTGGCGTCCATATGGTGCGCGCGCAACAGACGGTGCGCCAGACCGTGGAAGGTGCCAACCCACATGCCGCCCTGGCTGGTGCCCATCAGCTGTGCGATACGGTGGCGCATTTCTGCCGCCGCCTTGTTGGTAAACGTCACCGCCATGATGGAGTACGGCGAGCAGTTTTCCACGCTCTGCAGCCAGGCGATACGGTGAACCAGCACGCGCGTCTTACCACTGCCCGCTCCAGCCAGCACCAGCATGTTGGTGCGCGAGGCGGCAACCGCGTCACGCTGTTTGTCATTAAGGCTGTCGAGCAGGTAAGAAACGTCCATTGGCACCGTCACGTCATGTCGGGCAGGCGAATGTTTTCATTCGCCAAAACCCTGTTAATTTATACAGAACAATTGATGATTATATCAGCGTCGTGAGGGATGCCAACCGTGAAATTTCCACGTGCGGCAGAAGACGGCTGTCGGGGGTTATCATCAGGTCAGCGTTTTCCGGCTTGATCCAGCAGGCCTGCATGCCGCAGCGGATCGCCCCGGCCACGTCCGTGGTCAGGTCATCGCCCACGTGCAGGATCTCGCCGAGAGGCAAATCCAGTTTTTCTGCCGCCAGGTGATACATGTCGCTGAATGGCTTCGAACGCCCGTGCGGGCCCGCGCGCAGCACGAACTCAAAGTAATCGCCAAGACCAAACAGTTCAGGCTGGGCATTGCCGTTGGTGATCGCCACCAGCGGCCACTTATCCGCCAGTTTTGCCAGCATATCGTGCGTCTCCTGCGGCACGTCAATGCGGCTGCGCCATTTGGCGAAGTTCTCCATCGACGCTTCCGCACCAATGGCCGCCTCGCGCGCGCTCAGGCCGACGTTAAGCATCGCCTGTTCCACCGCGCGGCGACGCCATTCGGTGACATCGTGATAAATCTCCGGCTCGGTCTCCCGCAGGGACTGACGCAGTTGCTGAAAATCTTTGTTCTGCAATGTTTTCAATGCAGGATGATAATTCTGCACAAACGCCAGCGATTCTTGTTCAGTACGCAGGATCACCGGGCGGTTGTCATAAAGGGTGTCATCAAGGTCAAACGTCAGGGCTGAGATCTGACCGAGTGGGCGGTAAAAACGCATTATTTCCCCCGTTTGGCGCGTGGATGCGCCGCGTCATACACCGAGGCAAGGTGTTGAAAGTCTAAGTGGGTGTAAATTTGAGTGGTCGACAGATTCGCATGGCCGAGAAGCTCCTGCACACCGCGCAGGTCGCTGCTTGATTCCAGCATGTGCGTCGCAAACGAGTGGCGCAGTTTGTGCGGATGAACGTGGCTGTTCAGCCCCTGCCTGATGCCCCACTCTGCAAAACGCTTCTGCACGTTACGCGCGGAAATCCGCTTGCCGAGTTTCGACAGGAACAGCGCGTTTTCTTCTGCACCAAACAGCCCACGCAGGTCAAGCCAGTGCTCAATCCAGGCGACGGCGTTGCGGCCAATCGGCAGGCGGCGCTCTTTGCTGCCCTTACCCATCACCCACACTTCGCCGGATTCCAGATCGAGGTGTTTTACGTCGAGGTTCACCAGTTCAGACAAACGCAGCCCGGCTCCGTACATCACCTCCAGCATGGCGCGGTCGCGCACGGCCAGCGGATCGTTAAGATCGATATCCAGCAGGCGGTTTACGTCGTCGACGTCGATATTTTTAGGCAGATGGCGCGGGGCTTTTGGCGTGGCGATACCTTTCGCCGGGTTGGCTTTTAAACGCCCCTGGCTCACCAGCCAGTCGAAGAAACTGCGCAGCGCAGAGAGCCTGAGCGCAAGGCTGGCCGGGCTTAAGTTTTTTTTACGGCTACGCACAACGAACCCGCGTACCGTGGCAGCGTCACAGTGTTGCCAGCTTTTCAGGCCGATCTCGTCGGCAATCTGCATGATGGCATCAAGCTGACGCTGATAGTTCAGCAACGTAATGGGGCTTAACTGACGTTCAACGCCCAGATAGCGCAGAAAGCGCGTGACGTCAGTGCCGAGTAATTCGTCCGTCATACGCGCTCAATCCAGCGCTCCAGCAGCTCAGGCAGCATCAGGGCAAGCTCCTGCAGCAGGTGCGTGCCTTGCCCCTGCTCATAATGATGCGCGTCGCGACTGGTGAATAACATCACGCCCAGATCGCCGTCGCGCCCCATCAGCGACATCGCCACCGAGCCAATCGCTTTGGCTTCCGGCAACACCACCAGCAGCTCGGGTCCATTCAACGGCCCCAGATAGTGGTGCTCATGTCCCAGACGCTGGATACGCAGTGGCTCAAATGCCTGACGGCTCAGCGCCAGGTGGGTAAAACTGGACGGCGCGTTAATGCGCCAGCGGTCAGGGAAGAGACGAATCGTCGCACCTGCCAGACCCAGCTCACGCGCCCAGCGGTGGAAACGGCTGAGAAACTCGTCAAGGCTGTGCGCCGAAGCCAGACGCGCCTGCAGATGCAACAGCCGATAGAACAGGCTTTCATTATTGTTGGCCTGCTCCATCAGCAGCGTCATGTTCTCTTCGAGCTGATTGATATGCTTGCGCGAGCGTGCCATGTGCCATTCGACCAGCGACACGGTTTCGCGAACCGGATGCGGCACGCGCATCTGTTCGACGACGCGTGCATTGCGGATAAAAAACTCAGGATTGTTCAGCAGGTAATCAACAACAGCTCTGTCGTCCAGTTCCGTCACTGTTTCCTGCAGTTCTTCCCCTGGTTGTTTCATAGATGGATAAACCCGTCATAAACATGTGCCGCCGGGCCAGTCATATACAGTGGATGACCCGGTCCTTTCCAGGCGATATCAAGACGCCCGCCTGGTAATTCCACGCGAACCTCTTCTGCCAGTAACCCCTGGGAGATGCCTACCGCCACGGCAGCACAGGCACCGCTTCCGCAGGCCTGCGTTTCGCCCGCGCCGCGCTCGTAAACCCGCAGGCGGATGTGCTCACGCTTCACCACCTGCATGAAGCCGATATTTGCCCGCTCCGGGAAACGTTCGTGGCCTTCCAGCACCGGACCGAGGGCTTCGACCGCAGCAGTATCGACATCATCAACCTGAATCACGCAGTGCGGGTTACCCATCGAGACGACGCCGCACAATACTGTCTGCTCGGCCGCACGCATAATATAGGTCTTTTCCGCTTTGTTTGCGCGAAACGGCACGGAGGACGGCTCAAAGTTCGGCTCGCCCATATTCACGCGCACCAGTTCGTCATCGGTGACGCTGAGCACCATACGGCCATTCGCGGTGCTGACGCGGATATCACGCTTGTTGGTCAGCCCTTTCAGGCGAACAAAGCGGGCAAAACAGCGCGCGCCGTTACCGCACTGGGAGACTTCACTGCCGTCTGCATTAAAGATGCGGTAGTGGAAATCAAGGTCAGGATCGTAAGGGGGTTCAACCACCAGCAGCTGATCAAACCCCACGCCCAGATGCCGGTCCGCCAGGCGACGGATTAGCTCAGGGGAGAAAAAGACATTCTGCGTTACCGCGTCGACGACCATAAAGTCGTTGCCAAGGCCATGCATTTTAGAGAACTGCATTATTTGCTCCATTGCGCGGGTACAGAACGTAATTGTCAGTAATTCACCTGGGTTGGGCCGCCATTGTCGCCACGATCGTTCGTGTCCGGCGTCGAAGACTCAATACCGCTTTGTACAGGTTTCGTTGGTGGCGGTGCGGTTTTATCCGCTGGCGGGAAGTAAAGCGGTCCCTTCAGTCCACAGCCAGTCAGGCTAAACAGAGTGATGAGAACGGCAAGCGTTCGGAAAACGTTTTTCATTAGTTGTTGCCCGTAAGTTCAAATCTGTTTCTATCATCGCAGGAGAAGACACAAAAGCAAGAGTTTGCCGCTTTCCTGCAACGGGAATTATTTAGCGTTATACTGCCGCCATCACGAAAAACAGGAACAAAACCATGAACGACAGTGAATTCCATCGCCTTGCCGACACCCTGTGGATGACCATTGAAGAACGTCTCGACGACTGGGACGGCGACAGCGATATCGATTGTGAAATCAACGGCGGCATCCTGACCCTGAGCTTCGAAAACGGCAGCAAAATTATTATCAACCGTCAGGAGCCGCTTCACCAGGTGTGGCTGGCAGCGAAACAGGGCGGCTATCACTTCGATCTGAAGGGTGACGAGTGGATTTGCGACCGTAGCGGCGAAACGTTCTGGGATTTGCTGGAGCAGGCGGCCACGGCGCAGGCAGGTGAGGCAGTTAGTTTCAGGTAGTCTTGTTGCCCGGTGGCGGCGACGCCTTACCGGGCCTACAACGGCTCGAACCGTAGGCCGGGTAAGCATGAGCGCCACCCGGCAACAGCGACTCGAACCGTAGGCCGGGTAAGCATGAGCGCCACCCGGCAACAGCGACTCGGGCCGTAGGCCGGGTAAGCGCCAGCGCCACCCGGCTGAAAAATCAGGAGAAATACTGCTGCAACAGCGGTGCAGTATCCTGGCTCGCTGGCACCGCTGGCGCTATCGCCTGAGTACGGAACGGGATCACCTGTGCACGCCCGTCGACGTTCACAATCTGGTAGAACTGCGGCAGGTTGAAGTTGATAAAGCTCGAACCGTAGGTAAAGCGGTCGTGTGACGACGAATAGAAGCGGCTGACGTCACGCACCAGTTCCTCTTTACTGCCTTCACAGTGGTGATACACCTCGGCGCGGTTGGTCTCATCCAGAATGTAGATGTTGAAACCGGCATCATCGCCCGACTCTTCGAAGAAGAACTGAATAATCCCTTCACTCGCAAAGCCATCCACTACCTGCGGCAGTTTGACGTGGTTAGTTTCCACCTGAACAGACAGACCATGCAGCTTGTTGTGTGAAATCGCGCCGTAGAACTCAATGGCGTTTTCCAGCTTCTGTACCGACACATTCAGGCGCTCGAAGAACAGGCCCCAGGTCTGGCCTGAGACGCGCAGCGCCTTAAAGCGTCCGGTTTCATTCCGGGTACTGGAAAGACGCAGTTCAATGCACTCAGAAACCAGTTGCTGCACGCGGGTACGAATCAAACCGCGCAGGTGCTGGCTGTAGCAGAACACGTCGACGCTGTCCGGCGGCGCGGCGTCCTGGTGCATCTTGCCGAGAATCGTTTTCAGCGCTTCGATCATCGCCTGCTCGCCGTTGAAGTGCAGGGTACGCACTTCGTTCCACGAGTTGCGGTACAGCAGGTCGACGCTGCCCACCAGGCAGTTTTGCTGCTCGCCAAAGCTGAAGACGTCCAGCTTGCGGAAATCAAAATGAACCACCTGATTGCGGAAGGCCGCCGTCGGGTCGTACTCCAGGTTGACGATGATCGCCAGATGGCGGATCTCGCACGGGCTGTAGAGCGCTTTTGGCGTCGGCGCAGGCAGACGCAGCGGGAAGTGGTGCGAAACATCCGCCACCATTTCCTGCAGCTTGGCTAAATCCACCACCTCGTTGCCTTTGATAAACAGGCGAGTGCGCGAGGTCAACAGGCCATTAAACCAGGCCCAGGCCACCAGCTTGTTCAGGTAACGGTTATATTCCAGCGGCTGATGGCTGATGATCGAGTCCATGCTTGGCGCACGGTTGTAGAGATACCATCCGGTGCGATTCGCGCGGCCCGGTGGCACATAGATAAAGGTCAGGTTGGGTTCTGACAGGTCTGGTGAAATTTGCGGGTTCACCAGGGTAACTTTACCCGGCAGCGCTTCAAATGCGGCGTACAGTTTACGGGTCAGGACACCGATATCCTGCGGGCTGGCGGAAACGCTGAGGTTGTTACGGCGGGCAAAGCGGATCAGGTTACGGTAGCTTTGCATCATCGCGTCGAGCAGTTCATTGTGCGCTTCACGCACCTGATCGATTTTCCAGTTGGCGCGGTTGTCGAGCATGGACAAGCGTTCGTCGTCCCATCCCCACTCTTTGACTAACTGACTGACCACTTCGCGACGCCAGCCAACGCAAGCGCGTTCACGGCTCAACTTCTCACAGACTTTGAGATAAAAACATCGACGCACCAGGTCGAGACGCGTGGTGTCATCAATGGCTTTTAGGTATTCGGTGACGCGTTCCAGCATCATGCAGTAGGCATCCAGCCCGTAGGAGACAATCTCCCCGTCGTGCAGACGCTGCTTGATATCTTTCGCCAGCAGGCGCGGCGTCGGGTATTCCCAGGAGTAGGCTTCGAGCAGCAGCGTTTTCAGCACCGCTTTATACGGTGAGTCGATACTCTTGTAGAGCTGCCAGAGGCTCGCGCCAAAATACTCTTCTGCGGACAAGGAGCTAAGCCCGCCGAGATCCAGCCATTCGTTTGGCGTCAGTACGCCCTGCGAATAGAGCGACATGACGTAATCATCGTAATGCTCTTCTTCATCGCACGGCACCATATTCCACAGAATACGCTTCCCGGCGAGGCGAACAGCGGTACGGTAAAATTCATCCAGCAATAAGATGTGCTGAGTCGAGCCACAGTCTTCGCCACCGAGACTGCCGCTTTCGTTATGGCGGAAACGGTTTTCATCAATCAGGAAGAAGCTCACTTCCACACCGAGCGAGGCCGCCCAGCTCTCCAGCAGGCTGCATTTACGCTGCAACAGCTGGCGCTCTTCGTTATCGAGCCAGGATTGATGGCAGACCCAGATATCCAGGTCAGAGGAACAGCTTTGCCCTACCGATGAGGTACTTCCCATGGTGTAAACGCCGGTGATCGGCAATTCGCCTTTCGGGGATTCCTGTGGCGGCATGCCACGGTAGAGTTCCAGCTCGTTCAGATAATGCTGTTGGGTTTCATCAGGCGTGAAAAGGCAGATGCCCTGGGGAACGTTACCATCGAGGTAACCCGGCATCAGCGGGTGGTGATAGTGCAATAAAGTCGGCAGCAGACTGTAAACCTGCTGGAAAGCAGGCCCCATGGCAGCAAGCGCGCGATCCACACGCAGTTGATTTATGGCATCCAGTCTCTGTTTTAAAGTCTCAATATAGAGGTACAAGACGTATCGCCTGATGTTTCCGGGTGGCACAAGTTATTCAAAAAACGAATAACGGTGGACCCGCAGTATTTCAAAAAGATAACCGTTACCCTTTTTCGCCCTTATCTTTATGGTGGTACAGACGAAAAAATGGTCTAAAACGTGATCAATTTAACACCTTGCCGATTGACCGTAAAGAAAGATGCGCTACATACAAGTGTAGCATCGTTCTTTACATGTAAATTCCTGAATACGGCTGTGGCCGACTATCGCGCCGCCCTTTCCCTCTCTTTCTTCATCAACCGTAAAACTGCCATCCGGGAGTCAACAATGTTAGGATGGTTAGCGATTGATAATGACGGTAACAAGCATGTTAGACAATGTTTTGAGAATTGCCACACGCCAAAGCCCTCTTGCGCTCTGGCAGGCACATTATGTTAAGCAGCGCCTTGAAGCCTGCCACTCAGGATTACGCGTCGAGCTGGTGCCGATGGTCACGCGCGGCGATGTGATCCTTGATACGCCACTGGCGAAAGTTGGCGGAAAGGGCTTGTTTGTCAAAGAGCTGGAACTGGCACTGCTTGAAAACCGCGCCGATATCGCCGTGCACTCGATGAAGGATGTGCCCGTTGAGTTCCCGGAAGGGCTGGGGCTGGTAACGATCTGCGAGCGCGAAGATCCGCGCGACGCGTTTGTCTCCAACCAGTATGACTCGCTCGATGCGTTGCCGGAAGGCAGCGTGGTTGGCACGTCAAGTTTACGCCGCCAGTGCCAGTTGGCTGAACGCCGTCCGGACCTGGTCATCCGATCGCTGCGCGGTAACGTGGGCACGCGACTCGGCAAGCTGGATAACGGTGATTACGACGCCATTATCCTCGCCGTTGCGGGCCTGAAACGTCTGGGGCTGGAGTCACGCATTCGCGTGGCGCTGCCACCGGAGCTGTCTCTCCCGGCCGTGGGCCAGGGAGCCGTCGGTATTGAATGCCGTCTGGATGATGCCCGTACCCGTGACCTGCTTGCTCCGCTGAATCATGACGAGACCGCCATCCGCGTAAAAGCTGAACGCGCGATGAATACCCGCCTCGAAGGGGGCTGTCAGGTGCCGATTGGTAGCTATGCTGAATTGACAGACGGCGAGCTGTGGCTGCGTGCGCTGGTTGGCGCACCGGACGGTTCACAGATGGTGCGCGGGGAACGCCGCGGCAAGCCGCAAGATGCCGAACAGCTTGGCGTGTCGCTGGCGGAAGAGCTACTGAATAACGGCGCGCGTGAAATTCTGGCCGAAGTTTATAACGGAGAACCCCCTGCATGAGTATTCTCGTCACCCGCCCTTCTCCCGCAGGAGAGCAATTAGTGAGCCGTCTGCGCGCACTGGGGCAGGTGGCCTGGAGTTTTCCGTTGATTGAATTCTCCCCCGGTCGGCAGTTGTCCTCACTCGCCGCCCATATGAATACTCTGCAGGAAGGCGATTTACTCTTTGCGCTGTCGCAACATGCCGTGGAGTTTGCCCATGCGCAGCTACAGCAACAAGGGCTTAGCTGGCCAACGCCCCCCCGCTATTTTGCTATCGGGCGCACTACGGCGCTGGCATTGCATACCGCCAGCGGGATCGACGTTCGCTACCCGTTAGATCGGGAAATTAGCGAAGTCTTGCTACAATTACCTGAATTACAAACTATTGCCGGAAAGCGTGCGCTGATTTTACGCGGTAACGGCGGGCGCGAACTGCTGGGCGAAACGCTGCGGGAACGTGGCGCTGACGTCACGTTCTGCGAATGCTATCAGCGTTGTGCAAAACATTATGATGGTGCGGAAGAGGCAATGCGCTGGCACACGCGCGGCATCAACACGCTGGTGGTCACCAGTGGTGAAATGTTGCAACAGCTTTGGTCGCTTATTCCGCAATGGTATCGTGAAAACTGGTTACTCCGCTGTCGGCTTCTGGTCGTCAGTGAGCGTCTGGCGAACCACGCCCAGGAACTGGGCTGGCAAGATATTCGGATCGCTGATAACGCCGACAACGATGCGCTGCTGCGCGCATTACAATAACTCTCAAATGGGAAGCCATAATGACGGAACACGAAAAATCCTCCGCCGTGGTTGAAGAGACCAGGGAGACTGTGGATACCACACCACAGCCAGAGACGACTGAGAAAACCGCTGAGAAGAAAAACGGCAGCAATAAAACCAGCCTCACGCTGAGCGTGATTGCCATCGCGATTGCGCTGGCCGCAGGCGTTAGCCTGTATGGGCTGGTGAAGAAGCAGGGCACCAATCAGACGGCCACCAGCGACGCGCTGGTAAACCAAATCACCGCGCTGCAAAAAGCGCAGGAAACACAAAAATCCGAGCTGGAAAGCGTAATTAAACAGCAGGCTGCCGCACTTGCCGACGCGAACAGCAAGCAGGAAGCGTTGACCAAACAGCTTGGCGACGTACAGCAAAAAGTGGCGACCATTTCCGGTACAGATGCCAAAACCTGGCTCCTCTCTCAGGCTGATTTTCTGGTGAAACTGGCCGGACGTAAGCTCTGGAGCGATCAGGACGTCACCACCGCCGCCGCGCTGCTGAAAAGCGCCGATGCAAGCCTGGCAGACATGAACGACCCGAGCCTGATCAATGCTCGCCGCGCGATTACCGAAGATATCGCCAGCCTGTCTGCGGTTTCGCAGGTGGATTACGACGGTATCATCCTCAAGGTTAACCAGCTCTCGAACCAGATTGATAACCTGCAGCTTGCGGATAATAACGACGACGACTCCCCGATGGATTCTGACGGTACTGAGCTTTCCAGCTCGCTCAGCGAGTGGCGCATCAACCTGCAAAAAAGCTGGCAGAACTTTATGGACAGCTTCATCACTATCCGCCGTCGCGACGAGACCGCTGTGCCGCTGTTAGCGCCAAACCAGGATGTCTATCTGCGCGAAAATATTCGCTCCCGCCTGCTGGTTGCCGCCCAGGCCGTGCCACGTCATCAGGAAGAGACCTACAAACAGGCGCTGGATAACGTCTCTACGTGGGTACGTGCTTACTACAACACCGATGACGCAACCACCACCGCGTTCCTCGATGACATTGATAAGCTGAGCCAACAAAACATCACCATGAACGTGCCGGATAAACTGGCCAGCCAACCTATTCTGGAAAAGCTGATGCAGACGCGTGTGCGTAATCTTCTGGCGCAACCCGGCGTACCGGCAGAGCCGAACGCCGATGCCCCTGCCGCCGCGCCAGCGCCCGAAAGCGCGCCACAAGGAGAGTAATCATGTTGAAAGTGCTTTTACTCTTCTTATTGCTGATCGCCGGGATCGTTCTGGGGCCAATGCTTGCTGGCCATCAGGGCTACGTTCTGATCCAGACCGATAACTACAATATCGAAACCAGCGTGACGGGCCTGGTGATCGTCCTGATCCTCGGCGTTGTGGTGCTGTTTGCTGTGGAATGGCTCCTGCGTCGCATCTTCCGCACCGGGGCGCACACCCGCGGCTGGTTCGTTGGCCGTAAACGTCGTCGCGCCCGTAAGCAGACCGAGCAGGCGCTGCTGAAGCTGGCCGAAGGGGATTATCAGCAGGTTGAGAAGCTGATGTCGAAAAATGCCGACCACGCTGAACAGCCGGTGGTGAACTACCTGCTGGCCGCTGAAGCCGCGCAGCAGCGTGGGGATGAAGCTCGCGCCAATCAGCATCTGGAGCGCGCGTCTGAGCTTTCACCGAAAGATCCGATTCCGGTGGAAATCACCCGCGTTCGCCTGCAGCTGGCGCGTAATGAAAATCACGCGGCGCGCCACGGCATTGACCGTCTGCTGGAAATTACCCCGCGTCACCCGGAAGTGCTGCGTCTTGCTGAACAGGCTTACATTCGTACCGGTGCCTGGGGCTCGCTGCTGGACATCATTCCTTCAATGGCGAAAGCCGATGTCGGTGACGATGAACATCGTGACGAGCTTCAGCGTATGGCATGGATTGGCTTGATGGATCAGGCGCGTGCCGATCTGGGCAGCGACGGCCTGAAAACCTGGTGGAAAAATCAGAGCCGTAAAACACGCCAGCAGGTTCCACTGCAGGTGGCGATGGCGGAACATCTGATTGAATGTGACGACCATGACACGGCGCAGGAAATTATCCTTGATGGCCTTAAGCGCCAGTACGATGACCGCCTGGTGCTGGTGATCCCGCGTCTGAAAACCAATAATCCTGAGCAAATCGAAAAAGCGCTGCGCCAGCAGATCAAAACCGTGGGCGACCGCCCGCTGCTGTGGAGCACGCTGGGCCAGTCGCTGATGAAGCACGGTGAATGGCAGGAGGCGAGCCTCGCCTTCCGCGCCGCGCTGAAACAGCGCCCCGACGCGTTTGACTACGCCTGGCTTGCCGATTCACTGGACAAGCAGCATAAACCAGAAGAGGCCGCAGCCATGCGGCGAGACGGGTTACTGCTGACGTTGCAAAATAATAACACCCAACAGTAATCGTGAAGGAGGCCTAAAGGCCTCCTTTTTTTATCGCCCTTCCCCTGCTACATTCGTTGTATCTTCATCAGGAAACGAACCCGCCAATGTAAAGATGTCTTTTCATTAACTTTTTTTCGTACACGCCTCTTCTGCTGCGTGGAATAAATCGTTTTTGAAAGGAAATCTTCATGAACTCGCTTTTATATGCGCTTTTTGAAGCACTTCGCTGCCATCGTTGGCTGCGCCTTCTTGCCTGCGCTTTTATCTTTTCGTCGCTGGGGAACGGCTTAACCCAGGTTGTTGTTTTCGGCTTACTGCTACAATGGGATGCGCCACCGCTACTGCTCACTCTCGCATTTCTTTTGGCTACGGTTCCGGGATTTATCGGCAGCGTAATTGGCGAGAGGCTATGCCAGCAGTTTTCCCCGATATCCCTGCTGATAATCACCGAATTACTGGGTTTAGTCGCACTGCTCTTTCCTTTGCTCGGCGTACATTATCACAGCATTCCTGCCCTGCTTGCCGTGCAATCCGCAGAGGCGTTATTGAGTGGGATGAGTTGGCCTGCGCTAACGCTGCTGTTTAAACGTGGGCTCAGTGAAGGAGAACTGCCTGCTGCAACCTGTCTGGAGAATCTGATATTTGCTTCTCAAGTACTTTTAGGAACCGGGTTGGGTGTCGTGCTGTTCCAAAAAATGTCGGTAACCGGTTTGCTGGCTATTGATGCCGCCAGTTTTCTGGGATCGTTGTTGATGCTACGGCTGGCGGGGCGGGAATTTACTGCACCGACGATACCGCTACCCGCAGATTTTCACGAGCCGGTAGCGTTACGCTGGCAGACGTTAACTCTACGGCAAAAACGCAGTCTGCTCATTTTGCCTGGGCTGGCAGCCGTTGGCTCACCGGCAATGGCATTACTTCCCGCCCTGGCACAGCAATTCCAGCCTGAGAATGCCGCGGAACTTGCGCTACCCCTGCTTTTCGCCAGAAATATGGGGCAACTTTGCGGACCGATGTTGCTCAAGAGAGATAGTCTGACGCGTATTGCTACGCAACCTCCCCTACTGATGGCCTGCCTTAGTGTCTTTCTGGCTGCTTACGGAGTGCTTCCGTTGTTGTCCGGATGGATTGCGCCTGCACTGGGAATGATCTTTATTGCCCATCTGGCGTCGAATATTGTGTTTGCGGCAGGTACGTTTGGCGTGCTTAGTAGCTTTCAGATCGCACAGATCCCGGCTGCAAGCAGTAAAGCCTGGCGCTGGCAGACGCTTAGCGCTTCTCTCTTTACTGGTCTCGCAGCAATGACGACGACGATGCTAGGGGCACTTCATGCGCTGTATGTAGTCTCTGGCGTCGCGCTGCTTTTCGTTGCGCTGGTGATGACGCGTTTTCGTGGCTAAAACATAAAAAAACGCCTGCTATAAAAGCAGGCGTTAAAACAGGTCTGTATGACAACATATTTGGTGCTTCACTCAACGTTGTGTCCATGGTGTTTGATGAGGCCGAAGCGACATCTGTCAGTGGACGATAAGCACCGTAAACGGCTCTGCGTCATTCCTGAGTTTATGAGGCACTAAGGCGAACATAAGAGATGGAATGAGCATCTACGCGTATATTATTGCACGTTACGTGCCAACATGACACGCAGAACTTTTACATCGCGCAACATTTTAAGATAAAAGGAAATTTTGTCGTTAAGGCTCGCCTGAAGCCTCTGCCGGAACCCGAAAATGTGATCATCTGTCGCCTGGAAGCGACAACAATATCAGTCACACACTAAATACAGATATATCAATAGGTTATATGTCGCTGAAACGCGACAAAAAAGGAGATGGTTGTCGGGATAAGACTACAGGAGAGGGAACAGCAGAAAACAAAAAACCCCGCCGAAGCGGGGTTCAAAATTGGTCGGCGAGAGAGGATTCGAACCTCCGACCCACTGGTCCCAAACCAGTTGCGCTACCAAGCTGCGCTACTCGCCGATGTACTGCTTTTTTGAATTTTTAGTTCAATTCATTAAAAAGTCGTGGTGCGAGGGGGGGGACTTGAACCCCCACGTCCGTAAGAACACTAACACCTGAAGCTAGCGCGTCTACCAATTCCGCCACCTTCGCAATTCACAACTCTTTCAATAATGGGGTGGCTAATGGGATTCGAACCCACGACAACTGGAATCACAATCCAGGGCTCTACCAACTGAGCTATAGCCACCACTGTATTCTTTCACGCGGTACTGACTACTTCTCAGACCACCGCAGCTCTAGCGCCGGGACTAAAATGGCGCGCCCGACAGGATTCGAACCTGAGACCTCTGCCTCCGGAGGGCAGCGCTCTATCCAGCTGAGCTACGGGCGCTTAGCGCCGTTGCGGGGCTGGATATTACGTACCTCCGACCCCGCTGTCTAGTGCTTTTTTGAAAAAAATGCGCGTTTGGTTATGGTTTGCACATTTTGCCGTTTAATCCTCCACTTTCTGCGTGGTGGCATGGCGACCCAGGCCAAAAAGTTTATACGCTGCCGTGACCGCAGCCAGGAAGATCATCCCGACAAACAGCGACATGCGGGTATCTTCATTAAAGTACATTCCGATTAATACGCAAATCAGGAACGCCATCGTTAAATAGTTCGCATACGGGAAAAGAATGGAGCGAAACGGATGGCTGGCAATCGCTTTTTTGTGCGCATGGCGGAAACGCAGCTGGCTAATCAGAATCACAAACCACGGGATCATCCCCGGCAGCACGCTGGCGCTGTAGACATAGACAAACACACGCTGCGGATTAGGAATAATGTAGTTCAGGCAAGAGCCGACCAGCAGGATCGCAATCGACACCGCCACGCCTGCCACCGGTACGCCCGCGCGGGAGACTTTACTCATCGCTGCTGGCAGTTGGTTATTTTTAGAGAGCGCGTAGAGCATACGGCCACAGCTGTACATCCCGCTGTTACAACCAGAGAGAGCTGCCGTCAGCACCACGAAGTTAATAATACCTGCCGCTGCCGTGATACCAATCTTCGCGAAGGTTAAGACAAACGGGCTGCCGGTGGTGCCGATTTCATTCCACGGGAAGATGGTCACGATAACGAAGATCGCGCCCACGTAGAAAATCAGGATACGCCACAATACTTTGCCAACTGCGCTACGCAGCGTGACTTGCGGATTTTTCGCTTCCCCGGCAGTGATACCAATCAGTTCAACGCCCTGATAAGACGCGACAACGATACACAGCGCCGTCAGGAAACCTTTCCAGCCACCGGCGAAGAAGCCGCCATGATCTGTCAGATTGCCAAAACCGATAGCGTGCCCGCCGTTGCCAAAGCCAAAGAAAATCACGCCCAGCCCGACAACAATCATCACGATAATGGTGGTGACTTTAATCATCGCGAACCAGAATTCGATTTCACCGTACAAACGCACGGCGGCAAGGTTTGCCAGCGCCACCAGCCCCACGGCGATAAGCGCCGGTATCCACTGAACCATATCCGGGAACCAGAACTGCACGTAGACCCCTATCGCGGTGATCTCCGAGATACCCACCGCCATCCACATAAACCAGTACGACCAGGCGGTGAGATAGCCAAAAAATGGGCTCATGTAACGGTGCGCGTAAACGGCGAAGGAGCCGGTTACCGGCTCCAGGAAGAGCATTTCCCCCATCGAACGCATAATGAAGAAGACGAACAGCCCGGCGATAATATACGCCAGTAATACGGAAGGACCTGCCCACTTAAGCGTACTTGCGGAACCCATAAACAGGCCAACACCGATAGTGCCGCCCAGCGCGATCAATTCAATGTGTCGAGCTTCCAGCCCACGCTGTAGCTCCGGTTTTTTCTCTGCCATAAATCCTCGGTTGTGTTTGCTGTTTCCCGACTTCTGCCGGTTATTATTTTTTGGGGTACTGAAATACGGTGGGAATGGTTTCTTAAATTCTGCCAAATGGCAAACGATGCATTAAAAAAATGAATGCATTGCACATAAACGCAGCAGTTTTGCAGGAGAGTTGCAGCGCGAATAGCATATCGCGCTACATTTTGATTACATCTGCCCGGTGTAATGCCAGGTGAGGTAGCGCAGCAGGCGGATCTGGCGTTTAATACGCGACGGTTGAGATAACAGACGATACAGCCACTCCAGCCCCAGGTTTTGCCAGACTTTAGGCGCACGCTTTACGTGGCCGGTAAAGACGTCGTAGGTGCCACCAACGCCCATGTAGAGCGCATCCGGGCAGACCTGGCGGCAATCGCGCATCAGGATCTCCTGACGCGGAGATCCCATCGCGACGGTGACAATTTTCGCCCCGCTGTCGCGCACGCGTTCAAACAGTGCCTGTCGATCTTCGGGTTTGAAATAACCGTCCTGGCTGCCCACGATGTTAACATTCCACTGGCTGCGCAGCTTTTGTTCCGTCTGCGCCAGCACATCTGGTTTACCACCAATCAGGAAGACAGGTGTTCCTTCTGCACCGGCACGCGCCATTAATTCTTCCCAGAGATCGGCTCCCGCCACGCGGGAAACATTAGCACCAGGATACTTTTTACGGATAGAGCGCACCACGCTGATACCGTCTGCGTATTTAAACTCGGCCGCGTCAATCAGGCTTTTGACGTCCGCGTTATCTTCTACCGCCAGCATCTTTTCCGCATTGATAGCCACCAGCGTGCCCGATTTCATCTGTCCGTTTGCGAACAGGTAATCCAGCGCGTGTTGCATATCGCGCCAGCCAATAAGTTGCAGACCACGCAGCGCGTAGCGCGGCGCGGAAATCGTGTCAGTCATAAAAATTCCTACTCAGACTTGCGACAGCGTTGTGCTGCCTCGTGGCTCGCGTCTGTGCACAAGCCCTGCGCTATCAAATAACCAGTACAACAGTTTGGCCAGCAGCAGGCAGATGCCGAAAACGACCATGAAGAAAACCACACGTGAGACAAACGAATCCAGCCCCTCACGTGCCAGAACAATCATATTGAAAATGGCACCAAAACAGAAACTGTGCAAAATCGCTGCTTTATAGCGGTTCGTCTCTTCATTACCGCGCATATAGAGCCAGTCGAACCACTTAATGATCAGCCCCACGGCAATGGCACCCGGCAGGATAAACCACGCTCCGCCCATCACCACCAGTGAGCCAATTAACGTTGGCGAAATCGCCAGGCCCGAATGGTTGTTCAGCACTTCCCAGGTAAAGTAGTTCGCCGTATTGAGCACAACGCCAGGGCGGTCTGGCCACAGCCACGTCGGGATAAAGACGTAGAAATCACGGACAATTGGCGCTAAGCCCTGGAAATCGATCTTGTCGTAGTTTTGCAGCAGCAGCGCCAGGTTTTCCCACGGCGAGAAGGTGTCGCGCGTGAGGTACAAAAAGGTGTAAAACGCTTCATCTCCGGCCACGTTCAGCCCGTAACGCTTCAGCGCCAGCCAAAACATCCCCACAATGCCAAACACGCCTGCCGCCGCCAGCATCCACAGCGAGATCCAGCCGCGAATGATGCCGATAAACAGGAAGATCGCAAACGCGATAATGATGTTGGCGCGCGTACCGCCGACGATCATGTAGGTCAGGATGCCGAACGCAACGGTGCTGACCAGGAAAAACAGCCAGGCTTTGCTGTCCTGACGCAGGAAAAAAATAACCAGCATCGCCGGAATGAAGAAGTAAAAGAAGCGCTTAAGGGCAACGCCGGAAACCTCTGCAGAGAAAATCTGGCTGTAGGACTGCAGCTTAAACAGCAGGAAGCCGTTGTGCATAAAGAAGATGCCCACGCTCACAAGCGCGATTGTCATCAGCATTATCCACGTCAGATGCGTTTCCACCCGGTTCATGGTGAAGAGTGGCCGACGTGGTGCCGTCTCTTTCGCAGAACGCAGGCGCGTTTTGTAGGTGACGTAATACACCGCGTAGAAGCAGGTTGCGGATAACAGCGCCTGCAGCAGAATTTCCGGCGGCGCGACGCCCACATCAAAGCGGAAGACCAGAATGCTGGTCAGCGGAAAACCAAAGTAAAAGGTCAGCAGAAACAGCAGCGAGAAAAAGACGTTGAAGTTAAAACGCACGCGCCTGAACTCAAACCAGGTGAGCGTGGCGATAAACAAGGTACTCAGCAGCCAGACCACCAACAAGCCGCTAAATTGCAACTGGCTCATGGGGTGTCTCCTGAAGCGATACGCAGCGCACGGTGCCACGGCGTGAGGTAATTTGGACTGAAAAAGTCGATGGCATTTTTATCCACCAGCGCCAGCTGACGCTGCGCCTCTCGTACCACATCCTCGCTGAGCGCATCCTCTGTAAACAAAACCGGTATATGCTGCTCAGCCATATCCTGCCAGAACGGGTTTTCGCGGTTAAGCACGCACGGTACGCCCGCCTGAATTAGCAGACACAGCGTACCAATCCCCTGCTGGCGGGCAAAGATGAAATAGCCCAGGTCACACTTTCTCAGCAGCGCCAGGTAATCATCAAATTCCAGCTTATCGCTGAGAATGTGCAGGTTCTCCGGGCTAAACCGCGCAAGTCCCTGCTGGCGAACCTCAGCAATATAAGCGTCGTTATTCGCCGGGTAGCCCATCGGC
This sequence comes from Enterobacter oligotrophicus, assembly GCF_009176645.1. Taxonomy (NCBI): domain Bacteria; kingdom Pseudomonadati; phylum Pseudomonadota; class Gammaproteobacteria; order Enterobacterales; family Enterobacteriaceae; genus Enterobacter; species Enterobacter oligotrophicus. The sequence goes on from NZ_AP019007.1 coordinate 2,280,547, forward strand.
ACGACCACATTTACCGTATCGCCAAACTGCTGGTGTACGGCACGGAGCGCGGCGATATGTTCATTACTGCGGTCGCCCGAGTTTCCGACCAGAATAGTCAACTTGCCTTCACGCGGCGTGTCGTTCGCCATATTGTTGAGCGCCGGGTTCATGCGGGTCGGGAAATAGAGCAGCTCACCGCGCACGTTGGGATGCAACTTCGCAAAGTAATTGAGATCGCCACGCGTGGCAAAAACGCAACCCACGCGTCCCTGCGCCATACGACGCAGCGGGTAGAAAAGACGGAATTTCCAGCCACGCGAGACTTCATACAGGTCCGCGCCCCAGATATGCCAGCTGCATTGCGACGGCTTAATCCCGCCACTCAGCAACGCCAGCCACAGGCCGGTATTGAACTGCCCATGGAAAAAGAAGCGTTGTTCACGATCCGCTTTAGCTTTAGCGACAACCGCCTTCGCCAGCGCAGATTTATCCGGCCAGAAGGTGATATTGAGTGCCGGACACGCCGCACTCAGGCCGTTATCCTGGCCTGCAACCATAAATTCACGGGCATCAGGCGTGCCGGATGCCAGCTCATCGTTAAAGAACCGCAAAACGGTCTGGTTGTGGTGCGGGATATCCGATCCCAGTACGTGAATCAGTGCAGTCATGCGCGTTTACGCCAAAGTAAAAATACGCCGCAACAGGCAGCGAAATAAACGATATAGGTTGCCATATAAGCCTGAGCGGCCCCCAGCGCACCGTGCTCAGGGATCAGCCAGCGTGAGAACGCCGTCAGCAGCGTAAACTGACTGATTTCTGCCAGGATATACAACCGCAGCGAGGCCTTTGCAATCACCAGATAGCCGAAAACGTAAGCGCCCACTTTCAGCACATCACCCACCAGTTGCCAGGCAAAGAGATCGCGCATGGCGGTAAACTTTGCCGAGAAGAGCAGCCAGATGGCGACATCGCGTAATAACCAGACGGTAAAACTAGCCACCGCGACGGCAGGCAACACAAAACGCAGGGAGCGAAAAATCTCGCGGGTAATATCCTTTTTGACGGTCAGACGCGATAAGGTTGGCAGCAACCAGACGCTAAAGGAAGCCGTTATAAACTGGAGGTAAGCGTCTGAAATGCTGCTCACGCCCTGCCAGATCCCGACTTCATCCCAGCTGTAATGCGCTGCCAGCATGTTTCGCATCATCACATAGGCTACCGGCAGCGTCACGGAGGTGATGAGCGCCATCAGGGTAAATTTGCCTAACTGGCCCGCCAGGGCTTTTTCCCACTGCGGTTTGAGATAGTGCAGTGGGATCACGCCTCTGCGCATCAACATAAACGCCGCCGGAATGACCACCAGCGCAGGCACCAGCGCCAGCCCCAACAGCGCGCCTTCGTAGCCGCCCAGACGATAGCAGAAATAATACGCAATAACGCCGATGATACTACCCAGGATCAGCGCCAGTGCGTTACCGGCGGCATCGCGAAAGCCTTTCATCAGCGCCAGCAGCAGGTTGGCCCAGGCAATCCCCATCTGAACCAGCGCGACCAGACGCACCAGCCCCTGATAATGCGTGTGCCCAAACAGACCCTGGCTAATGGGTGATGCCGCCAGCAGAAATATGACGGCCAGCAGGGTCGAGAAACCTAATACCATCGCCGAAGATGTACCGACCACCCTGCGAAGCTGAGCCGCATCGTCGTGGTACTGAGCAACGTATTTAGTGACGCCGTTAAAGATACCGGCACCAGCCAGCACGCCAAGAACAGTAACAAGCTGACGGAAATTGCCCGCCAGCCCGACGCCGGAAGGGCCAAATGAGACGGCTAATAGCTTGACGACCAGTAACCCGGCACCAATTTTGACGAGTGTGGACGCGGCGGTCCACACGGATGCTTTTGCCAGAGACATATCAGCCGAAATAACTCAGAAGCGTATTGATCACCGTACGCTGATTAACTGGCGCGAGGTTGTAGAACAGAGGCAGACGGAGCAAACGCTCACTCTCTTTGGTGGTGTAGCGGTCTTCACCAGCAAACATGCCGAACGCTTCTCCAGCCGGGCTGGAATGTAGCGGGATATAGTGGAAGACAGCCAAAATCTCAGCTTCTTTCAGCCAGGCAATCAGCTTGCTGCGATCGTCGTTATCGCGCAGCTTGATGTAGAACATATGGGCATTGTGAACACAATCTGCCGGAATGGTCGGCAGTTCAATGCGCCCGGCTTTCGCCAGCGGCTCCAGCGCGTCGTAGTAGGTTTGCCACAGGGAGAGGCGTTGCAGATTGATGCGCTCTGCCGCTTCCAGCTGCGCCCAGAGATATGCGGCCTGCAAGTCCGCCATCAGGTAGCTTGAGCCGATATCGCGCCAGGTGTACTTATCGACCTGCCCACGGAAGAACTGGCTGCGGTTAGTCCCTTTTTCACGGATCACTTCGGCACGCTCCACCAGCGCGCGATCGTTAATCAGCGTCGCGCCCCCCTCACCGCCCGCAGTGTAGTTTTTGGTTTCGTGGAAGCTAAAGCAGCCAATATGACCAATGGACCCCAGCGCGCGCCCTTTGTAGGTGGACATCACACCCTGCGCGGCGTCTTCCACCACGAACAGGTTGTGCTTTTTGGCGATCGCCATGATGGTGTCCATTTCACAGGCCACACCCGCGTAATGAACCGGAACAATAACGCGGGTTTTTTCGGTGATTGCCGCTTCAATCAACGTTTCGTCGATGTTCATGGTATCCGGGCGGATATCCACAAAGACGATTTTCGCCCCTCGCAGGACAAACGCGTTCGCCGTCGAAACGAAGGTATAGCTCGGCATGATCACTTCATCGCCAGGCTGGATGTCCAGCAGCAGCGCGGCCATCTCCAGGGATGCCGTACAGGACGGCGTCAGCAGCACTTTGGCGCTGTGAAAACGCTGTTCCATCCACTGCTGGCAACGACGGGTAAAACCGCCATCGCCGCAGAGTTTACCGCTGCCCATAGCAGACTGCATATAATCGAGTTCAGTTCCCACCACGGGAGGCGCATTAAATGGAATCATCTTGTCACCTGTATAACCAGTAAGCCGTGGCGTCGATGTTGGCACCACTCGCAATATAACGTTTAAGCGCGGCAGTGTTGCCCATCTGGGTCGCCACCCGCAGCGTCGATACCTTTTGCTGCTGAGCCCAGTGTAACGCAGCCTGCATGAGCGTCTCGCCCATGCCGCGCCCGGCGAGTAAGCCGATGCGCGCCTCGCGCTCATTCAGCTTACGCAGCGAAACAAAGCCCTGAATCTGACCATCCGCTGCGCGAAAAATCAGACAAACGTGGTCAAATGTGCCCTTTACCGCATTCTCTACCCACTGAGCATAGAAACGCCCGCTGTCGTCAGGCGCATACCAGGGCGCGCGAAAGCGGCTCCGGGCAAACGCCTGCGCCGCCATCTGGCGCAGCACGGGGATATCCTGCTCCGTTGCAATTTCCGCGCCGGGTGCATCATGCCGGGTAAGCGTAATGGAAAGGTCAACCTCACCTTCGACCAGCCGGAAGCCATGCTGTTGAAGCACATCCAGCAGATCGGCACGGTGCGCCGGAATTTTGGCCTGCACACGCGGCCAGGCAGCGAAATCCGCCTCAGAGAGTACAGGTGCATCCTCACTCACACGCACAATCGCTGAGGGAAGCGCAAAGAAAGTGCTTTCCCACTGAAGGGACTCAAGCACGCCATTGAGTGAACTCAACGCCATACGCCTTTGGTATCCACGACATACTGCTGTTTTACAGTATCGGCCGGTATAGCTTTGAACTCGTTGTGGTCCACCAGCAGCACCAGCACATCCGCCGTTGTCAGCGCATCATCCAGCGCGGTCAGCGTGCAGTGTCCCGCCAGTTTCGCGGGCAGCTCATGGATGTTTGGCTCAACCACCAGCGTTTCGCCCTTGTGCCATTCCGCAATCATCTCAGCAATTTCCATCGCCGGGCTTTCGCGCAGATCGTCAATGTTCGGTTTGAATGCCAGGCCAAAGCAGGCAATTTTCAACTCACTGGCGCGTTTTCCGGTGTCAGCCAGGCAATCCGCTACCGTGGCTTTGACCTGATTAAGCACCCAATGCGGCTTGCTGTCGTTCACTTCGCGCGCGGTGCGGATCAGGCGAGCCTGATTTGGATTTTGCGCCACAATAAACCACGGGTCGACGGCGATACAGTGGCCGCCCACACCCGGACCTGGCTGGAGAATGTTCACACGCGGGTGACGATTCGCGAGACGAATCAACTCCCAGACGTTAATCCCCTGATCGGCACAAATCAGCGACAGTTCATTCGCGAAAGCAATGTTGACGTCGCGGAAGCTGTTTTCCGTCAGCTTGCACATTTCAGCGGTGCGGGAGTTGGTGACCACGCATTCGCCTTCCAGGAAAATCTTATACAGCTCGCTGGCGCGCGCGGAGCAGACAGGTGTCATACCGCCAATCACGCGGTCGTTTTTAATCAGTTCGACCATCACCTGGCCCGGCAGCACACGCTCAGGGCAGTAGGCGATATTAATATCAGCCTGTTCACCCGCCTGCTGCGGGAAGCTGAGATCAGGACGCGCTTCGGCCAGCCACTGGGCCATCTGTTCAGTCGCGCCGACAGGCGAAGTGGATTCAAGGATGACCAGCGCCCCTTTCTTCAGCACCGGCGCAATGGATTTTGCTGCCGCCTCAACATACGCCATATCGGGTTCATGGTCGCCTTTGAATGGCGTCGGGACGGCAATCAGGTAAGCGTCAGCCTCTACCGGCGTGGTGCTGGCTCGCAGGTATCCACCGTCCACAGCCGCTTTAACCACGCGGTCGAGATCCGGCTCCACAATATGAATTTCGCCACGGTTGATGGTTTCCACCGCCCGCGCGTTGATGTCTATGCCTACAACCTGCTTTTGACGAGAGGCGAAGGCCGCCGCAGTAGGCAGCCCGATATAGCCAAGACCCACGACAGAGATGGTAGTAAAACTCATAGCGATACCCGATTGTGTTTAAGTGCGTGCAAAATACGACCACAAGCCTGCCCATCACCATAAGGGTTATGGGCCCGGCTCATTGCCTGATACTCTTCTTCATCGTGCAGCAAGCGCGTAACTTCCTCGACAATAAGACGCGTATCGGTGCCGACCAGACGCACCGTACCGGCTTTCACCGCCTCCGGGCGTTCCGTCGTTTCACGCATCACCAGCACCGGCTTGCCGAGGGACGGCGCTTCTTCCTGAATACCGCCGGAATCGGTCAGGATCAACCACGCGTGGTTCATCAGCCAGACAAACGGCATGTAATCCTGCGGCTCAATCAGCAAGACGTTTTCAACATGCCCCAGAATACGATTCACCGGCTCACTGACGTTAGGGTTGAGATGCACCGGATAGACAATCTGCACATCTTCATTCTGCGCGGCAATTTCCGCCAGCGCATGGCAAATCTGCTCGAAGCCACGACCAAAACTCTCGCGGCGGTGGCCTGTCACCAGAATCGTCTTTTTGCCGTTATGCAAAAACGGGTAACGCGCAGCAAGTTCGGCCTTTAGCTCGTCGTTTGCCAGTACCCGATCGCGGACCCAAATCAGCGCATCGATCACCGTATTTCCGGTCACAAAAATTTTGTTATCCGCGATATTTTCACGCAGCAGGTTCTGGCGGGAGTTTTCTGTTGGCGCAAAATGATACATCGCCAGATGCCCGGTGAGCGTGCGGTTGGCCTCTTCCGGCCACGGGGAATAGAGATTGCCGGTGCGCAACCCCGCTTCCACATGTCCAACAGGAATACGCTGATAGAACGCAGCCAGGCTGGTCGCCACGGTGGTAGTGGTATCGCCATGCACCAGCACCACATCAGGCTTAAATGACTCCAGAATGGGCTTCAGCTCTTGCAGAATACGGCAGGTGATCTCCGTCAACCCTTGTCCCGGCTTCATAATATTGAGGTCGTAATCCGGAACAATAGAAAAGAGAGTCAAAACCTGATCGAGCATCTCCCGGTGCTGGGCGGTCACACATACTTTCGCTTCAATATCAGGATCTCTGGCCAGCGCATGAACCAGAGGTGCCATCTTGATGGCCTCCGGCCTGGTGCCAAATACGGTAAGTACTTTCACATCGATTCTCTTCGATTAGGCGATGAAGGCCGCAGCCTTCATCGTAGACGGCGTTCTTAATTTGTGCGACGACGCATTAACGCCACGCCAGCGCCAGTCAGTGCACCCACAATCCCCCACATAATCATCAGGAATGCGCGACGCGGACTATCGCGTTTTACAGGTTCTTCAGGTGTTCTCAAATAACGATAGGTCTGAAAACGCGGGTCTAACGTTGGACCCACGTTCAGCGTATTGAGCATGGCGCGGTTTTGGTCGTAATCGAGGTCAAAATCAGGGCCAACGGCCTGCAGATTTTCCAGACGCGCCTGCAGCATTGGACGGCCCAGGAGGAACATTTCGGAGTCAGGCAGTTGATCGGCTGGAACGTCTGTTTCGCTGCGGGAAATATTGCGCTGCTCTGCGATCTTCAACGCCTGCTCAATATTATGGACGCGACGAGAGAAAATGGCCTTCGCCACCTCTTCCTGACGTTTCACCTGCGCCTTCATCTGAATAGTACGGGCAGCCCAGGCTCCTTTCAGTTCATCGTTGAGATGGCTCGCCGCACGCTGGCTGGCAAACGCAACGTACTGACGCAGCAGGTTATTGGCATCCGGCGCAGTTTCCGCGATCAGCTTCACGCTGTCGTTGATATTACGCAGCACGTCACCCGGCATAAACTGGATATTGTTAATCATGTCATCCAGCAGCGCGGCGTCAACTTTGCTATTACCGACCATACGCTGCTTGTAATAATCCGTCTGCGACCAGAAATCACGACGCGTATCCCAGGAAGCAAGCTGCATCACAAATTCTTTATAGGCCTCATCCATCACGGAAGCCTGATCTGGCGTGGCAAGGTTCGCCTTGATATCCAGATTACGCAGGAACTGCTGCTGGGAATAAAATCCTCCCAGCATGTTAACCGTTGGTCTGTCTGTAATCGCCGTGGCGCTCCACTCTTGTTTTGCAAAGAACGTGTAGGCAAGTGCAAGCAGTGCGAACCCTAATGCGAGCCCGGCAATCCAGAGCTTGCCCTTCCATAACACGCGAAACAAACCACGAATATCCAGTTCATTCTCAGTTACCACTGATTTCGCTCCCGCCAACGGTTGAGTCATCATAGTCCCGGTTTTACTTAGTTAATGTTGTGTTTTTGCCACTGTTCCGACGCATCCTGCGTTTTACACGTTTGATGAACCGCGCAACTTTCCATGCGCGCTTAATGCAGTAACCGTACAGGAAAAATGCTAGCAAGAATAATACCAACATTACCCATTCAGGAATGAAATGAGCATATTCTGCTGCAACACCAATCCCGGCAAGGATCGCCGCAGCCAGAGTGATCAGAACAAACGCCTGGCGGGAAGTAAAACCGGCGCGCATGATCAGGTGATGAATGTGCTGGCGATCGGGGGAGAACGGGCTCATACCTTTACGCAGACGGCGATACATAATCGCCACCATGTCCATCAATGGAATGGCAATGATCCACAGTGCGGTCACGGGGCTAATTGGATGCGTTTTACCCTGGGTGGTTTCCAGCAAAATCCAGATAACGGTGAAGCCAATCAGGGTACTGCCCGCATCGCCCATAAACACTTTATAGCGACGCCCGAGAACACCCAGGTTGAGACAGATATAAGGCAGGATGGCAGCAATCATGGCAAAGCACCACATTGACAGGCTGTATTGACCATCAAACCATAAAATGATGCCGATAGCGGCAAACGAAACAGAGGACAACCCGCCGAGCAGACCGTCGATACCATCAACCATGTTGAACGCGTTAATTGCCGCCCAGACGGCAAACAGCGTCAGGAAGAAACCAAAGGGCCCCAGTACCAGCTCCCACGGGCCAAAGACATAACCCAGGCTTCTCAGGTACAGGCCACCAACCACCATCATGATGACGCCGATCGCCGCCTGCACAGTGGCGCGGAACTTCACACTGATATCAAATCGATCATCAAGCGCCCCGACTAACACCAGTACGCCCGCACATGCCAGATAGAGCGCGGCATGCGGAATATAGTAATCCGCGATTCCGAATGTGAAACAGATGCCTGCGTAAACCGAGATCCCCCCCACCAGCGGGATAAGTCCCTGATGACGTTTACGGAAATTCGGTTTGTCCACTAACCCAATTCTTTTTGCTACCTTGCGCGCAATAAATAAAAAACAGGTTGTGAATAAAAAAATACTGATCAGCTCAGTTACTGCAGTGAGTAGATTCACAATGGATTGCTCTCAACAAATGTTAGTCCCGGAAGTATAACCATGAAGCCTCTGCCTCAGAAGGATTAAAGACAGCCTCTTACCACTCCCTTTGTATGTTTTTCAATCAATTATTTCTTTGACTGTGCAAACCGTCCTATTGTCGCACCGACAGTTCAAAAATGGGAGTCTGTGGTAATAGCGTATAGTCCATAAATGAAAAACGCCACGTAAAAACGTGGCGTTTACTGGGATTATTTGCGTTACGAGCGTTTCATCATGTCGAAGAAATCGTCGTTTGTTTTGGTCATCGCCAGCTTATTGATGAGGAATTCCATTGCGTCGATTTCGCCCATTGGGTGAATGATTTTGCGCAAAATCCACATTTTCTGCAGCTCTTCCTGAGTGGTGAGCAGCTCTTCCTTACGCGTACCGGAACGGTTGTAGTCGATAGCCGGGAAGACGCGTTTTTCAGCAATTTTACGAGAGAGGTGCAGTTCCATGTTGCCTGTACCTTTAAACTCTTCGTAGATAACCTCATCCATCTTCGAACCGGTGTCGATAAGCGCCGTTGCGATGATGGTCAGGCTACCGCCCTCTTCCACGTTACGTGCCGCACCGAAGAAACGCTTCGGACGGTGCAGGGCGTTGGCATCCACACCACCGGTCAATACTTTACCGGAAGCCGGGACAACGGTGTTGTAAGCGCGCGCCAGACGGGTGATGGAGTCGAGCAGGATGATCACGTCTTTTTTGTGCTCAACCAGGCGTTTCGCCTTCTCAATAACCATTTCCGCAACCTGAACGTGACGGGAGGCTGGTTCGTCAAAGGTGGAAGCCACAACTTCACCTTTCACCAGACGCTGCATCTCGGTCACTTCTTCCGGACGTTCGTCAATCAGCAGCACCATCAGCACACAGTCTGGGTGGTTGTAGGCGATGCTCTGCGCGATATTCTGCAGCAGCATGGTTTTACCCGCTTTTGGCGGTGCCACAATCAGGCCACGCTGACCGCGACCGATTGGCGAGGCCAGATCCAGAACGCGAGCGGTTAAGTCTTCGGTTGAACCGTTACCACGCTCCATGCGCAGGCGAGAGTTCGCGTGCAGCGGCGTTAAGTTCTCAAACAGGATCTTATTGCGCGAGTTTTCGGGTTTATCGTAGTTAACTTCGTTAACTTTCAACAGCGCAAAGTAGCGTTCACCCTCTTTAGGAGGACGAATCTTACCTGAAATGGTGTCACCAGTGCGGAGGTTGAAACGGCGGATTTGGCTAGGGGATACGTAGATGTCGTCAGGGCCGGCGAGGTAGGAGCTGTCTGCAGAGCGGAGGAAACCAAATCCGTCTTGCAATATCTCCAGCACACCGTCGCCAAAGATATCTTCGCCACTCTTAGCGTGCTGCTTCAGGATGGCGAAAATGATGTCCTGCTTGCGCATACGGGCCTGGTTTTCCAGTCCCATATTTTCGCCGAGAGTGATCAGCTCAGAAACCGGCGTATTCTTTAATTCGGTAAGATTCATAATGGTGTGGGTTCTTAAACTCGGGGTGATTCTCGAACTTAATGTTGTGAATGGTATGGCAGGGTCATCCATGCCTGTTTAGCGGCCATCAACTCATGTCTGTTCGCTGTCTGGTTACAGGGAAAAAACGCAGAACTGAAACGACAAGACGGATTGAGTGACAAGCCCGGAATCTAGCAACTTCACGCATTGTTTATGTCAGCAACGGGAAGTATCGGGTAAAACAGATTCAAACAACAAGATATGTTTAAAACGAAGTCATAGCTAACTTAGCACGACTAAAGCCGGGCGTCCAGAGATCCACACAATTTAGGCGCTCTGGACGCGCAGCTGAGAAACCTTACGCCAGGTTAGCGTCGAGGAACTCTTTCAGTTGACCTTTGGACAGTGCGCCCACTTTGGTCGCCGCCACTTCGCCGTTTTTGAACAGCAGCAGGGTCGGGATGCCACGGATGCCGTATTTTGGCGCGGTGCCAGGGTTCTGGTCGATATTCAGCTTGGCAACGGTCAGTTTGCCCTGATATTCGTCAGCGATCTCATCCAGAATCGGGGCGATCATTTTGCAAGGACCACACCATTCAGCCCAGAAATCGACGAGGGTCAGCCCGTCAGCCTTAAGTACGTCCGTGTCAAAACTGTCGTCAGTCAGGTGAATAATTTTATCGCTCATATATAACTCCACAGGAATAAGCCTGGTGCGTTGATTTTGCCTTCATCAACGACGTGTTGATGTCGCATTAACCAACTAAAGGTTGACTTTATTTCACCGGATACGCTTTCGTAAAGCAATAGTAAGCTGATATTCTACCACACTATGAGCAAAACACATTTAACAGAACAGAAGTTTTCCGACTTCGCCCTGCACCCAAAGGTGATCGAAGCCCTTGAAACTAAAGGGTTTCATAACTGCACGCCCATTCAGGCTCTCGCCCTGCCGCTGACGCTGGCTGGCCGCGATGTTGCAGGGCAGGCGCAAACCGGTACTGGCAAAACGATGGCGTTTTTAACGTCAACGTTTCATTATTTACTTTCTCACCCAGCGATTGCAGACCGCAAAGTTAACCAGCCGCGCGCGCTAATTATGGCCCCGACGCGAGAACTGGCGGTACAGATCCACGCAGACGCTGAACCTCTGGCGCAAGCAACCGGCCTGAAACTGGGCCTGGCTTACGGCGGCGACGGTTACGATAAGCAGCTTAAGGTGCTGGAAAGCGGCGTGGATATCCTGATTGGGACCACGGGCCGTCTTATCGACTACGCAAAACAGAATCACATCAACCTTGGCGCAATTCAGGTTGTGGTGTTGGATGAAGCTGACCGCATGTACGATCTGGGCTTCATTAAAGACATCCGCTGGCTGTTCCGCCGTATGCCTGCGGCAAATCAGCGCCTGAACATGCTGTTCTCCGCCACCCTTTCTTACCGCGTGCGCGAACTGGCGTTTGAACAGATGAACAACGCCGAGTATGTGGAAGTGGAACCAGAGCAGAAAACGGGCCACCGCATTAAAGAAGAGCTCTTCTATCCGTCTAATGAAGAGAAGATGCGCCTGCTGCAAACGCTGATTGAAGAAGAGTGGCCAGATCGCGCCATTATCTTTGCGAACACCAAACATCGCTGTGAAGATATCTGGGGCCATCTGGCGGCAGACGGTCACCGCGTTGGCCTGCTGACCGGCGACGTCGCGCAGAAAAAACGCCTGCGTATTCTCGACGAATTCACCCGTGGCGACCTGGATATTCTGGTTGCAACCGACGTAGCCGCTCGTGGCCTGCACATTCCTGCCGTCACGCACGTCTTTAACTATGACCTGCCGGATGACTGCGAAGATTACGTCCACCGCATTGGTCGTACCGGTCGCGCAGGTGCAAGCGGTCACTCGATTAGCCTTGCGTGTGAAGAGTATGCGCTGAATCTTCCGGCCATTGAGACCTACATCGGTCACTCTATTCCGCAAAGCAAATACAACCCGGAAGCGCTGTTAAGCGAACTGCCGCCGCCGAAGCGCCTTACCCGCGCCCGCTCTGGCAATGGCCCGCGCCGTTCCGGTGCACCGCGTAATCGTCGTCGTTCAGGTTAAGAAAATATGCTCAGCTCCACCTCGCTTTATGCGGCAATTGATCTCGGTTCGAATAGTTTTCATATGCTGGTTGTGCGCGAGGTGGCGGGAAGCATACAAACGCTGACGCGCATTAAGCGCAAGGTCCGCCTCGCGGCGGGCCTGAGCAGCGATAATCACCTCTCCCCCGAAGCCATGGAACGTGGCTGGCAGTGTCTGCGTCTCTTTGCGGAACGGCTGCAGGATATCCCACATACGCAAATCCGCGTTGTCGCCACGGCAACCCTTCGTCTGGCGGTGAACGCCGTGGATTTTATTGCCAAAGCGCAGGAAATACTCGGCTGTCCGGTGCAGGTCATCAGCGGCGAAGAAGAAGCGCGCCTGATTTATCAGGGTGTGGCGCATACTACCGGCGGTGACGATCGCCGTCTGGTGGTAGATATTGGCGGAGCCAGTACCGAGCTGGTCACCGGCACAGGTGCGCAGGCGACCTCACTGTTCAGCCTGTCGATGGGCTGTGTAACCTGGCTTGAGCGCTACTTTACCGATCGCAATCTCGCACAAGAGAACTTCGACGAGGCTGAAAATGCCGCGCGTGAGGTGCTGCGTCCGGTCATGGACGAACTACGCTATCACGGCTGGAAAGTGTGCGTGGGTGCCTCCGGTACGGTGCAGGCATTGCAGGAAATCATGATGGCGCAGGGGATGGACGAGCGGATCACGCTTGCCAAGCTCCAGCAGCTTAAACAGCGCGCCATTCAGTGCGGCCGTCTGGAAGAGCTGGAAATTGAAGGGCTAACGCTCGAACGTGCGCTGGTCTTCCCCAGCGGACTGGCCATTCTGATCGCTATTTTCACCGAGCTGAATATCCAGTGTATGACGCTGGCGGGCGGCGCGCTGCGTGAAGGTCTGGTCTATGGGATGTTACATCTGTCGGTGGATCAGGACATTCGTAGCCGCACGCTGCGTAACGTTCAGCGCCGTTTTATGGTTGATACCGATCAGGCACATCGCGTGGCGCAACTGGCCTCTTTGTTTGCCGATCAGGTGGCGAACTGCTGGGATCTTGAGCCGTTAAGCCGTGATTTACTGCTCAGTGCGTGTGCATTGCATGAAGTGGGCCTGAGTATCGATTTTAAACAGGCACCTGCTCACGCAGCGTATCTGGTGCGTAATCTCGATCTACCGGGCTACACCCCGGCGCAGAAAAAGCTGCTGGCAACGCTACTGCTGAACCAGACCAACGCGGTTGACCTCTCTTCACTCCACCAGCAGAACGCCGTACCGCCACGCGTGGCCGAGCATCTGTGCCGCTTGCTGCGTCTGGCAATTTTGTTTGCCAGCCGCCGTCGTGACGATCTGCTTCCGGCCATTACGCTGGTGGCAGACGATGAGAAACTGACGCTGACGCTGCCGGAAAATTGGCTTGAAGATCATCCCCTTGGCGCGGAAATGATTGAACAGGAGTGCCAGTGGCAGAGCTATGTACACTGGGTGCTTGAGGTGAAGTAGTACGCTGTACATTGCCGGGTGGCGCTGCGCTTACCCGGCTTACAAATCATTATCCTTTCTCTTTGGCTTTTGCCAGCATGGCGCGAATATTCGCCACGTTCGCCTGGCCCTTGTGCATACGCTCTTCGGCCGTAATCACTTTGCGCTCCTGCTCCCAGATGAGATCGTCCTGGGGCAGTTCCAGCAGGAAACGGCTCGGCTCCGGGCGAACCAGTTCACCATACTGCCTGCGTTCTTTACACAGCGTAAAGACCAGCTCTTTCTGGGCGCGGGTGATCCCCACATAGGCCAGACGACGCTCTTCGTCGACGTTATCTTCATCAATGCTGCTCTGGTGCGGTAACAAACCTTCTTCCATGCCGACCAGATAGACATACGGAAACTCCAGCCCTTTTGACGCATGCAGGGTCATCAACTGTACCTGATCGGCCTCTTCCTCGCTCTCACCGCGCTCCATCATGTCGCGCAGCGTAAAGCGGGTAACCACCTGGGTCAGGGTCATCGGCTCGTCAATCTCCGATCCTTCCAGCATTTCAGTCATCCAGCTAAAGAGCTGGTTGACGTTTTTCATCCGCATCTCGGCTGCTTTCGGGCTGGCGGAGGTTTCATAGAGCCAGGATTCATAATCGATGCCGTGAATAAGGTCGCGCACGGCAGCAACAGGCTCGCGTTCCGCCAGGCGCTGCACTTCGCCCAGCCAGTGGGTAAAGCGGGTTAAATTATCATACCCACGTCCTGTCAGCGTCTGGCTCAGCCCCATATCAAAGCTGGCGGTGAACAGGCTTTTGTTACGCGTCATCGCCCACTCGCCCAGCTTTTGCAGCGTCGCCGGGCCAATCTCACGTTTCGGCGTGTTCACAATACGCAGAAACGCGCTGTCGTCATCCGGGTTAGTCAGCACGCGCAGATAAGCCAGCAGATCTTTAATTTCAGGGCGCGAGAAGAACGAGGTGCCGCCTGAAATTTTGTAAGGGATGCGGTTCTGCATCAGCATTTTTTCAAAAACGCGCGACTGGTGATTGCCGCGGTAAAGGATCGCATAATCCTTATATTCGGTTTTATTGACGAAGTGGTGGGCAATCAGTTCGCCCGTCACGCGCTCCGCCTCATGCTCTTCATTGTTGGCGCTCAGCACTTTCAGTTCGGTGCCGTAACCCAGTTCGGAAAAGAGACGTTTTTCGAACACGTGCGGGTTATTGGCAATCAGGATATTCGCCGCCTTCAGGATGCGCCCAGAGGAGCGGTAGTTTTGCTCCAGTTTAATCACCTGCAGCGCCGGGAAATCTTTGCTCAGCAACACCAGGTTTTGTGGACGCGCACCTCGCCAGGAGTAAATTGACTGGTCATCATCACCCACAACGGTAAAGCGGGCGCGCTGTCCTACCAGCAGCTTCACCAGTTCATACTGGCTGGTGTTGGTGTCCTGGTATTCATCCACCAGCAGGTAGCGGATTTTGTTCTGCCAGCGTTCGCGCACCTCCTCGTTACGCTGAAGCAACAGCGTCGGCAGCAGGATCAGATCGTCGAAATCCAGCACATTGCACGCTTTCATATGTGCGTCGTACAGACCATAGCAGTGGGCGAAAATCCGATCCCGTTCACCTTTGGCACTCGCCGCCGCCTGAGCTGGCGTCATCAGATCGTTTTTCCAGTTGGAGATCGTCGAGATCAGCTGTTGCAGCAGAACTTTGTCATCCTCAATCAGCCCTTCCGTCAGCTCTTTAAGCAGTGCCACCTGGTCGGTGTCATCGAAAAGCGAGAAGTTGGATTTCATCCCCAGCGCCGCGTATTCACGCTTGATGATATCCAGCCCCAGCGTGTGAAACGTGGAGATCATCAGCCCGCGCGCCTCTTTGCGCCCCAGCGTCTGGCCGACACGCTCTTTCATCTCGCGCGCCGCTTTGTTAGTAAAGGTCACGGCCGCAATGTGGCGCGCCTGATACCCGCAGCCACGGATTAAATGGGCGATTTTATTGGTGATCACGCGGGTTTTACCGGAGCCAGCCCCCGCCAGCACCAGGCAAGGTCCGGTGACAAATTCGACGGCTTGTTGTTGTCCGGGGTTTAAACGCATAAATGATCACTCAATGAAAGTCAGGAGGGAGAAATAACAGCGTGGTAGTATAGCGAGCCTAATCCATACCACTCAAGGCACGATCATGGCTAAAACAGCAGCAGCACTGCATATCCTTGTTAAAGAAGAGAAACTGGCACAGGATCTTCTGGAACAGATTAAAAATGGTGCCGACTTCGGCAAGCTGGCGAAGAAGCACTCCATTTGCCCGTCTGGCAAACGCGGCGGTGATTTAGGCGAGTTCCGTCAGGGCCAGATGGTTCCGGCGTTTGATAAAGTCGTGTTTTCCTGCCCGGTGCTGGAACCGACTGGCCCGCTGCACACACAGTTCGGTTACCACATTATCAAAGTGTTATACCGCAAGTAATAAAAAAGCCCGGTGAGTCAATGCACCGGGCTTTTTTGTCAGATGGCGCTGGCGGGTTAAATACCGTCGCCATACTCAAACGTATGGTGAATTCCGTTGAAGTGCTGATCCATATCCATTGAGGGTTTATCGCTGTCTGGCTTACCGACAATGCGCGCCGGTACGCCCGCTGCAGTTGTGTGCGGCGGCACAGGCTGTAGCACAACCGAGCCCGCACCAATTTTCGCCCCGCGTCCGACTTCGATATTACCGAGGATTTTGGCACCCGCGCCAATCATCACCCCTTCACGAATTTTCGGATGGCGATCGCCGCTGGTTTTACCCGTACCGCCCAGCGTGACCGATTGCAGAATAGAGACGTCATCTTCAATCACTGCCGTTTCACCGACGACAATGCCAGTGGCGTGGTCGAGCATGATCCCGCGGCCAATTTTTGCCGCCGGGTGAATGTCGACCTGGAAAGTGACAGAAACCTGGTTTTGCAGGAAGATAGCCAGCGCGCGGCGGCCTTCGTTCCATAGCCAGTGGCCGATGCGGTAAGCCTGAAGCGCGTGGAAGCCCTTCAGATACAGTAGCGGCGTAGAATATTTATCGACTGCCGGGTCACGCGTGCGCACAGCCTGAATATCGCAGGCGGCCGAGGCGATCATCTCCGGATCAGCGGCATAAGCCTCTTCCACCACTTCGCGAATGGCGATAGCAGGCATGATTGAGGAAGCCAGTTTGTTGGCGAGCATGTAGCTCAGGGCGCTGCCGAGATCTTCGTGCTTGAGTAGCGTCGCGTGGTAGAAACTGGCCAGCATAGGCTCACAGTCTGCCAAAGCTCGCGCTTCGGCTTTAATATTGTTCCAGACGATATCCAGTTCTTCACACGGCATTGCTTACTCCAGACGATAGTTAATGACCAGCCAGTTCTGCGCTGGCTGGGTCATTCAGGTGACGATAGTTCCCGGCTAGTTGCTGCTGCGCTCGTCCTTGCGCGCACGACCTAATAAGGTCAATGCTGCCTCGCGCGCATTTTTTCCGCAATACAATACCTGATAAATTTCCTCGGTTATTGGCATTTCGACACCGAAGCGGTGTGCCAGTTCGCGGACTTCTTTGGTATTGCGGTAGCCTTCAACCACCTGACCAATCTTCTCCTGCGCGCCTTTCACATCGCTGCCCTGACCGAGCATCATGCCAAAGCGACGGTTACGGGACTGGTTGTCGGTACAGGTCAGCACCAGATCGCCTAAACCCGCCATTCCCATAAAGGTAGCCGGATCGGCTCCCAGCGCTTCGCCGAGACGAGACATTTCAGTGAGACCACGGGTGATCAGCGCGGTACGTGCATTTGCGCCAAAACCAATGCCGTCAGACATCCCGGCACCAATGGCAATCACATTCTTCACCGCACCGCCCAGCTGTACACCGATGAAATCAGGGTTGCTGTAAACGCGGAAACTCTTGCCACAGTGCAGCAGATGCTGGAGATCGTCAGAGAATGCCTGATCGGTTGAGGCAAGCGAGATCGCCGTCGGCAGGCCAGCAGCCAGCTCTTTGGCGAACGTTGGTCCGGAAATCACCGCCAGCGGGATATCATCACCCAGCGCTTCGCGGGCAACGTCCTGCAGCAGGCGTCCGGTTTCCGCTTCCAGCCCTTTTGTCGCCCATACAATGCGCGCATCCGGGCGCATCAGCGGCTTAATCTGACGCAGGACTTCGCCAAAGACATGGCTTGGCACCACAATCAGAATATTGCGGCTGGCCGCCAGCGCGGTTGCCAGATCGCTTTCCAGATGCAGGGAATCAGGGAACGGAACGTCCGGGAGAAACGCCACGTTGCAGCGGTCATGTTGCAACGTCGCGATATGTTTTGGATCGTGGCCCCAGAGGACCACCTCGTGACCATTTCTTGCCAGCGTGATGGCAAGAGCGGTGCCGTAAGAGCCGGCACCGATCACAGTCATTGACGCATTAACAGTGCTCATCAGGCATCCTGTTCGGCACCTTCGCCAGCCTGCTGCTGCAGATAGTTCATGAACAGCGCATCGAAGTTAACTGGCGCAAGGTTCAGTTGCGGGAATGTACCGCGAGAAACCAGGCTGGTGATGCATTCACGCGCATACGGGAACAGGATGTTCGGGCAGTATGCACCCAGGCAATGCGCCATCTGGTTGCCTTCAATGCCGCCGATGGAGAAGATGCCACCCTGCTGCACTTCGCACAGGAATGCAGTTTCTTCGCCCAGAGAAGCGGTCACCGTTACACGCAGTACGACTTCATACACGTCATCCGCCAGTTGGGTGGATGCGGTATCCAGATCAAGTTTAACCTCTGGCTGCCAATCTTTCTGGAAAACGTGTGGTGCATTTGGCGCTTCGAAAGAGACATCCTTGGTGTAGATGCGCTGGATCTGGAAAGTCATTTCGGTGTTGTTTTGTTCTGACATGGAAAAACCCTTTTTAATTGTCCTAAAGTCTCTTAGCTCAGCAGGGGATCGAGTCCACCACGGGCGTCGAGCGCATACAAGTCATCACAGCCGCCAATGTGCTGCGCATCAATAAAAATCTGCGGAACCGTCGTGCGACCACTACGTTGGATCATCTCTTCGCGTTTGATCGCGTCACCATCGATCGGCAGTTCCTGGAACGTTACGCCTTTGCTGTTCAGCAGCGCTTTTGCGCGGTGGCAGAACGGGCAAGTTGCTTTGGTGTAGATCTCAATATTGGCCATCACTGAACTCCTTATTTTCCGCGAACTAAAGGAAGATTTTCCCCGCTCCAGCCGGAAATGCCTTCTTTCAGTATCGTTACGTTTTCAAAGCCTGCTTTATGCAGAGCGTTGGCAGATTCCTGCGCCTGCATGCCGGTACCATCAACAACAATAATCGGCTGGGCTTTATGCTTATCCAGCTCACCAATATTGTTGGCTTTGATTTCAGCAGGCAGCAGGTTGATCGCACCCGCGATATGACCTTTACGGAAATCGTCGCGCTGACGCAAATCGACGACGACGGCGTCTTCTTTGTTGATCAGACGTGTCGCTTCACCACGGGTGATCACCTTAATTTTAGACGTCAGGCCTTTAAACGTGGTGAAAAGCACAGCGGCCAGCAGGCCAATCCACGCGATGCTCAGAACCGGGTGGCGGCTAACAAATTGCATAATTTCTTGCATGGGGGGTAACAACTCCCGACTAAGTGATTAAAAAAACCAAGACAGGAGTATACCTGTGCGCTGTGGCAAATACAGCCAGCGACAATAAGCTAATCCATTTTCTGCGGCATGCCACGAAAAAAAAAGCCTCAAAATCTCCTGAGAACCGCCTTGCCCCTACGCATTCTTTGATCTTCTGCGGCTATTTGATCGATTCAGCTGTAGTAAAATTACGCAAATTTTTTGTCTCTTGAGCATGAGGTTGTCGCAATGTCGGTTTCTAAAAAACCTATGGTACTGGTGATTCTGGATGGCTATGGCTATCGCGAAGACAGCCAGGATAACGCCATTTTCAACGCCAAAACTCCGGTTATGGATGCGCTGTGGGCAAAACGTCCGCACACCCTGATTGATGCGTCTGGTCTGGAAGTCGGCCTGCCGGATCGTCAGATGGGCAACTCTGAAGTCGGTCACGTGAACCTGGGCGCAGGTCGTATCGTCTATCAGGATCTGACGCGTCTGGACGTTGAAATCAAAGAACGCACCTTCTTCTCCAACCCAACGCTTGCAGGTGCGGTGGATAAAGCCGTTGCCGCAGGCAAAGCCGTACACATCATGGGTCTGCTCTCTGCGGGCGGCGTTCACAGCCACGAAGATCACATCATGGCGATGGTTGAACTGGCAGCAGAACGCGGCGCGGATAAAATCTATCTGCACGCGTTCCTGGATGGCCGCGATACGCCACCGCGCAGCGCAGAAGGTTCTCTGAAAGCCTTCGAAGACAAATTCGCCGCACTGGGTAAAGGCCGCGTGGCGTCCATCATTGGTCGTTACTACGCGATGGACCGCGATAACCGCTGGGATCGCGTTGAACAGGCCTATGACCTGCTGACGCTGGCAAAAGGTGAATTCCAGTTCGCGACCGCCGTTGACGCGCTGGAAGCGGCTTACGCACGTGATGAAAACGACGAATTCGTGAAAGCAACTGTAATCCGCGCTGAAGGCCAGGCGGATGCCGCTATGGAAGATGGCGATGCGCTGATCTTCATGAACTTCCGTGCCGACCGCGCGCGTGAAATCACCCGTGCGTTCGTCAACAGCGACTTCGACGGTTTCGCCCGTAAGAAAGCGGTGAAACTCGACTTCATCCAGTTGACCGAATACGCCGCAGACATCAACGCGCCTTGCGCTTATCCGCCAGCGTCACTGGAAAATACCTTCGGTGAGTGGATGGCGAAGAACGACAAAACGCAGCTGCGTATCTCCGAAACCGAGAAATACGCGCACGTCACCTTCTTCTTTAACGGCGGTGTCGAAGAGCCGTTCAAAGGTGAAGAGCGCATTCTGATTAATTCTCCGAAAGTGGCTACCTACGATCTGCAGCCAGAAATGAGCTCTGCCGAGCTGACCGAAAAACTGGTTGCGGCGATCGAAAGTGGCAAATACGACACCATCATCTGTAACTACCCGAATGGCGACATGGTAGGTCATACCGGCGTGATGGAAGCCGCGGTTAAAGCGGTTGAAGCGCTGGATAACTGCGTTGAGCAGGTCGCGAAAGCGGTTGAATCCGTTGGCGGCCAGTTGCTGATCACCGCCGACCACGGTAACGCAGAACAGATGCGTGACCCGGCGACAGGTCAGGCACATACTGCCCACACCAATCTGCCTGTTCCACTGATTTATGTGGGTGATAAATCAGTGAAAGCAGTGGAAGGCGGCAAACTTTCCGACATCGCGCCAACCATGTTGACGCTGATGGGTATGCCGATCCCTGAAGAGATGACTGGTAAGCCGCTGTTCATCGTGGAATAATCGCTCCCCATGAGGGGAAAGGCGATTTTTTCAATCACATGGGTCGTGAAGCCGCTTAGGTTATCAGTCAGACCTCTGTTTTACGCCAGCGCACTCAGCGCTGGCGTATTGCTGTGCGCCGCGTCCGCCCACGCGGATGACCGCGACCAGCTTAAATCCATTCAGGCCGATATCGCCGCCAAAGAGCGCGCGGTTCGCCAGCAGCAACAGCAGCGCTCCGCACTGCTCGCTCAGCTTAAGCAGCAGGAAGAGGCGATCTCTGCCGCCGCGCGCAAACTCCGTGAAACACAAAATACCCTCGCCCAGTTGAATAAACAGATCGACGAGATGAACGCGTCGATTGCCAAACTGGAGCGCCAGCGGGATGCGCAGGAACGCAATCTTGCTGCACAGCTTGATGCCGCTTTTCGCCAGGGTGAACACACCGGGCTTCAGTTGATCCTCAGCGGTGAAGAGAGCCAGCGCGGTCAGCGTCTGCAGGCCTACTTCGGCTATCTGAACCAGGCGCGTCAGGAGACGATCGCGCAGCTGAAGCAAACGCGCGAAGAGGTCACTACGCAAAAAGCGGAGCTTGAAGAGAAGCAGAGCCAGCAGCAGACATTGCTCTACGAGCAGCAGGCGCAGCAGGCGAAGCTCGAGCAGGCACGTAACGAGCGTAAGAAAACCCTTTCTGGCCTTGAATCTTCCATTCAGGAAGGTCAGAGCCAGTTGAGCGAAATGCGCGCCAACGAATCGAAACTGCGCAACAGTATTGCCCGTGCGGAAGCGGCGGCGAAAGCCCGCGCTGAAAGAGAAGCGCGTGAAGCGCAGGCCGTGCGCAATAAGCAGCAGGAAGCCTCCCGCAAAGGCACCACCTACAAGCCAACCGAGAGCGAACGTTCCCTGATGTCGCGTACTGGCGGTTTAGGCTCTCCGCGTGGTCAGGCTTACTGGCCCGTTCGCGGTTCAATTCTGCATCGCTATGGCGAACAACTGCAGGGTGAACTACGTTGGAAAGGGATAGTTATCGGTGCGTCTGAAGGTAGCGAAGTGAAAGCCATTGCCGATGGCCGCGTGATCCTGGCCGACTGGCTGCAGGGTTATGGGCTTGTGGTGGTGGTCGAACACGGTAAAGGCGATATGAGCCTCTACGGTTATAACCAGAGCGCGCTGGTCAGCGTCGGCACTCAGGTGCGCGCGGGCCAACCCATCGCCCTTGTGGGCAGCAGTGGCGGTCAGGGCCGCCCGTCACTCTATTTCGAAATTCGTCGCCAGGGTCAGGCGGTCAATCCACAGCCGTGGTTGGGAAGATAAGTTTTGCTTCAATTTCGTCGAATCGTTCTCTCCGTCGCCAGCGCACTGGCGCTGGCTGCACCGGTATACGCAGGCAAACTCGCCATTGTGATTGATGACTTCGGTTATCGTCCACACTACGAAAACCAGGTGCTGGCCATGCCGTCAGCCATTTCCGTCGCCGTCCTTCCTAATGCACCCCATGCGCGTGAAATGGCGACAAAAGCACACAATAGCGGTCATCAGGTTTTAATCCACCTGCCGATGGCACCGCTCAGCAAGCAACCGCTGGAAAAAGACACCCTGCGCCCGGATATGAGCAGCGATGAGATCGACCGTATCATCCGCGACGCTTACAACAAGGTGCCGTATGCCGTGGGGCTGAATAATCACATGGGCAGCGCGATGACCTCCAGCCTGTACGGTATGCTGAAAGTGATGCAGGCGCTGGAGCGTTATAATCTCTATTTCCTCGACAGCATGACCATCGGTAACAGCCAGGCCATGCGTGCCGCTCAGGGAACAGGCGTGAAGGTCATCAAGCGCAAGGTGTTCCTGGACGACACCCAGAACGACGCGGATATCCGCGTACAGTTCAATCGCGCCGTGCAGTTGGCCCGCCGAAATGGATCAGCCATTGCTATTGGTCACCCGCATCCTTCAACAGTGCGCGTCCTGCAACAGATGTTGCCGACCTTACCTTCCGATATCACGCTGGTCCGCCCGAGCGATCTGCTTAATGAACCGCAGGTGGATACGTCCACGCCGAACCAGGGGCAACCAGCCTCTCCTGCACCGCGCAACCCGTTCCGTGGTGTGAAGAGCTGCAAGCCGAAGCAGCCGCTTGAGCCGGTCAACGCGGCCCGTTTCTTCTCGGTGATTGGTGAGAGCGTCAGTGAAAGCACGCTGGTGAAATATGTTCAGCAGCAGTGGCAGGGCTGGGGTAAGAAAGCCTGATCGGCTGACGTTTACTCCGCCACATGAGAGTCCGAATGCTCTTTAGCAACGGACTCTTTTTTCTCCTGATGTTGATACCAGGCTTTGAAATATTTTAAGAAGCTGTATGCAGTGGCGTACAGCCCTGTCACAACACCCACTTTCCCCTGACGCCAGGCACCGCTAAACAGATACCATTTGAAAAACGCCCCGATCGCGCTTATCACACCACGTCCGATAGAGGGGCGTACAGGTTGATATTTCACCAGCCGGGTGGTGTAGCTGTTCAGCTTGTTGAAGACTTCATGGAGAGTGTAAAACGTGTCGTGACGCACCCGCCCCGGCATTTTGACGGTGCTGAGTTTGCCTTCAACTTTGTCATCTACCGGTCGGTGGTTAAACCGGGCCTGGGTACGGTTGAACAGCCGTACAGGGAAATCCGGTGAAGAGACGGGATAAATCGTGCGAACCTCTTCCCCCAACACGTGCCAGTAGCGCGCGATACGCCATGCGTGGTCCGCGGCAGGCTCCTCACCGGCTTTTAGCGCCAGGATGAAATCGACGGTTTCTGCATCCAGGATCTCATCGCTGTCCATGCAGAGCACCCAGTCATTTGCCGCCAGATCGATGGCATAGTTCATCTGCGCGCCGTGCATCGCATAAGGGTGATGGTGAAGAGAAAGCCCATACTCGCGGCAGATATCAAGCGTGGCATCCGTACTGCCGGAATCCACAACCACAATTTCATCGGCCACGGTCAGTAGCGGAGGGAGCACCTCACGCAGCAAACGAGCGGAATTACAGGTCAATAAACAAACGGTGAGCTTGAACATAGGCACTGTAAACGTAAACGGATGTTCAACAAACTTTATAAGCGTGTGGGTAAAAAAGCGAAGAGAAAATCGAAATAATCTGATTGCGGATAAAAAAACGTGAAGAGGACATAAAAAAAGCGCCCGAAGGCGCTTCCTTACTTAATCCCAGCTCAGGATAACTTTTCCGGACTGCCCGGAACGCATCGCGTCGAAGCCCTGCTGGAACTCATCAATAGAGAAATGATGAGTAATGATCGGAGACAGATCCAGACCAGACTGGATCAGCGCGGCCATTTTGTACCAGGTTTCGAACATCTCACGGCCATAGATGCCTTTGATGAAGAGACCTTTAAAGATGACTTTGTTCCAGTCGATGGACATATCCGACGGTGGAATACCCAGCATCGCGATACGGCCACCGTGATTCATGGTATCGAGCATGGTGCGGAAAGCCGGTGGTGCGCCAGACATCTCCAGACCGACGTCAAAGCCTTCGGTCATGCCCAGCTCTTCCATCACGTCGGTTAAGCTCTCTTTGGAGACATCCACCGCGCGGGTGACGCCCATTTTGCGCGCCAGAGACAGGCGGTATTCGTTCACGTCGGTGATCACGACGTTGCGCGCGCCCACGTGTTTCGCGACTGCCGCCGCCATAATACCGATTGGGCCTGCGCCAGAGACCAGCACGTCTTCACCCACCAGATCGAAGGAGAGCGCGGTGTGCACCGCGTTGCCGAACGGGTCGAAGATGGAGGCCAGATCGTCAGAGATATTGTCCGGGATTTTGAACGCGTTGAACGCCGGGATCACCAGATATTCCGCGAAGCAGCCCGGACGGTTTACGCCCACACCGACGGTATTGCGGCACAGGTGAGTACGTCCACCACGACAGTTACGGCAGTGGCCGCAGGTAATGTGGCCTTCACCGGAGACGCGGTCACCAATTTTAAAGCCTTTCACTTCCTGGCCGATCCCGACCACTTCGCCGACATATTCGTGGCCCACAACCATCGGCACAGGGATGGTTTTCTGCGACCACTGGTCCCAGTTGTAGATGTGAACGTCAGTACCACAGATGGCTGTTTTACGAATTTTGATCAGCAGATCGTTATGACCGACTTCCGGCTCCGGCACGTCGGTCATCCAAATCCCTTCTTCCGCTTTCAGTTTGGATAACGCTTTCATCACACGTCCTCAGGCAATTACGCCCAGCTGTTTGCCGATGCGGGTAAAGGCTTCCACCGCACGTTCAATTTGTTCAGGCGAGTGCGCCGCAGACATCTGGGTGCGGATACGCGCCTGACCTTTTGGCACCACCGGGAAGAAGAATCCGGTGACGTAAATCCCTTCTTTCTGCAGTTCACGGGCAAAGTTTTGCGCCACCACTGCATCACCCAGCATCACCGGAATAATCGCGTGGTCAGCACCGGCCAGAGTAAAGCCTGCTGCGCTCATTTTCTCACGGAACAGACGGGCGTTAGACCACAGACGGTCGCGCAGCTCGCTGCCTGCTTCCACCATCTCCAGCACTTTAATGGAGGCGGCAACAATCGCCGGTGCGAGGGAGTTGGAGAACAGATACGGGCGGGAGCGCTGACGCAGCCACTCAACCACCTCTTTACGCGCGGCGGTATAGCCGCCAGACGCGCCGCCGAGCGCTTTGCCCAGCGTACCGGTGATGATGTCCACGCGGCCCATAACGTCACAGTATTCATGCGAACCACGGCCGTTTTCGCCAACGAAACCCACCGCGTGAGAGTCATCAACCATTACCAGCGCGTCGTATTTGTCTGCCAGGTCACATACGCCCTTCAGGTTGGCGATCACACCATCCATAGAGAACACGCCGTCGGTAGCGATCAGCACGTGGCGAGCACCGGCTTCGCGCGCCTCTTTCAGGCGTGCCTCCAGCTCAACCATGTCGTTGTTGGCGTAGCGGAAACGCTTCGCTTTGCACAGACGAACGCCGTCGATGATGGAGGCGTGGTTGAGGGCGTCGGAGATAATTGCATCTTCTGCGCCAAGTAGCGTCTCAAACAGACCGCCGTTAGCGTCGAAGCAGGAGGAGTACAGAATTGCGTCTTCCATCCCAAGGAAGTTCGCCAGCTTTTGCTCAAGCTGTTTGTGGCTGTCCTGCGTCCCGCAGATAAAGCGCACGGAGGCCATACCGAAGCCGTGGGTGTCCATGCCGTTTTTCGCCGCGGCAATCAGATCAGGGTGATTCGCCAGACCTAAATAGTTGTTCGCACAAAAGTTGATCACATGGCTGCCGTCGGCAACGGTGATGTCCGCCTGCTGGGCAGACGTGATAATACGCTCTTCTTTGAACAACCCTTCCGCACGTGCGGTATCGAGGTCGCTGTTTAACTGTTTGTAAAAATCACCACGCATTGCAATTCTCCAGACTCGGCAAATTTCGGCACATATTACCCAAACCTATACTTCATGACGAGATGACACATTATCTCTTGTCGTTTTTGCAGCATAAATCACGTGTACCCCTGCTGCATATCGGTGAATGGCTGAAGGGCAGCCATACTAATGATATGATAGAAACATTAGCGTCCGGGATTGTCCCCGGACTCCACACTTCAAAGGTTACAGTTATGATCATCGTTACCGGCGGCGCGGGCTTTATCGGCAGCAATATTGTTAAGGCTCTCAATGACAAAGACATCACCGACATTCTGGTGGTGGACAACCTGAAAGACGGCACCAAGTTCGTCAACCTGGTGGATCTGAACATTGCTGACTACATGGAT
Source organism: Enterobacter oligotrophicus (assembly GCF_009176645.1). Lineage (NCBI taxonomy): Bacteria > Pseudomonadati > Pseudomonadota > Gammaproteobacteria > Enterobacterales > Enterobacteriaceae > Enterobacter > Enterobacter oligotrophicus. Next base: position 2,307,118 of record NZ_AP019007.1, read on the forward strand.
AAAGAAGACTTCCTTATCCAGATTATGGCAGGTGAAGAGTTCGGCGAGATCGAAGCCATCTTCCACGAAGGTGCATGCTCCTCCACCACCGAGTGGGACGGCAAGTACATGATGGACAACAACTATCAGTACTCCAAAGAGATCCTGCACTACTGCCTGGAGCGTGAAATTCCGTTCCTGTACGCCTCTTCTGCGGCAACCTACGGCGGACGCACCTCTGACTTCATCGAATCCCGCGAATATGAGCAGCCGCTGAACGTCTACGGTTACTCCAAATTCCTGTTCGACGAGTATGTGCGTCAGATCCTGCCAGAAGCGAACTCCCAGATTGTCGGCTTCCGCTACTTCAACGTCTACGGGCCGCGCGAAGGCCACAAAGGCAGCATGGCGAGCGTAGCGTTCCACCTGAACACCCAGCTGAATAATGGCGAAAGCCCAAAACTGTTTGAAGGCAGCGATGGCTTCAAGCGTGACTTCGTTTATGTGGGCGACGTAGCCGCCGTAAACCTGTGGTTCTGGGAAAACGGCGTGTCCGGTATCTTCAACCTGGGCACGGGCCGCGCGGAATCCTTCCAGGCGGTGGCTGACGCAACGCTGGCGTACCACAAGAAAGGCAGCATCGAGTACATTCCGTTCCCGGATAAACTGAAAGGTCGCTACCAGGCGTTTACCCAGGCGGATCTGACCAACCTGCGCGCAGCGGGTTACGACAAACCGTTCAAGACCGTTGCCGAAGGCGTAACGGAATACATGGCCTGGCTGAACCGCGACGCGTAAGTATGAAAATTCTGGTGATCGGCCCGTCATGGGTGGGCGACATGATGATGTCGCAAAGTCTCTATCGCACGCTCAAGGCGCGCTATCCCCAGGCGATAATCGACGTGATGGCACCTGCATGGTGCCGTCCGTTGTTGTCGCGTATGCCGGAAGTCAACGAGGCGATCCCGATGCCGCTCGGCCACGGGGCGCTGGAAATCGGCGAACGCCGCAAGCTCGGCCATAGTCTGCGCGAGAAGCGCTACGACCGCGCGTATGTCCTGCCTAACTCCTTTAAATCGGCCTTAGTGCCCTTCTTTGCAGGCGTGCCGCATCGCACCGGCTGGCGGGGGGAAATGCGTTATGGCCTGCTGAACGACGCGCGCGTGCTGGATAAAGACGCCTGGCCGCTGATGGTCGAGCGTTATGTCGCGCTGGCCTACGACAAAGGCGTGATGCGCAGCGCGAAAGACCTGCCGCAGCCGCTGCTGTGGCCGCAGCTACAGGTGCATGAGGGTGAAAAATCCCAGACCTGTAACGCGTTTGGTATTTCGTCCGAACGCCCAATCATCGGGTTCTGCCCCGGCGCAGAATTCGGCCCGGCAAAGCGCTGGCCGCACTATCACTACGCGGAACTGGCGAAACAGCTGATCGACGAAGGCTACCAGGTGGTGCTTTTCGGCTCGGCAAAAGACCACGAGGCTGGCAACGAAATTCTCACCACACTGAGCAACGAACAGCAGGCCTGGTGTCGCAATCTGGCCGGCGAAACGCAGCTGGAGCAGGCGGTTATTCTGCTTGCCGCCTGTAAAGCCGTGGTCACTAATGACTCCGGTTTGATGCACGTCGCCGCCGCGCTGGACCGCCCACTGGTAGCGCTGTATGGCCCAAGCAGCCCGGACTTCACCCCCCCGCTGTCGCATAAAGCGCGCGTGATCCGCCTGATTAGCGGCTACCACAAAGTGCGTAAAGGCGATGCAGCGGAGGGCTACCACCAAAGCCTGATCGACATTACACCGCAACGCGTTCTGGAAGAACTCAACGATCTGCTGTTGAAGGAAGAAGGATAACGGATGCGGGTATTGATCGTTAAAACCTCTTCCATGGGTGATGTTCTGCATACGCTGCCGTCGCTGACGGACGCGATGCAGGCCATTCCCGGCATTCGTTTTGACTGGGTGGTGGAAGAAGGCTTCGCGCAGATCCCCACCTGGCATGCAGCGGTCGACCGCGTGATCCCGGTGGCGATCCGCCGCTGGCGTAAAGCGTGGTTCTCCGCCCCCATTAAAGCCGAGCGCAAAGCCTTTCGTGATGCGGTGCAGGCTCAACGTTACGATGCCATCATCGATGCGCAAGGGCTGGTAAAAAGCGCGGCGCTGGTGACGCGTCTGGCGCACGGCGTCAAACACGGCATGGACTGGCAAACCGCCCGCGAACCGCTGGCAAGCCTGTTTTACAACCGCCGCCACCACATCGCTAAGCAGCAGCACGCAGTGGAACGCACCCGCGAGCTGTTTGCAAAAAGCCTCGGTTATGAAAAGCCTGAGACGCAGGGCGATTACGCCATTTCGCAGCATTTCTTGCACGGTTCGCCGCAGGAAAGCTCGCCTTATCTGATTTTCCTTCATGCAACGACCCGTGATGACAAGCACTGGCCGGAAGCACACTGGCGTGAGTTGATCGGCCTGTTGGGCAACGCCGGGCTGCGCATTAAACTGCCGTGGGGCGCACCGCACGAAGAAGCGCGGGCAAAACGTCTGGCCGAAGGGTTTGATTATGTGGATGTGCTGCCGCGCATGAAACTCGACGGCGTGGCGCAAGCGCTGGCTGGCGCAACGGCGGTGGTCTCCGTTGATACGGGGCTAAGCCACCTGACAGCGGCGCTGGATCGCCCTAATATTACGCTTTACGGCCCGACCGATCCGGGCCTTATCGGCGGCTACGGAAAAAATCAATATATCTGCCGCCCGAAACATTCACCGCAGTTGAGCGATCTCAACGCCACTACGGTATTTGCGCAATTAGAGCCTTTGCTGGCAGCAGAGAGAGCCTATGTCTGATTTTTTCTCAGCGGAGCGCCCACCAAAGCGCGTGCTGATTATTAAACTGCGTCACCACGGAGATGTCCTGCTGACCTCGCCGGTGTTTACCGTGCTGAAAAAGAACTGGCCGAACGTTGAAGTCGACGCGCTGGTCTATGACGACACGCAGGCGATGCTGACCAACCACCCGCATATCGACCAGGTGCACACCATTGGTCGCAACTGGCGCAAAAAGGGCTGGTTCGCGCAATTCCGCCTCTACCGTGCGCTGCTGAATACGCTGAAAGGCCGCCATTACGATGTACTGATTAACCTGACTGAACACTGGCACGGTGCACGCCTGGCGCGTCGCCTGAAACCGCGCGTCTCCGTCGGCTTTAAGCCGGATAAACGCGGCGGCCTGGCGCGTCGTCGCTGGGTGAAATCGTTCACTACGCTCTACCCGGCGATTCAGGATAACAGCCGCCATATGGTAGAGGTGAACCTGGACGCCCTGCGCCGGATCGGTATTCACCCGCAGTCCGATGAAGATAAACACACCCTGTTCGTGCCAGGCGATGCGGCAGAAGCCTCTGTCGCGGAGAAACTGGCCGGGTTTGGGCTACAGAGTAAATCCTATATTCTGGTGCATCCGACCTCGCGCTGGATGTTTAAAGCCTGGGATATCAACAAGCTGGCGGCAACTATTGATAACCTGGCGGCTCGCGGCCTGCCGATTATTCTCTCTGCTGCACCGTCAAAAGAAGAGAAGGCGTACATGGATGAGCTGCGCGCCGCGCTCACCCAGCCCGTGTTTGATTTAAGCGGGCAGCTGAACCTGAAAGAACTTGGTGCGCTGATGAAACATGCGCGTGTTTACTTTGGCGTGGATTCCATGCCGATGCACCTCGCGAGCGCCGTCGGTACGCCGACCGTCGCCATCTTTGGCCCAACGGGAGCCATCAAGTGGGCACCGTGGGGGGTGAACTATCGCGTGATCGTTGCCGGATTCACCTGCCAGCCTTGCGGTAAAGCGGGCTGCGGCGATAGCGGTGTTTCCGACTGTATCACCGCAATCACACCGCAGCAGGTGCTGAGCGCCATCGATACGATGCTCCTGGAAACCTCTGCATGAAGCTGGCGATAGTCCGACAGACCTACAACCCTAACGGCGGCGCGGAGCGTTTCGTCTCCCGCGCGCTGAACGTACTGGCGCAGGATACGTCACTGGATGTAACGCTAATTGCCCGCCAGTGGGAAGACGCTTCCGGCTGGAAAACGCTGACGGTGAACCCGCCGTTTCGTAACCGCATCGCCCGTGAATCCGGGTTTGCGGTGGAAGCAGCCTCGCATTTCCCGCAGTTCGACATTGTACAAAGCCACGAACGCATTCCGGGTGCGACCATCTTCCGCGCAGGCGATGGCGTGCACGCCACCTGGCTTGAGCAGTATGGTCGTATTCTGTCGCCGCTGGCGCGCTGGGCGCAGTCGCTGAGCCGCTATCATCGCTATATTTTGCAGGCCGAGGCGCAGATGTTTACCCATCCGCAGTTGCGCAAGGTGATCTGCAATTCGAAGATGGTGCGCGATGATATCGCCCGTCGTTTTGCCCTGTCGGATGACAAGTTGACGGTGATCTACAACGGTGTGGATACGGCGCAGTTTAGCCCGGATGTACGTGCGCTTTCTCAGCGTGATGTTTTTGGTATTCCGGCCACGGCTCCGGTGCTGGCGTATGTCGGATCGGGTTTCAGCCGTAAAGGTGTCGCCACCGCGCTACGCGCCATCGTGCCGCATCCTGACGTCTGGCTGCTGGTGGCCGGGCGCGATAAACATGCGCGTAAGTTCGAAAAACTGGCCCAAACGCTGGGTGTGGCATCACGCGTGCGCTTCCTGGGACCGGTTGCCAACGTGCGTGAGGTATACGGCACCGCGGATGCACTGATTCTCCCCACGCTTTACGATCCCTTCCCGAACGTCTGCGTGGAAGCGCTGGCCTGCGGTTTGCCTCTGCTCACCAGCCACGGCTGCGGTGCGGCGGAGTGGATCACCGAAGGTCAAAACGGCTGGGTGTGCGATGCGCTGGATAGCGTGGGCTATCAGCAGGCCATCGCGCACTGGCTGAAAGGCCGTGAAGAGGGCGTTAATTATTCAGCCGCCGCACGTGCGACGGCCGAGCCCTACACCCTGGACCGAATGGCCAAAGAGTTGCAGGCGCTTTATCGCGACCTGTTACGCTGAGCCGCGTCGGAAAAGACCTTCTCCATCGCGTCCAGCATACATTCGCGGGTAAAGTGGGTGCTCAGGTAGTCATAACCCTGCTGCGCCAGCGTCTCACGAAGGGCGGCATCGTTGTAGAGTTTCACAATCGCATCACGCAGTGCGTTTTCATCGCGCTGCGCGATCAAAATACCCGTCTGACCGTCAATGATGGCATCACCCGTCCCACCTGCATCGGTGGCAATGGTGGCGATACGTGAAGCTAATGATTGCAGCACCCCCTGCGGCACGCCTTCCATATCGTGAGACGGGCTGAGCGCAATATCAAACGCCGGGAACCAGCGCTCCGGATCGCTCTGATGTCCCGCCATTACCACGCGCTGCTGTAAACCCAGCGCCACAATTTCCTGCTCCAGCGTCGCTTTATGCGGGCCTTCACCCACAATTGCCAGCTTGATCTGCGGGTTATCTATCGCCGCCAGGGCGCGCAGCAATACGCTGTGGCCCTTGTTGGGGCGAAGATGCGACACCACGCCAAGCCAGAAATCTTCCTGCGATAGCCCGCAATGCACACGCGCTTCGTGCTTGTCGCCTGGGTGGAAACGCTGCGTATCCACACCGCTTGGCACGGAGGTACTCTGGGACATCGGCACACCAATGTTCGCCACCTGATGGCGCAGCGCTTCGCCGGTGGTCACGATATGCGAGCAAGCCTTACGGAACAGCCAGCGTGTGGTCCAGTTATTACGCGGCACGCCCGACGCATGACGGGTGCGTACCAGTGGAACGGGGTCAGAAAGCGTCAGATTCGCCAGTGCCACCAGCCAGGTATCCGCTGAGTTGTGGCTATTGATAACATCAATCGATTGACGGTTATCGCTCAACCAGTGACGCAGCATTTTCAGATTTTTTAGATTCTTCCGCTTAAGCGGCATCGTGATGACAGTTAATCCCGCGGCACGCGCCAGCGCGTGCAACGGTGCGGTTTCCGGGCAAAGAATGGTGACCTGATGACCACGCTGAATCATCCCTGATGATTCGTTAATAATGCGCAGAGGCTGCCCGCCTTTGCCACCGTCTGCTTCGGTGTGAACAATATGCATACATTTCCTGTCGTTGAACCGGGATATCTGCCCGATTGGCCGATTATATACGTTGCAACCGAGGTAATGCACAAACGGATTAATCTTGCTTACAAACATTACCCTTCTGTAGTTATGGCATCTGTGGTAATTTTCTCAGGCTTTTATTCCGTCGAAAACCAGTGGAATTTACGCACAGCATTGTTAACTAACCGGTATAGACGCCGAAATTCTTAACCAGTACCAAAACTATGACAAATACTCGTAACATCCTGACAGGCCTTTTAGTACTGTCTGTACTGGCTTTATGTTTTATCTGGCCAATCCCTAATGACCAGCTTCCCTTTCACCGCAATGGACTGATTTACCCGAATATTGTGGTCGCACTCGGTCTTTTTTTTAGCTCTCCGGCGGCGAAAAAGGCGCTGAACTTAAACAAAATTAAGTTCGTTCTCATTGTGCTGTGGGTATTAACTTTCTTTATCCTGATTAACGGCTTTTTTGTTGCCCCTGATATAAAAGAAATGGTGTCGACCTGGGATGGTCAGTGGCTACGCCCGGTATTACTTTTCTGTGCAGGTCTGGTGTTATTACCGGCCATTCAGGATCGCTATCCGTCTATATCCGCCGCCCGCTTCTTTACGTTAATCGTTCTCTTTTTCTGGGGCGTCGTCTGCATCCATTTGCTCGACAGCGCCTGGCTTTACTGGCGCGACGGCGTGATCCACTGGGGTGAAACGCGGATTGTCTATAACCGCACGCGCATGAGCTTCCAGATCAACATGATTACCGGCTTCCTGCTCGCTGAACTGTTGGCTCGCGGCCTGCTTCATCAGCGTTTCTTACGCCTGAACACACCGTTCCTCGCGTTTATGCTTCTGTGCAACCTTGTCTGCACGGCCTTAGTGGATACCCGCTGGGGCACCATCGGTCTTGTCGGCAGCCTCTTCTCTACTTTTATTCTGCTCAGCATGCATAATATGCGCCGCAGCCGCGTGGTGCTGACCGGGGGTATCCTGCTGGGGATTATTATCGCGTCTGCGCTGCTGGGATATGCCTCCTGGAAAACCGATCCCCGCTGGCAAAGCCTGGAAGATGATGCGGTCACGGGCTGGAACGCGCCGTTTAACAGTTTTTGTTACATCAAACCTCACGGTATCGTCCCGCGTAACGACCTGGGTCGTCCGATGAACCACTCCAATGGCTGTCGCGCCAGTTTCTTCCACCAGGGCTGGAAGCTGGTCGGTGAGCACCCGGCGGGAATGGGGCCGCGTAAAGAAGCCTTCCGCTACGTGCTGCGCCGTGATACGCAGGATAAACGTATTAACATCCCGCATAGCCACTATGGTCTGATTGAGTTTGGTATTCAGAACGGGATCGCGGGCATTGCAGGCTGGCTAATCCTGCTGGCGGGTTGCTGGTATATCGGCTGGCGCGAGTTTCGCCATGGCAATACGATGGTGGGCATGTTCCTGCTGTTGTTTACCATCGGTTTCTTCTCCCGAACCATGGTCGACCACAACCTGAAAGATCACTACCTGGAGCAATACATGCTCCTGACCGGGTTACTTGTTGGAATGTGCGCGTTACGCCCCGCTCAACCTAAAGAAGCAACCGCCTGATTGCGTAACCATTGCGCCGATGATAATAAGCATCGGCGCATCGTTATCCGTCAGAACTCTTTTGCCTGTCGGCTGTCGAAATGCCATTGCACGTTACTGTAGAGAACGTTGACCACGCCTCACCGCGTTATATTACGGAGTAAGCATGTCTGGAACGCCTCAATTAAGCCTCGTTGTCGCCGTATATAATGGTGAAAGTTTCCTGAGCGCTTTTTTTGACAGCATTAAGAAACAGAATCTGCCGAGCCTGGAACTGATTATTGTCAATGACGGTTCTACCGACGGCTCCGCAGAAATTATCTCCCGCTACGCCAGTGAATTCAGTGATTTTAAAATCATCGATCAGGCAAATGGCGGTGTCTCAGCAGCCCGTAATACCGGCCTTGCCGTAGCCACGGGCGAGTATGTTGCGTTTCCCGATATTGATGATGTTATCTACCCTGGCATGTACCCGCGTTTGCTGGAAATTGCGCTTGCGGGGCAACTGGACGTCGCAACCTGTAACGGCACGTATATTTACGATGATGGACGCCCATCGAAAAAGATTTTCCCGTCTGACAAACTCGCCTCAACCGGCGTGCTGGATGGCCCAACCTGGCTGCAGATGGCGCTGGAATCACGTAAGTTTCTGCATGTGACCTGGCTGAATATTTATCGCCACGCTTTTATCAAAGCGCAGGGCTTTCGCTTTGAGCACGGCCTGCGTCATCAGGATATTCCATGGACAACCGAAGTGCTGCTGACGGCTAAGCGCGTGCAGTATGTCGATGAAGTCTATTACGATTACCTGATCCACTCCGCGTCCGTCTCCCATACCCCCGGCACGGACGACACGCGTATGCGCTCCTCCCGCCATTACATGAAGATTCTGGAGATGCTGGATGCCATCAACAAGCGCTATCCGGAGCAGGTGAAACGCGTACCGGCGTGCCACTGGCAAATCGCCAAAGAGGGTCTGGGAATACTGCACAGCATTAACAACATTGACGATATGGCGAAAAAACGCGAGATCACCCGTGAGCTTTTTGATCGCGGTATCTGGACCATGATTTGGCAAAACGCGCGCGGTTTGCGCCAGCGGTGGCGTCTGGGGCGTCGCTACTTCCGTCTTAAAAAAATTCTCGGCTAACGGATATTATGAGCAAACTCAAATTACACGCGGTTTCCCGCGCGGATTTCATCGCTAAAAACTACGCAGATTTTCAGACCCTGCTGGATAACCGCATCAACCCGGACGATATCCCGGAGCGTTTTTACTGTGGCGGTCGCGGCGGCTGGACGTTCCAGACCACGCTGGCGCTGAAACATTACTATGGCGACGATATCGAGTGCTCCTTTGGTTCCGAGTGCAGGCCCGACGCTATTAACCTGATGCATAACGACGACTTTGGCTCACGCGTTAAACCGTGGCGCGGTGTAACCGTCGTCGCCCGTGCAGACCGTCCGCCAGTGATTGGTGCCGACGTTGTCGTTGACCAGAACCCGGAAGTGGATAATCACAGCAACCGTATCTTCGTTCCCTACTGGCCACAGCCGGGTGTGAAGCCGCGCGAACGCACCGATGAGACGATCAAAACCGTCGCCTTCTTTGGCCGTGTGGACAGTTTCCCGGACGAGTATCGCGAAGGCAACTTCAGGCAGCGCCTCGCCGAGCAAGGCATCGAACTGCGCATTTCGTTTGATAACTGGACCCATTACCAGGATGTGGACGTGTGTATCAGCTTCCGTAAATCGCACGATCACAAACTGGCCCGTAAACCAGCCAGTAAGCTCATTAATAACTGGCTGGGTAAGACGGTGATGGTTTGCGACGATGAACCTTCTTACCGCGCGATCCGCGAAAGCGAACTGGATTACCTGATCGCCAAAAATCCGGACGAAGCCTTCGAGGCCATCATGCGTCTGAAAAATAACCCTGAACTGTATCGCCAGATGCGTGAGCAGGGTGACAAACGTTTACAGGTCTATTCCCGCGAAGCGGTTGCCGCCCGGTGGTATCGCCTGTTTGAGGACATCTGGCGTAAAGGATTGCACAATCGCCCTACGGTAGTTCGCGCACTGCGCTTTGGCTTTGGTAAAGCCATTCGTCCGCTGACTAAAAAGTTCTGATCGGAATTGAGTCCTTCCATGTTCAAGACATCTGCACCATTCTCATTTTCCCCGCGTCGCAATTTACTGCGCACCGTGGGGCTGACGCTGGCGTTCCTGCTGCTGTTTTCGCTATCCGAAATCATCATTCTGCTGAAAGACCACGTCTACCAGCCGAAAGCCGGGGATATCTCGCTGTATCTGATCATCTCCCTGCTGGCCGCGGCCAGCGCCCGCTTCTTCCTGACCCGTTTGCTCCTGGCCGTGACGTTCATCGTTCAGATTTCTGAAGCGGTCTACTACCAGTTTTACGGTCAGTTTTATGGCCCGAGTGAAGTCTGGCTGGCATTTGTCGAAACGAAAGACATTGCCAGCGGCATCACCGATAGCCTGGGATCGCTGGGCATCTATTTCGCCATTATGATTGTGGCTGTCGTGTTTGCGCTGGTCTTTACCCGTCGTCTGGCACCGCAATGGCATAAATGGCTGGCGATACCGTGCCTGCTGGCCATCGTGGTGATGTTTGTCGGCCAGTTTTATAAAGCCATCGACGGGCAAATGTACAAATTCAACCCGGATCTGCGCCACTCGCTGCTGCGTAATGGTCTGTCCGCGATGAGTTTTAGCGCCATTCGCCTCATCCCGGAGGCGATATCCGGTGAGAACCAAAATCTGACCCACTACGAGCCTTATCAGGTCAAACCGATCGAGGGAACTCAGGCGGGCAAATATTCCATTATTCTGGCGATTGGTGAGAGCCTTAACCCGCACCACGTCAGCGCACTGGGTTACGAACGTGATACCACACCTGAACTGAACGCGTTGCTGCAGGAGTATCAGGGCACTGGCCGCCTGATTGTCTCCAACGCAGTGTCTACCCGCGTGGCGATTCCGATGCTGGTGAATAATCTGCGCGAGCCGGATAACTACGGTGCTTACAAATCAAAATCCACCAATATCTTCGCCAATGCGAAGAAGCAGGGTTATCAGACCGCCTTTATCTCCGCTCAGGGGCTGGAGGGGCTGAGCAACTGGATTGGTATCCATGACATCGATCTGTGGGAAGATACGCAGATCCGTCCGGCACCAGAAGTGGGCGCTGACGTTGTGCTGACGCCATCCGTAGAAAAAGCCACGCTGGACTGGAACAAACCGTTCCTGATGGTGCTGAACAGCCGCGCGCCACATATCCCATACGAGCGTAATATCCCGCAGGGCTTTGCCAAATTCTCTACGCCGCGCCTGAGCGATGACGTAGCGCAGAAGAAGAATGAGTATGACGATGCGGTCCGCCTGTACGACAAAGAGCTGGCATCCGCTATCCGCACGGCGATGGCAAAATCCAGACTGCCGGTGCTGGTGTTTATCACTTCAGACCACGGCGAACGCGTAGGTGATAATGGCCTGTTCGGTCACTCCGTGGTGGAAATGCCGATTGCCCAGGTGCCGTTCCTGTACTTCAGTAACGACCCGGCGTACACCATGAAGGCCATTAGCCCGCAGATACCGCTCAACCATTATCAGGTCGCGACGCTAATCAACAAAATGCTGGGCTATGACGTCAGCAATCCTAACCAGAAAGATGACAGCTTCTTCATTACGGGCGGCGATATCCGCGGCCTTTCAGAGCGCGTCACCTACCATCTGAATGCGCTTCCCGAAGCGGAACGTTAATCAGCAAGGCGATAAACGGGCAAGCAATTGCCCGTTTTTTTATCCACGAATGAACGTAACGCAGTCAAATGGACGCCTAAAAACACCAAAGAGATAGCTTTAAACGGCCCAAATGCTTAGAATTTGCCCGCCGAAACTAAAAAAACGGATAATCGCTTGGAATTGTTGTATACCGCCCTGCTCTACATCATTCAGCCACTGGTGTGGCTGCGACTGTTGCTTCGTAGCCGTAAAGCGCCTGCGTACCGTAAACGCTGGGCTGAACGCTATGGCTACTGCCGTAATAAAGTCGCACCGGACGGTATTTTGCTGCATTCCGTTTCTGTTGGTGAAACGCTGGCGGCGATCCCGCTGGTTCGCGCGCTGCGCCACCGCTATCCATCTTTGCCGATTACCGTCACCACCATGACGCCAACCGGCTCTGAGCGCGTTATGTCCGCGTTCGGTAAAGATGTGCATCACGTTTATCTGCCTTACGATCTTCCCTGCGCCATGAACCGTTTCCTGAATACCGTTCGCCCAAAACTGGTGATCGTGATGGAGACCGAACTGTGGCCGAATATGATTTCCGCCCTGCATGCCCGAAAAATCCCGCTGGTGATTGCCAACGCCCGCCTGTCCGAGCGCTCGGCGAAAGGCTACGGCAAGCTGGGTAAATTTATGCGCCGTCTGCTCAGCCAGATCACGCTGATTGCCGCGCAGAATGAAGAAGATGCAGCGCGCTTTGTCTCGCTGGGCCTGAAGCGAAACCAGCTTGCAGTGACGGGAAGCCTGAAGTTTGATATCTCCGTTACGCCTGAACTCGCCGCCCGCGCGGTAACGCTGCGTCGCCAGTGGGCACCCCGCCGTCAGGTCTGGATTGCGACCAGCACCCATGACGGTGAAGAAGAGATCATCCTGCAGGCTCACCGTAAGCTGCTGGAGACATTCCCGGATTTACTGCTGATCCTGGTTCCCCGCCATCCGGAGCGTTTTAAAGATGCCCGCGAAATGGTGCAGAAAGGCGGTTTTAGCTTCACCCTGCGCAGCAGCGGTGAGATCCCTTCCGGCAGCACCCAGGTGGTGATTGGCGATACGATGGGCGAGCTAATGCTGTTGTACGGGATTGCCGACCTGGCCTTTGTCGGCGGTAGCCTGGTGGAGCGCGGCGGCCATAACCCGCTGGAGCCAGCCGCCCATGCCATTCCGGTCTTAATGGGTCCACACACGTTTAACTTCAAAGATATCTGCGCTAAATTGCAGCAAGCCGACGGTTTAATTACCGTGACCGACGCGGACTCCGTGGTGAAAGAGGTATCAACCCTCCTGACCGACGAAGATTACCGTCTGTGGTATGGTCGCCATGCCGTCGAAGTGCTGCATCAGAACCAGGGCGCACTGACCCGTCTGCTGCAACTTCTGCAACCTTATCTGCCTCAGCGGAGCCACTAATGTCAACGCGTCTGTCGGTCGTGATGATCGCCAAAAACGCCGCCGACCTGCTTCCGGATTGCCTGGCTTCTGTCGCCTGGGCTGACGAAATTGTCCTGCTTGATTCCGGCAGTACGGACAACACCCTGGACGTTGCCCGTGCAGCAGGCGCAAAGGTTTATACCGATACCGACTGGCAGGGTTATGGCGTCCAGCGCCAGCGCGCGCAACGCTATGCCACCGGTGATTACGTGCTGATGATCGACACTGACGAGCGCATCACGCCGGAACTCCAGCACGCCATTCAGACCGTGCTCGCCGCACCTCAGCCCGGCGCGGTCTACAGCATTGCGCGCCGTAATTACTTCCTCGGCCGTTTTATGCGCCACAGCGGCTGGTATCCTGACCGCGTAATGCGTCTGTATGAGCGCGAGCGCTATCAGTACAACGACAATCTGGTCCATGAGTCGCTGGCCTGCGATAACGCTCAGGTGCTCCCCCTGACGGGCGATCTGCTGCACCTGACCTGCCGCGATTTCGCCAGCTTCCAGCGTAAACAGCTCAACTATGCCACCGCATGGGCGCAGGAACGCCACCAGCGCGGCAAGAAGGCTACGCTGGCCGGTATTTTCACCCACACACTGGGGGCGTTTCTGAAAACGTTGCTGCTGCGTGGTGGCGTGCTGGACGGTAAACAGGGCTGGTTACTGGCGGTGGTGAATGCCCAGTATACTTTCAACAAATACACCGAGCTGTGGGCGCTCTGCCGCGGCTACTCAGAGAAAACGTGAGCCATGAGCACAAAAGCGATTTATCCGGGTACATTCGATCCGATCACCAACGGTCATCTTGATATCATCACGCGGGCGGCGTGCATGTTCGACAAGGTGATCCTGGCGATTGCCGCCAGCCCCAGTAAGAAGCCGATGTTCGATCTTAATGAGCGCGTTCAGCTTGCCACCGACGCCATTGCGCATCTGCCGAACGTTGAGGTGATGGGGTTCAGCGACCTGATGGCTAATTTTGCCCGCGCTCAGCAGGCCAATATCCTGATCCGCGGTTTGCGTGCCGTTGCTGACTTCGAGTATGAGATGCAGCTGGCGCACATGAACCGCCATCTGATGCCGGAGCTGGAGAGCGTTTTCCTGATGCCGTCAAAAGAGTGGTCGTTTATCTCCTCAACGCTGGTGAAAGAGGTGGCGCGTCATCACGGGGACGTCACCCATTTCCTGCCGGTGAACGTTCACCAGGCGTTGATGGAAAAGTTGAAGTAGCGCTATTTCTGGCACTGACGGCAATAGAATGTGGCACGCTGAGCGTGCTTCGTTGCAATAATCGGCGTACCACACACTCTGCACGGCTCACCTTTGCGACCATACACCTGCAGCTCCTGAGCAAAATAACCCGGCTTACCGTCGCTTTGCAGGAAATCTTTCAGCGTGGTGCCGCCCTGCTCAATGGATCGCAGCAGTACCGCTTTAATCACCCTGACCAGCAGCGCGCACTCTTGTGCTGACAATGACGATGCCAGCCGATCGGGATGGACCCCGGCAGCAAACAGCGATTCACTGGCATAGATGTTCCCGACACCCACCACCAGCTTGTTATCCATTAGCCAGGGTTTGATCGGGCTTTTCTTCTTCGCGCACTTCTCTTTCAGGTATTCCGCGTTAAAGGCATCGGAGAGCGGCTCAGGCCCGAGATGCGCCAGCACGTTGTGTCCTTCCAGCTCTTTGGTCCACAACCATGCACCAAAGCGTCGTGGATCGGTGTAGCGCAGCACTTTGCCATTGCTCATCACCAGGTCAACATGGTCGTGCTTTTCAGCAGGCAGTTCTTCGGTAAGGATGCGCAGGCTCCCGGACATCCCCAGGTGAATGATGATCCAGCCGTCGGGCAGTTCCAGCAGCAGATATTTAGCACGGCGCTGCACGCTGAGCACCGGTTTGTCGCTGAGCGCATGGATCTCATCGGACACCGGCCAGCGGAGACGCCCATTACGAACGACTGCGTGGAGAATCGTCGCGCCGACCAGATGGGGCTCAATGCCGCGGCGGCTGGTTTCTACCTCAGGTAATTCAGGCATGGTTCCTCCGTTGAGATGCAGAATGCAAAAAACCCCGCAGTTGCGGGGTTTTTCAATACAAGGAGACTAAAATTATTTGATTTTAGCTTCTTTGTACAGTACGTGCTGGCGTACAACTGGATCGAATTTTTTCAGTTCCAGTTTTTCCGGCTTAGTACGTTTGTTCTTCGTGGTGGTGTAGAAGTGACCTGTACCAGCAGAAGAAACCAGCTTGATTTTCTCGCGAATACCTTTAGCCATGATTTATTTCCTCTTTAAGTACTTAGTACTTTTCGCCACGGGCACGCAGTTCGGACAGAACTGTATCGATGCCTTTCTTATCAATTACACGCATACCTTTAGCAGATACACGCAGGGTGACAAAACGCTTCTCGCTCTCAACCCAAAAACGGTGAGAGTGCAGGTTCGGCAGGAAACGGCGTTTAGTCGCGTTCAGTGCGTGGGAACGGTTGTTACCGGTCACCGGACGCTTGCCAGTAACTTGGCAGACTCGGGACATGTCTATTCTCCAAAAATCAAATTAGCTCGAGCTTCGTATGGGGTATCGGCGCCTCGTCAGGCTTTACAGCCCGGTCATCGCAGTTCTAAGTGAACTCTCGATTGCCAGGCCCAAATGCCAAACCCGAGATTCTCAAAGGTGGCGTAGTATACGCTGACTCGGCGGTGTGCTCAAGTCCCGAACAGACAAAGATCCCGATGGATCGCGTGAAATGGTCTAAATCCAACCATGTTCTGCAAAAGAAATATACTCTCCGCGGCCAATTATCAGATGGTCCAGTACACGAATGTCCATGAATTGACAGCATTTGATAATACGTTTGGTGATTTCTTTATCAGCTCTGCTCGGTTCTGCACAGCCAGAGGGGTGATTATGCGCGAGGATCACGCCGGCTGCATTCACTTTTATCGCTTCCCGCACAATTTCACGCGGATGGACCTCCACATGGCTTAATGTCCCCGAAAACAGGCAGCAATGCTTGAGCACCCGGTTTTTGTTATCAAGAAAGATCGCCATAAAGATCTCCCGCTCCGCATCTGCCAGCTGGCTTTGCAGAAATTCTCGCGTCATTTCAGGTGTGAGTAACGTGTCCCCCTCCAGCATACGGACGTTATAAAAACGTCGGGCAAGCTCGGCGATGCCCCTCAGTTGCGCATACTTCGCCACGCCAATGCCCTCTACGTGCTTGAACTCAGCCAGATCTGCGGTCAACAAACCATATAGCGAGCCAAAATGTTGTATCAGCTCACGCGCCAGCGTAAACACCGTTTTCCCTGTTGTTCCGGTACGCAAAAAAAGCGCCAGCAGCTCGTCGTCGTTTAACGACGTGATGCCAAACTGCAGCATTTTTTCGCGCGGTAACATCTGTGTTGCCTCTTCCATGCTCAACCTCCTTATGCTTGCTACCATGCTGCCATAGCCGTCCCCTGACGCTCGACGCTCCTGTATCATTCTTGCGTAACGCCTCGCAAAGTAACCGCAGGACAAAATCACTCCGTTTTTTGGATTGTGATAAAATGCCCGCTCTCTGGTGAAACCCAACAGGAAAGAATCATGATGAGCCTGGCCGGTAAAAAAATCGTTCTTGGCGTGAGCGGCGGTATTGCTGCCTATAAAACGCCAGATCTGGTGCGTCGTATGCGCGAGCGTGGGGCCGACGTGCGGGTCGCGATAACCGAAGGCGGTAAAGCCTTTATCACCCCGCTGAGTCTGCAGGCCGTTTCGGGATACCCGGTGTCTGACAGCCTGCTTGACCCGGCCGCTGAAGCCGCGATGGGCCATATTGAGCTTGGGAAATGGGCAGATCTGGTTATCCTCGCCCCCGCCACGGCAGATTTAATTGCCCGCGTGGCGGCCGGGATGGCGAACGATCTGGTCTCGACGATTTGCCTGGCTACGCCTGCCCCCGTTGCCGTCGTGCCCGCCATGAACCAGCAGATGTACCGCAACGCCGCCACTCAGCATAATCTGGAGACGCTGGCCTCGCGTGGCCTGCTGATCTGGGGGCCGGACAGCGGCAGCCAGGCGTGTGGAGATGTTGGACCTGGCCGTATGCTTGACCCGTTGACGATCGTTGATATGGCCGCGACCCATTTTTCGCCTGTCAACGATCTGCAACATCTCAATATCATGATTACCGCGGGCCCCACGCGCGAGCCGCTGGACCCGGTGCGGTACATCACCAACCACAGCTCCGGCAAAATGGGCTTTGCCATTGCTGCTGCTGCGGCAAAACGTGGCGCGAACGTCACGCTGGTGAGCGGCCCGGTTTCGTTGTCTACGCCACCGTTTGTGCAGCGCATTAATGTCACCACCGCGCTGGAGATGGAAGCCGCTGTGCAGGTTCATGCGCAAAGCCAGCAGATTTTTATTGGCTGTGCGGCCGTGGCTGATTATCGTGCAGAGACGATTTCTGACGCCAAAATTAAAAAGCAAGGCGATGAATTAACACTAAAAATGGTGAAAAACCCGGATATCGTTGCTGGTGTCGCCGCACTGAAAAGCCATCGACCTTACGTTGTTGGGTTTGCCGCAGAAACGAATAATGTGGAAGAATATGCCCGGCAAAAACGTACCCGCAAAAACCTCGATTTGATTTGCGCGAACGACGTATCGCTGGCCACACAAGGATTTAACAGCGACAGCAACGCACTGCACCTTTTCTGGCAGGATGGAGATAAAGTCTTACCGCTTGCGCGCAAGGAACTCCTGGGCCAACAATTACTGGACGAGATCGTTACCCGTTATGATGAAAAAAATCGACGTTAAGATTCTGGACCCGCGCGTTGGCGAGCAATTCCCGCTGCCAACGTATGCCACCTCCGGCTCTGCCGGTCTTGACCTGCGCGCCTGTCTCGATGACGCCGTAGAACTGGCACCGGGCGCAACCACCCTGATCCCGACTGGCCTGGCAATTCACATCGCTGACCCGTCACTGGCGGCAGTGATCCTGCCACGCTCTGGCCTGGGCCATAAGCATGGCGTCGTGCTGGGTAACCTGGTCGGCCTGATCGACTCCGACTATCAGGGGCAGTTGATGGTATCCGTCTGGAACCGTGGTCAGGACAGCTTTACCATCGAACCGGGCGAACGTATCGCGCAGATGGTGTTTATACCCGTAGTGCAGGCAGAATTTAACCTGGTGGCAGACTTTGATGCCACCGACCGTGGCGAAGGCGGCTTCGGCCATTCCGGGCGTAAATAATCGTCCGATAGACACGCATCTCACAGCGCCATAATGCAATAACAAACCGCAAACGCCCGTTTGCGGTCGCTGTGTGGATGCCAGCCTGGCAAGTGCTTATTTTCAGGGGTATTTTGTAACATGGCAGAAAAACAAACCGCGAAAAGGAACCGTCGCGAAGAAATACTTCAGTCTCTGGCTCTGATGCTTGAATCCAGCGATGGCAGCCAACGCATCACTACCGCAAAACTGGCGGCCTCCGTAGGCGTGTCCGAGGCGGCGTTGTATCGTCATTTCCCAAGCAAAACGCGGATGTTCGATAGCCTGATTGAGTTTATTGAAGACAGCCTGATCACACGCATCAACCTGATTCTGAAAGACGAAAAGGACACCACCGCTCGTCTGCGTCTGATTGTGCTGTTAATTCTGGGTTTTGGTGAACGCAATCCGGGTTTAACCCGTATCCTGACCGGTCACGCGCTGATGTTTGAGCAGGACAGACTGCAGGGCCGAATTAACCAGCTTTTTGAGCGTATTGAAGCGCAGTTGCGCCAGGTACTGCGCGAGAAGAAAATGCGTGAAGGCGAAGGTTATGTCACTGACGAAACGCTGTTGGCAAGCCAGATCCTGGCGTTTTGCGAAGGGATGCTTTCCCGCTTTGTGCGTAGCGAATTCAAATACCGTCCAACGGACGATTTTGACGCCCGCTGGCCGTTAGTGGCTGCTCAGTTGCAGTAATACGGTTACCCGCCTTATCCGGCCTACGGGTGACGTAGGCCCGGTAAGCGCAGCGCCACCGGGCAGTAATCTTACACGCCAAACTCTTCGCGATACTTACGCACCGCAGCGAGATGGTCCGCCATTTCAGGCTTCTCTTCCAGATACGCAATCAGGTCTTTCAGAGTGATAATTGACGTCACTTTACAGCCGTAATCGCGCTCCACTTCCTGAATGGCGGAGATTTCGCCGCGTCCACGTTCCTGACGATCCAGAGAAATCAGCACGCCAGCAAGCGTAGCGCCATTAGCCTGGATAATCTCCATCGATTCGCGAATCGCCGTACCTGCGGTAATCACATCATCCACCAGCATGACGCGGCCCTGCAGTGCGCTGCCCACCAGGTTGCCGCCTTCACCGTGAGTTTTAGCCTCTTTACGGTTGAAGCAGTACGGTACATCGCGGTCATGGTGTTCCGCCAGCGCTACCGCGGTGGTAGTCGCAATCGGAATCCCTTTGTAGGCCGGGCCGAACAGCAGGTCGAAATCAATCCCGGAATCCACCAGCGCTTCGGCATAGAAACGGCCTAACAGTGCCAGATCGCGCCCGGTATTAAACAGCCCGGCGTTGAAGAAATAAGGGCTCTTACGCCCGGATTTCAGCGTAAACTCGCCAAACTTAAGTACCTGCTTGTTAAGCGCAAACTCAATAAACTGGCGCTGATACGATTTCATGGATTCGCTCCTTTGGTTTTTTCTGTCTTACAGGCAAAAAAAAGGCGACTCATTGGTCGCCTGTAAAATCAATTTTCTAACGCCGCCTTCTGCGTCGTTACAATGGATTCGATTCCCCCTCGGGCCAACGCCAGCAAGGTAAGAAGCTCTTCATGGGTGAACGGCTCGCCTTCTGCCGTACCCTGCACCTCGATAATGCGACCATCTTCGGTCATCACCACGTTCATGTCGGTTTCGGCGGCGGAGTCTTCCACGTATTCCAGGTCGCAAAGCGCTTCACCGTTCACGATACCCACGGAGACCGCGGCAACCATTCCTTTCATCGGGTTGGTTTTCAGCTTACCGGCAGCAACCAGCTTGTTCAGGGCATCCGCCAGCGCAACGCAAGCGCCGGTGATTGATGCCGTGCGCGTACCGCCATCGGCCTGGATCACGTCGCAATCGAGAGTGATAGTGAATTCACCGAGCGTTTTCAGGTCAACAGCGGCGCGCAGCGCACGCGCAATAAGACGCTGGATCTCCATGGTACGACCGCCCTGCTTACCCTTCGCCGCTTCGCGGGCGTTACGGGTATGGGTCGCACGTGGGAGCATGCCGTATTCGGCAGTGATCCAGCCCTGGCCCTGGCCTTTCAGGAAACGTGGAACGCCTTCTTCAATAGAGGCGGTGCACAGCACTTTGGTGTCACCAAACTCAACCAGCACGGAGCCTTCAGCGTGTTTTGTATAGTTACGGGTCAGGGTGACGGGACGCACCTGATTGGCGCTACGACCTGCTGGACGCATGATGGATTCTCCGGCTTGAAACGAATGTGGCTGCGCATTATACGGATAAAGGACGCTTATTCCTATCCTGAGAAGCCCCCGAAAGCTATAATCCCCCCATCTCTCCTTTAAAAACGGGAATATCTATGATCCGCAGTATGACCGCCTACGCCCGGCGTGAAATCAAAGGTAGCTGGGGTAGCGCTACCTGGGAAATGCGCTCGGTAAACCAGCGCTATCTGGAAACGTATTTCCGCATGCCGGAGCAATTCCGCAGCCTGGAGCCGGTTGTGCGTGAGCGTATCCGTACTCGCCTGACGCGCGGAAAAGTAGAATGTAACCTGCGCTTTGAGCCTGATGCCAGTGCGCAGGGCGAGCTGATCCTCAACGAAAAACTGGCGAAACAGCTGGTTAATGCGGCGAACTGGGTCAAAATGCAGAGCGATGAAGGTGAAATCAACCCGGTTGATATCCTGCGTTGGCCTGGTGTAATGGCTGCCGGGGAGCAGGATCTGGACGCGATTGCTGCTGAAATTCTTGCTGCGCTCGACAGCACGCTGGATGATTTTATCATTGCCCGCGAAACAGAGGGCCAGGCGCTGAAGGCTATGATTGAACAGCGCCTTGAAGGTGTAAGCACCGAAGTCACGAAAGTTCGCGCCCATATGCCAGAAGTGCTGCAATGGCAGCGCGAGCGTCTGGTCGCCAAACTGGAAGAAGCGGAAGTTCAGCTGGAAAATAACCGTCTGGAACAAGAGCTGGTGCTGATGGCGCAGCGTGTCGACGTGGCCGAAGAGTTGGATCGTCTGGAAGCGCACGTCAAAGAGACCTACAACATCCTGAAGAAGAAAGAAGCCGTAGGCCGTCGCCTCGACTTTATGATGCAGGAGTTCAATCGCGAGTCAAACACCCTGGCGTCTAAATCGATTAATGCTGAAGTGACCAATTCCGCCATTGAGTTGAAGGTACTTATTGAGCAGATGCGTGAGCAGATCCAGAATATTGAGTAACAATTAGCAAGATAAGTTTACGAATAAATGGTCCTTCCGGGGACCATTTTTTATCGGATTATGGCAGGAATGTAATCTGTCTTCTGTCGCATCAGAACATAAGAATTCGCTTTTTATTTTTGATACACTTCCTGTCGTTTTGACTATTAAGAATACTCACGATCGGAAAAGGTAATGGCAAACATCAACTTAACATTAGAGGAAACAAAAAGCCTCGCTGTTGACCGCGATTTCCGCCAGGACATCAACCTCCTGCGTGGAATTGCCATACTGTCCGTCGTATTTTACCACTTCGCTCCCACCTTGCTTCCAGGCGGTTTCACAGGCGTAGATATCTTTTTTGTTATCTCCGGTTTTCTGATGACAAAAATCATTGCCACCAGCCTTGAACGGCAAACGTTTAACTTATTTCAATTTTATGCGGCGCGCTCTAAGCGCATCATCCCGGCATTATTAATGCTCTGCGTAGTATTAGCCCTTGTAACTTTTTTCTGGCTCCCGACAAATGAATACAGAAAGCTGGGTAATTATATTGGCTATGCCGCACTCTTTATTTCTAATCTCAAATTAAAAAAAGAGTCCGGTGATTATTTTGCTACCGACTCTCATGAAAACTGGTTCCTGCATACGTGGTCTCTCTCCGTTGAATGGCAGTTTTACCTGGTATTACCCTTTATTATGATGGCGTTATATCCACTCCGAAAAAGAGTGGATACCGGATTGTGTCTGCTGCTACTGGCGCTGTGCTCGTTTTTGGTAAGCGTGACCAGCACGTCTCTCGACGCCGCCACGCGATTTTACCTGATGCCGTATCGCGCCTGGGAAATGCTGTGTGGCGGTCTTGTCTGGTATGCAGCAAAACGATATGCGCCACTCCATACGTGGCGCATAATAATTGCACTGCTGGGTTATGCCTTTATTCTTGCGTCCATTCTTTTTATTACTCCTGAGCATGCCTGGCCTGGCGGATTCACTCTCCTGCCCGTTGTCGGCACAATGCTGGTTATTTACAGTAATAGCCCATCCCTGATTAACATGATCGACCGCAATCTACGCTGGGTCGGGTTAAGTTCCTATTCTGTGTATTTATGGCACTGGCCAATTGCCGTATTTTTAATTTATGCAGGAAAACAACATAACGGGCTTTGGGTCGTCAGTGCGATCTCACTCTCTTTTTTACTGGGATGGCTCTCCTGGATATTGATCGAACAACCGGCAAAAAACGTCCTGAATCAGCGCTCTGTAGCCGCCTTCTGGGCCATTGTGTTCGCCTGCGTCGGAATAACCTGGGGTTATAGTCACCTGGTGAAAAGCGATATCATCACCAGCCGTCCCGATCCGCAGGTCGACCAAATTGCGGCTCAGGCAAACAATAAAAATTATGCTGCTGACCCAAAAACGCACATGAGCTATTACGGAACAGGGGCGGCCACAGCCATTATCATTGGAGACAGCCATGCGGAGGCAACAGCCACAGCACTTGCCGAAGCGGCAAAAGATCTGGGGTCGGTTGTCGGCATTACCTATTCCGGCTGCCCGACGCTGGCGAATGCCGATCTGTTAGAAAGCAATCGATGTGGGAAATTCAACCGTTCCCTGAGTAAAAAACTACAAGCCTATCCGGGTGATGTTCCCGTGGTGATCGTTAATCGCCTGACTCACTACGCTGAAAATAAGCTGGTGAAGTTCAAAACCGGTCCGCAGGACGAGAAAAACTATTTACACCAGTACGCAGATTCCATCGTTAAGATGGCCTGCACACTCAACCGCAATCATCCCGTCTGGCTTGTTAACCCGATTCCGGAAATGGGTGTCGATGTTCCACGCACCTTGTCCCACCGTTTAATGACGAATCAAAAGACGCAGGATATCTCAATCTCTCTGGCTGATTATCAGAAGCGAAACAGCGCCATTATACAGGCTCAGCAACAGGCGGCAGAGCAATGCGGCGTCAGAGTTCTGGACCCAACGCCTTATCTTTGCAGTATGGGCCGTTGCATGGGGAGCAGGAATCTGGAACCTCGATACTTTGATGACAACCATCTCAGCGAAACGGGTAACAAATCACTCGTGCCAATGTTTAAACAGATTTTTGCAGGCGAAATGCGCTAATGCATGAATAAATCTAATGAAAAATAATCTACATTTTCGCGCTAACATTGCCATCACAGCATTTTATTATTAGAAAAAGTATGGATAACACGCTCACACAAAAAAAACTAAATCGTGAGCCTCTGCACAAAACGCTACCCTGTTGCCCTCAACGTTGGGGGAAAAATGCTGCTACATGTCCTTTACCTGATAGGGATCACTGCCGAAGCCATGACCGGTGCACTTGCCGCCGGACGCCGTCGTATGGATACTTTTGGGGTGATTATCATCGCCACAGCCACCGCGCTGGGCGGCGGCTCGGTACGCGATATTCTGCTGGGACATTACCCTCTTGGCTGGGTGAAGCATCCCGAATACGTTGTAATCGTTGCTATTGCAGCGGTGCTAACCACCATTGCCGCACCTGTAATGCCTCACTTGCGTCGTCTTTTTTTGGTGCTTGACGCCCTCGGTCTGGTTGTATTTTCGATTATCGGTGCACAAATCGCGCTGGATATGGGTGAAGGTCCTATTATCGCCAGTATTGCTGCGGTCGTGACGGGTGTATTTGGCGGCGTATTACGCGATCTGTTCTGCAAACGTATTCCCCTTGTTTTTCAGAAAGAACTTTACGCCGGAATTTCATTCGCATCCGCTGTGTTGTATATCGCGTTACAGCATTATGTCTCCAGTCAGGACGTTGTGGTGATTGGTACTCTGCTGTTTGGTTTCACCACCCGCCTGCTGGCGTTGCGCTTAAAACTGGGTCTACCCGTTTTTCATTACACTCACGACGCACATTAATTTCTTAACGAAGCTACAACAAAGTAGTAAAAAGCACTTTTTGTAGTCTCAAACTGCTCATGAAAACGCGATAAACTATCGGTTCTTTGTCAGAATAGAATTTGCGTTAAGAAACAATGACCTTTGCAAAAACCTCAGCACTTATTATTAATAAAAAGCTCAGCAGCCATTTTTTAATTCTGCTGCTTATCTCCGTGCTGATCCAACTGTGGCCGGTTTTCTTTACGCAACCCGCGCGTTTTGCGGTACGTATTGCAATTTGCAACGGTCTGCTGTTGCTGAGCGCAGCAGCTATCTATCGCTGCCTTCCTGGAAAAATCATTACGTTCGTTCTGCTCTCTCTGCTGACGCTCAATTTCGCGATTGCATTCAACACGTGGGATGTTTATCAGAGTGAATTTAATACTGTGTTTGCAATGAGTATTCTGGCGACCCATCTGGCCGAAGCGAAAAGCATGTCAGGGTTATACCTGCATAGCCTCCCGGTCACCATTGCTTATTTTTTTGTCACCTGGTACGCCATTAAATCACTTAGTGAACATTGCTCAGGCAGAATAAAAGTGGTCGGGGTTGTGCTGCTGGTTATCTTTGTCGCCTGGTACTCCACCGCAAACTGGCTGAAAAAGCGCAAAGACCTCGAAGTTTACTATCCCCTGAGTTCACGCATTCTGACCAATACACCTTTCTATACCGGATCAGAATTTATTATCGCCCAGCGCGACAACGCGCTGGCGGCACGCATCGCGCAACAAAATGTGCATTATCCCGCCCTGCAGTACCATGAAACGGGCATAGAAAACTATGTGGTCATTGTGGGTGAATCAGCTCGCCGCAGTAATATGCAACTGTATGGATTTAACCAGGACACCACCCCGGTCGAGTCTGCACTGGCAAAAAGCGCGCTGATTTTTAGCCATGCTATCGCCCCTGCATCCGCCACCGTGCTGGCTGTTCCGATGATTTTAAGCAAAGCCGATCCCGACCACTTCACGGCCGATAAACTTGCTGACAATATCGTTAGCATTGCCAGAAAGACGGGGTATCACACCGAATGGATCAGCGCTCAGGGCAACTCTGGTAAAAGCAATAACTACATTGTTGCCATTGCTTCAACGAGTCAAAAAACACACTGGATCGATACAAAATATGATACTGAGCTTTTACCGGCCCTGGATGATGCATTAAAAACTCCCGGTAAAAAATTCATCGTCCTGCATATTAACGGCAGCCATGAAATGGCCTGCGATCGGTATCCAGCCTCTGCTGAAATTCTTCATACTGGCAATAAATATGAAGATTGTTATAACAACGCGATCCGTTTCACCGACTATTTTATTGGTGAAGTTGCAAAACGGCTGCAGGGCAGTGCGTCTTCCCTCCTCTATTTTTCAGATCATGGGCTGGAAAAAAACCCGAAGCTGGAGTCGCTTTATATGCACGGATCTCGCAATCCGAGCAAAGAAGCCTACGATGTCCCGCAATTTATCTGGTACAGCCCATCGGCCCTCGCCAGCCAGAAAAGAGAGCTGGGTTGGGTGCAAGACTACTGGAGCACCGCCAACAACTATTCGCTCATGCTAAGCTGGCTTGGGATCTCCACCGGAATCGAAAACTGCAGTTCATTGCTGGAGACCTGTCACCAGGAACAAACGCTTTTCTCAGTGATGGATGGTGGCCGCCATATCTTCGACTACGATCAGCTACGCGATACGTTCATCTCACCTGACAGAAAAACGCCCTGGCGAGTCGCAAAGAAAAATTCACTTTAAAAGCCCTGAATGCCCTGCTCGCCTAACCAGGCTGTCAGGGCTTTTAACGCCGGATCGTGAATAAAATCAACCAGGCTGCGCGCCCTTTCTTTCCCTATACCAGGAAGCTGATGCCAGCTTATGACATCCTTTTCAGCCAACTGCTGCCATGATTGTTCATCCATCACCTTTACCGCCGACTGCGGAACAGGCAGCCCGATGGCAGCAACCCAGCGAAGAAAAGGCTGGCGACGGGCAAGCTCAAAACGGTGCCACAACTGTAATCCTTTCGATGCGCTCAAACCGGGAGTGTGCTGAAGCTGCTCTTTTGTTAAGGCAAGCCACGAAAAAAGATGCGTAAAGTGGTGCGCCTGATGAAGCATGCGCCAGCCTGACTCACCAAGACCGTTTATATCCAGCACCTGCATTGATCCAAGCCATACCAACCTTGCGATAAATTGTTCGCGACACTCAGGAGAGGCATAAAAACACGTCAGCGAATGAAATTGAGATGCCGGAGGTTGCGGTTTTTGCCGATTGGCTCCTCGCCAGACGACCTTATCGAGCCGGGGAATCCCCTGGCCTGCCAGACTTACCAGCACCTGATCGCCTTGCGCTATATCAAGCCGCTGCCAGCGCCCAACAGACCCCAGGCTGACACGCTGCACGCGCTTATCATCCAGCTGTACAGGCTCAAGTACCGCCACGACAGATGTCCTTCCCGTGCGCCCCACCGCAAACTGAATCTCCCGCACCTCAGCAACCTGCGAAACGGGTGTGTATTTCCACGCAACAACCCAGTTTCCCTGCCCCGGCAGCCAGCTTTCGCCGGAAGGTTCATTCGCCGAGCGCACCACAATACCGTCTGTCACAAAGGGTAAGGGAGATGTCAGCCACCGGGCACGCTGTGCTTCAATTTCATCAACAGAACGAACAGGCAAGGTAAAACGCGCCGTCAAATCAAACCCCGCAGCAGAGAGTTCAGTAAGATGCTGACGCATGGTTTTCGGACCATCCGGCCAGGCCCAGATAAACACGCCTATCCTGCTCAGAAGCAATTTATCCGTTTGCCGCATCATGGCACCTGCGACTTTTGCTCGTGCGTTCATTCCGCCCATCTGCTGCTGGATATGGTTATCACGTAGTAGAAAGAGCTCGCCTTGTAACACGCTATTGGCAAGCGCACCTTGCAGGCTACCGGGAACCGATGGTATCGAACGCACCTGCGCGGTCCAGTCTTCGCCTTTGATACCGTCGCCACGGCTGATTGCCTGGCTTAACTTTCCGTTGCGGTAGACCAATGTCACCGCGACACCATCGACCTTGGGTTGTACCCAGAGGTCGCGGCGGGTCTGCATCCAGTTGCGCAGCTCCTCTTTACTGGTCACTTTATGCACGCCAGTATGGGGAACGGGATGTTTTATGTTGCCCGCCAGCGCAGGAATAACATCCTCAGAAGTCCCCTGTCCAACACAATGCTGCCACTGCTTTAACCTCGCACTGAGCCGATCGTACACGTCGTCACTCACTTCGCTCGTGCCCCGTTTCCAGTACGCGTCATCCCAGCGTTTTATCTGTGCGCTTAAGGTTGCAATCTCTTTCTCAGCCTTATCCTGCGACCACACCGGACACACCGCTACGCCTGAGCCACACCACAACAGCATTAACCCGCTTATCCATCGCCACATCGTTACTCCTCCTTTGCGTTGACGGAGATATAACCCGAGGCGCAAAACAACGCGAATGGCAACATTTCATCTTGCGAGGCGCTATCCAGCGTTTATTTAGATTGCTGCAAACCGCAAGTAAAACCTGAAAACAGTACGCAAAATTTAATAATCCAGGGGAAAAAGTGTGACAAAGGCTACGTCACACAGCGGTGACGTGTATAATAAGCCCGTATGTAGGACTTCTTCGCTAACACATACAAAAGACTCTCATGGCTCAAGGCACGCTTTATATTGTTTCTGCCCCTAGTGGCGCGGGTAAATCCAGCCTTATTCAGGCACTGTTAAAGACCCAACCGTTGTACGACACACAGGTTTCTGTTTCTCATACCACGCGCCAGCCGCGTCCGGGAGAAGTGCACGGTGAACACTATTTCTTTGTGGATCACGACGAATTCAGGGCGATGATTGGCAGAGACGCGTTTCTTGAACACGCCGAAGTTTTCGGTAACTACTACGGAACCTCGCGTGAGACCATCGAGCAGATCCTGGCAACCGGCGTGAATGTGTTCCTGGATATCGACTGGCAGGGCGCACAGCAAATTCGCAAGAAAATGCCGGATTCGCGCAGTATCTTTATTTTACCGCCCTCGAAAGAGGAACTGGATCGCCGCCTGCGTGGCCGGGGTCAGGATAGCGAAGAGGTGATCGCAAAACGTATGGCGCAGGCAGTTGCAGAAATGAGCCATTACGCGGAATATGATTACCTTATTGTGAATGATGATTTTGATGCCGCGCTGAGCGATCTCAAAACCATTCTTCGTGCAGAACGTCTGCGTATGAGCCGCCAGAAGCAGCGACATGACGCATTAATCACCAAACTGTTGGCAGACTGAACCCACTTTCAGTATCATGCCCAGTCATTTCTTCACCTGTGGAGCATTTTAAGTATGGCACGCGTAACTGTTCAGGACGCTGTAGAAAAAATTGGTAACCGTTTTGACCTGGTGCTGGTCGCCGCGCGTCGCGCTCGTCAGATGCAGGTAGGCGGTAAAGATCCGCTGGTTCCGGAAGAAAACGATAAAACCACCGTTATTGCACTTCGCGAAATCGAAGAAGGTCTGATCAACAACCAGATCCTCGACGTGCGCGAGCGCCAGGAGCAGCAAGAGCAGGAAGCCGCAGAACTGCAGGCCGTAACCGCTATTGCTGAAGGTCGTCGTTAATTAAACCTGCGGGTCGCCCTTGTATCTGTTTGAAAGCCTGAATCAGCTGATTCAAAACTACCTGCCGGAAGACCAGATTAAGCGTCTCCAGCAGGCGTATCTCGTTGCACGTGACGCTCACGAGGGCCAGACACGTTCAAGCGGTGAACCCTATATCACGCACCCGGTAGCGGTGGCCTGCATTCTGGCCGAGATGAAACTCGACTATGAAACGCTGATGGCTGCCCTGCTGCATGACGTGATTGAAGATACCCCTGCCACTTACCAGGACATGGAACAGCTTTTTGGTAAAAGCGTTGCCGAACTGGTGGAAGGGGTGTCTAAGCTCGATAAGCTGAATTTCCGCGACAAGAAAGAGGCGCAAGCCGAAAACTTCCGCAAGATGATTATGGCGATGGTGCAGGATATCCGCGTCATTCTCATCAAACTCGCTGACCGCACCCACAACATGCGCACGCTGGGCTCACTTCGCCCGGACAAACGTCGCCGCATTGCCCGTGAAACTCTCGAAATCTACAGCCCACTGGCGCACCGTTTAGGTATCCATCACATTAAAACCGAGCTGGAAGAGCTAGGTTTTGAAGCGTTGTATCCGAACCGCTACCGTGTGATTAAAGAGGTGGTGAAAGCCGCGCGCGGCAACCGTAAAGAGATGATTCAAAAGATCCTCTCTGAAATCGAAGGGCGTTTACAGGAAGCGGGAATCCCGTGCCGCGTGAGTGGTCGCGAAAAGCATCTGTACTCCATCTACTGCAAAATGGTGCTCAAGGAGCAGCGTTTTCACTCGATCATGGATATCTACGCGTTCCGCGTAATCGTTCATGACTCCGATACGTGCTATCGCGTGTTGGGGCAGATGCATAGCCTGTACAAGCCACGTCCGGGGCGCGTCAAAGACTACATCGCCATTCCAAAAGCGAACGGCTATCAATCTTTGCACACCTCTATGATCGGCCCTCACGGCGTTCCTGTTGAGGTACAAATCCGTACCGAAGACATGGACCAGATGGCGGAAATGGGTGTCGCAGCACACTGGGCTTATAAAGAGCACGGCGGCGAAAGCAGCACCACCGCACAAATCCGCGCCCAGCGCTGGATGCAAAGCCTGCTGGAACTGCAGCAAAGTGCGGGAAGCTCATTTGAATTTATTGAGAGCGTTAAATCCGATCTCTTCCCGGATGAGATTTACGTTTTCACACCAGAAGGGCGCATTGTCGAACTGCCTGCGGGCGCAACGCCGGTCGACTTCGCGTATGCCGTGCATACCGATATCGGTCACGCTTGCGTGGGCGCGCGCGTCGACAGACAGCCTTATCCGCTGTCTCAGCCACTCTCCAGCGGCCAGACGGTGGAAATTATTACCGCGCCGGGCGCACGTCCGAACGCAGCCTGGCTGAACTTTGTCGTAAGCTCTAAAGCGCGCGCCAAAATCCGCCAGTTGCTGAAAAACCTCAAACGTGATGACTCTGTAAGCCTGGGCCGTCGTCTGCTTAACCATGCGTTGGGCGGCAGCCGTAAGCTGGCAGAGATCCCGCAAGAAAACATCCAGCATGAGCTGGAGCGCATGAAGCTCGCGTCACTGGATGACCTGCTGGCAGAGATCGGCCTCGGCAATGCCATGAGCGTCGTTGTGGCGAAGAACCTCCAGCAAGGTGACACGACAGCAGTACCTGCGACCACACAAAGTCACGGTCACCTGCCGATCAAAGGCGCGGACGGCGTGCTTATCACCTTCGCCAAATGCTGCCGACCAATACCGGGCGACCCGATTATTGCGCACGTCAGTCCGGGCAAAGGCCTGGTGATCCACCATGAATCCTGCCGTAACATCCGTGGCTACCAGAAAGAGCCCGAGAAGTTCATGGCAGTCGAGTGGGATAAAGAGACGGCGCAGGAGTTTATCACCGAAATTAAGGTGGACATGTTCAACCACCAGGGTGCACTGGCAAACCTGACGGCAGCGATCAACACCGCCTCTTCCAATATTCAGAGCCTGAACACGGAAGAAAAAGATGGTCGCGTCTATAGCGCCTTTATCCGTCTGACGGCCCGTGACCGTGTGCATCTGGCGAATATCATGCGCAAGATCCGCGTCATGCCGGACGTGATTAAAGTCACCCGAAACCGAAACTAGACTTATGAATTCAAAACGTTACGAGCGTATCTGTGAGATGCTCGCCAGGCGTCAGCCTGACCTGACGGTCTGCATGGAGCAGGTCCATAAACCTCATAACGTCTCTGCTATTGTCCGTACCGCAGACGCCGTAGGCGTGCACGAAGTGCATGCCGTCTGGCCCGGTAGCCGCATGCGTACCATGGCCTCAACAGCCGCAGGCAGCAACAGCTGGGTTTCTGTCAAAACGCATCAAACGATTGGCGACGCCGTATCGCACCTTAAAGGTCGCGGTATGCAGGTGCTTGCGACCAATCTCTCAGACAACGCCGTGGATTTCCGCGAGATCGACTACACCCGTCCGACCTGCATCTTGATGGGGCAGGAGAAAACCGGGATCACTCAGGAAGCGCTGGATCTGGCGGATCGGGACATCATTATCCCGATGATCGGCATGGTACAGTCGCTGAATGTGTCTGTGGCCTCTGCACTTATCCTGTACGAAGCACAGCGTCAGCGCCAGAACGCCGGAATGTACAAACGCAGCAATAGCATGTTGCCGGAAGAAGAACAGCAGCGCCTGCTGTTTGAAGGTGGCTATCCGGTGCTGGCTCGCGTCGCCAAGCAGAAAAAATTGCCTTATCCCCACGTCAACGCGCAGGGCGAAATTGAAGCCGATGCCGAGTGGTGGTCCACCATGCAGTACGCAGGGTAAACCATGAAAGGCCGCCTGCTGGATGCCATACCGCTCAGTAGCCTGACGGGCGTGGGTGCGGCGCAAAGCAGTAAACTGGCAAAAATCGGCCTGCACACCGTGCAGGATCTCCTGCTTCACCTCCCCCTGCGTTACGAAGACCGCACCCAGTTGTATAAGATTGGCGATCTGCTGCCCGCGATTTACGCCACCGTTGAAGGCGAAGTGCTGAACTGCAACATCACCTTTGGCGGACGCCGGATGATGACCTGTCAGATCAGCGACGGCACCGGCATTCTCACCATGCGCTTTTTTAACTTCAGTGCGGCAATGAAAAATAGCCTTGCCACTGGCCGACGCGTACTCGCGTATGGTGAAGCCAAACGCGGTAAATATGGCGCGGAAATGATCCACCCGGAATACCGCGTGCAGGGCGATCTCAGCTCGCCGGAACTGCAGGAGACGCTCACGCCTGTCTATCCGACGACTGAAGGCATCAAGCAGGCGACGCTGCGCAAGCTCACCGACCAGGCACTGGAGTTACTCGATACCTGCGCCATTGCCGAGCTGCTACCGCCTGAACTGGCGCAAGGGATGATGAGCCTGCCGGAAGCTATACGCACGTTGCACCGCCCGCCGCCATCGCTGCAGCTCATCGATTTAGAAAGCGGTAAACACCCTGCCCAACGGCGGCTTATCCTTGAAGAGTTACTGGCACACAACCTGAGCATGCTGGCACTTCGTGCAGGCGCGCAGCGTTTCCATGCGCAGCCATTAAGCCAGCGCGATGAACTCAAAGATAAGCTGCTGGCCTCCCTGCCGTTTAAACCTACAGGCGCACAGGCGCGTGTCACCGCCGAGATTGAACGTGATATGGCGCTGGATGTGCCGATGATGCGTCTGGTTCAGGGCGACGTCGGTTCCGGTAAAACGCTGGTTGCAGCACTGGCCGCACTGAGAGCAATTGCTCACGGTAAACAAGTGGCGCTCATGGCACCGACCGAATTGCTGGCTGAACAACACGCGAACAACTTCCGCACCTGGTTCGCGCCACTTGGCGTTGAGGTGGGCTGGCTGGCTGGCAAGCAAAAGGGCAAAGCGCGCCTTGCGCAACAGGAGGCCATTGCCAGCGGGCAGGTGCAGATGATTGTCGGCACGCACGCCATCTTCCAGGAACAGGTGCAGTTTAACGGCCTCGCACTGGTGATCATCGACGAACAGCACCGCTTTGGCGTACATCAGCGTCTGGCGCTATGGGAGAAAGGGCTGCAGCAGGGCTTCCACCCGCATCAGTTAATCATGACCGCGACGCCTATTCCGCGCACTCTGGCGATGACCGCTTACGCCGACCTCGATACCTCGACCATTGACGAACTGCCGCCGGGCCGCACGCCGGTCACCACTGTCGCCATTCCGGACACGCGTCGCAGTGAAATTATCGACCGCGTGCGCAACGCGTGTACTCATGAGGGGCGACAGGCGTACTGGGTCTGTACGTTGATTGAAGAGTCAGAACTGCTTGAAGCGCAGGCCGCAGAAGCGACGTGGGAAGAGCTAAAACTGGCGCTGCCGGAGCTGAGCGTTGGCCTGGTTCACGGGCGCATGAAGCCTGCAGAGAAACAGGCGGTGATGCAGTCGTTTAAACAGGGTGAGCTGCATTTGCTGGTCGCGACCACCGTGATTGAAGTGGGTGTGGACGTCCCGAACTCCAGCCTGATGATTATTGAGAACCCGGAGCGTCTGGGTCTTGCGCAACTCCACCAGTTGCGCGGCCGCGTTGGCCGTGGCGCTGTGGCCTCCCATTGCGTATTGCTCTACAAAGCGCCGCTTTCAAAAACGGCGCAGATGCGTTTGCAGGTGTTGCGCGACAGCAACGACGGCTTCGTGATTGCGCAAAAAGACCTGGAAATTCGTGGCCCCGGTGAACTGCTGGGTACGCGTCAGACGGGGAATGCAGAATTCAAAGTCGCTGACTTACTGCGCGATCAGGCGATGATCCCCGAAGTTCAGCGCCTCGCCCGCCATATTCATGAACGCTACCCCGAGCAGGCGGCGGCGTTAATTGAGCGCTGGATGCCGGAAACCGAACGGTATTCCAACGCCTGACGATTAGCCGAAGATCGGCAGCAGATTTTCTTGTCCTTTTTTGCTGGCAATCGTTTGCTTTTACCCACTGCTCAGCTAAAATGCCCGCTTTTCCACCGTGGGATTGCCGCCGATGTCCGTTAACACCTTAGAGTCGCCAGATGCGCAACCGATTGCGC
Source organism: Enterobacter oligotrophicus (assembly GCF_009176645.1). Classification (NCBI taxonomy): domain Bacteria; kingdom Pseudomonadati; phylum Pseudomonadota; class Gammaproteobacteria; order Enterobacterales; family Enterobacteriaceae; genus Enterobacter; species Enterobacter oligotrophicus. The sequence goes on from NZ_AP019007.1 coordinate 2,341,091, forward strand.
AGAAGCAGAACAGCGAACTGATTTACCGCCTTGAAGACCGCCCGCCATTGCCTCAAACGTTGTTCGCCGCCTGTCAGCACCTGCTGGCGATGTTCGTTGCGGTGATCACCCCTGCGCTGCTGATCTGCCAGGCCCTTGGTTTACCGGCGCAGGACACACAACACATTATCAGCATGTCCCTGTTTGCCTCCGGCGTGGCGTCCATTATTCAAATTAAAGCATGGGGTCCGGTGGGCTCTGGGCTGTTGTCGATTCAGGGCACCAGTTTTAATTTTGTGGCACCGCTGATCATGGGCGGTACGGCGCTAAAAACCGGTGGTGCAGATGTTCCGACCATGATGGCAGCGCTTTTCGGCACGCTGATGCTGGCAAGCTGCACGGAGATGGTAATCTCCCGCGTTCTGCACCTGGCGCGTCGCGTGATCACTCCGCTGGTCTCCGGCGTGGTGGTGATAATTATCGGCCTGTCGCTGATTCAGGTGGGTCTGACCTCTATCGGCGGTGGCTATGCAGCCATGGCCGACCACACCTTCGGCGCGCCGAAAAACCTGCTGCTGGCAGGCGTGGTGCTGGCGATCATTATTCTGCTTAACCGTCAGCGTAACCCTTACCTGCGCGTGGCATCACTGGTGATCGCCATGGCGGCCGGTTACCTGATGGCATGGGCGCTGGACATGCTGCCGGAGAACACCGCGCCAACGAACGCCGCGCTGATCACAATTCCGACACCGCTCTACTACGGCCTGGGCATTGACTGGGGTCTGCTGCTGCCACTGATGCTGGTCTTTATGATCACCTCGCTGGAAACCATCGGTGATATCACCGCAACGTCTGATGTCTCTGAACAGCCGGTCTCCGGCCCGCTGTATATGAAGCGTCTGAAGGGGGGCGTGCTGGCGAACGGCCTGAACTCGTTTGTTTCAGCTGTGTTTAACACCTTCCCGAACTCCTGCTTCGGCCAGAACAACGGCGTGATCCAGCTGACCGGGGTTGCCAGCCGTTACGTTGGTTTCGTCGTCGCGCTGATGCTGATCGTCCTCGGTCTGTTCCCGGCGGTAAGCGGCTTTGTGCAGCATATCCCTGAGCCGGTGCTGGGCGGCGCGACGCTGGTGATGTTCGGCACTATCGCGGCCTCTGGCGTGCGTATCGTCTCCCGCGAGCCGCTGAACCGCCGGGCGATCATGATTATCGCGCTGTCGCTGGCCGTTGGACTGGGCGTGTCTCAGCAGCCGCTGATCCTGCAGTTTGCGCCGGACTGGGTGAAAAACCTGCTCTCTTCCGGTATTGCGGCTGGTGGTATCACTGCGATCGTCCTGAACCTTGTTTTCCCGCCTGAAAAAAATTGATCGTCATCACGGCAGGCTGTCAATGCCTGCCGTGACATCTCTTTACACCATTCCCGCCTTGAGCATTGCGCATAAATCGTGCATAACTCCTTTATGTGCGTTTCACGGGATGGAAGACCATGAAATTTATTGGAAAGCTGCTCGTCTATCTTCTGGTTGCCCTGCTTATTGTGGTGCTGACGTTCTATATTCTGCTCCAGACCCGCTGGGGCGCGTCGCAGGTCAGCAGTTGGGTAACGGCTAATACCGATTACGAACTCAGTTTCGACCTGATGGATCACCGCTTTTCATCGCCTTCCCACATCATTCTGGAAAACGTCACCTTTGGTCGCGATGGCAAACCCGCCACGCTGGTGGCTAAAAAAGTCGACATTGGTTTAAGCAGCCGCCAGGTCACCGATCCGCTGCATATGGATACCATCACCCTGTTTGATGGCACGCTGAATCTCTCGCCTCAGACCGCGCCGCTGCCCTTCCAGGCGGATCGTTTGCAGCTGAACAATATGGCCTTCAACAGCCCAAATACAGAGTGGGACCTGAGTGCGCAAAAGGTGACGGGCGGCGTTAATCCCTGGGAGCCTGAAGCAGGCAACGTGCTGGGTAAAAATGCGCAGATCCAGATGAGTGCCGGTTCACTCACCCTGAACGGCGTTCCGGCGACTAACGTGCTGATACAGGGGCAACTCAACGGTAAAGAGGTGGTGCTGAACACCATAGGTGCCGATATGGCACGCGGTTCGCTTACCGGCTCCGCCCTGCGCAATGCTGATGGCAGTTGGGTAATCGATACCCTGCGCCTGAATGACATCCGCCTGCAAAGCGATAAATCGCTGATGGATTTCTTCGCGCCGCTGAACACAATCCCTTCTTTGCAGATTGGCCAGCTGGAAGTGACGGATGCCCGTCTGCAGGGACCGGACTGGGCCGTTACCGATCTTGATTTAAGCCTGCGTAATCTGACGCTCAGCAGAGGAGACTGGCAGAGCCAGGAGGGGCGCTTATCGATGAATGCCAGCGAGTTTATCTACGGCTCATTGCACCTGTTCGACCCGATCCTGAATGCGGAGTTTTCTCCTCAGGGCGTGGCGCTGCGTCAGTTCACCTCCCGCTGGGAAGGCGGCATGGTGCGCACCTCCGGCAACTGGCTGCGCGATGGAAAGGTACTGGTACTGGATGATGTCGCCATCGCCGGGCTGGAATACACCTTGCCCGAAAACTGGAAATCGCTGTGGATGGCCCCCCTGCCAGAATGGCTGAACGGCATGACGCTGAAGAAATTTGGCCTGAGCCGCAACCTGGTGATCGACATCGATCCGACTTTCCCGTGGCAGATCACCTCCCTGGATGGTTACGGTGCCAACCTGCAACTGGTAAAAGATCACCAGTGGGGCGTGTGGGGCGGTAGCGCAACACTTAACGGTGCAGCGGCAACCTTTAACCGCGTGGACGTGCGTCGTCCTTCACTGGCGCTCAATGCTAATGCGGCAACGGTTAATATCTCCGAGCTGAGCGCGTTCACCGAAAAAGGCATCCTGGAGGCCACCGCCACCGTTTCGCAGCTGCCACAACGACAAACGACCATCAGCCTGAACGGGCGCGGCGTGCCTCTGAATATCCTGCAACAGTGGGGCTGGCCTGAATTGCCGATTGCAGGAGACGGGAACCTTCAGCTCACTGCCAGCGGCAGCATACAGGATAAAGTGCCATTAAAATCCACAGTGAATGGCAATCTGCGGGCAGAGAACATGGATAAACAACACGTTAATCAGACGTTACTTAATGGAGAAGAAATAAAAAACACGACTTCTCAGTAAGTGTAATATTATTAATCTGATTAAGTATAAATGGCATCCGGCTTTCTGAACCCATCCAGAAGCCGGATACATTGGAGGCATAAACAAGCAATATATCAATGAGATAATCGAGAACACATTTTTGTAATTTATTGCTTTAGTATAAATAAAAAACAATATTAGAAATTATAAAGACTATACTCAGATAGTTCTTAATATAATCCCATCACACCCATTCCTATTTTCTTGATTCATTATTCCGGAAAGGACTCCTGTGATGCGATTTTACGCAAAGATTACCGCCTGTTTGCAAATATTTCTGCAATTAATAATTATCTTCATCAATTCATTTGTTTTTTCAATTCCTGCTATTGCCAGCAGTCGCCAAACACCATCTTCACAAACGACGGCAGCAGCGTCAACCAGCACAGCAAAAGAAGACGATGCGGGTAAAAACCTCGCCAATGTGCTTTCCAGTACCGGTTCAATGCTGAGCCAGGATAATAAAACGGATGCCCTTATTAATTCAGCGATTAATAACAGCTCTGCATACGCCACTAATGAAATTCAGTCCTGGCTTGAGCAGTTTGGTACTGCGCGAATAAACCTGGGATTCGACAACAATCTGTCGCTGGAAAGTGCAAATCTGGACATGCTGTTACCGCTTTACGATGATAAAAAACAAAACCTTATCTTCACCCAATTAGGCACACGACGTGATGACGATCGCAACATCATTAATGCAGGCCTGGGTTACCGCTATTTCGCCGACACATGGATGTGGGGCGTAAACGCATTTTACGATCAACAACTGTCTGATAACACCCACCAGCGTTTGGGTCTTGGGGCTGAACTCGGCTGGGACTATTTCAGGCTAAGTGCTAACGGTTATCAGCGCCTTTCAGGCTGGAAAGATTCAAAAGATCACAAAGATTATGAAGAACGCGTAGCCAATGGTTACGACGTGCGGGCTGAAGGCTATCTTCCGTCTTATCCACAGCTCGGCGCTCAGCTGATCTGGGAACAATATTATGGCGATGACGTAGCCCTGTTTGGTGACAACGACGACGACCGCCAACGCGACCCTTATGCTGTGACTGCGGGTATCAACTATACCCCCGTTCCGCTGTTCTCTGTCGGGTTAAACCAAAAAATGGGTAAAGGCGATCACAACGATACCCAGGTTGAATTGGCGCTGAACTGGATGCTGGGTTCGCCGCTCAGTGCGCAACTTGATGCCGATAAAGTGAAAGATCGCCGCACGCTACTGGGCAGCCGTCTTGATTTGGTGAATCGTAATAACACCATTGTGCTGGAATACCGTAAAAAAGAGCTTATCTCGCTGAAATTACCAGCAAAAATATCCGGCATTGAAGCAGAAACCGTACCTTTTAACGTTAATGTGAAAAGCAAGTATCCGGTGGATCACATTACCTGGCAGGACGATAGCCTCGTTCAGAGCGGGGGGAAAATCGATGAAAAAAACGGTACGTGGACCGTTACCCTTCCTCGCTATCAGCAAAATGGCGCGGAGAAAAATATGTACGTCGTCTCAGCCACGGCGTATGACAACCAGGGGAATAAATCCGATGTCAGCCACATGACGGTAGCCGTTAGCGGGTTCAACCTTGCCGATGTTACGACAACGACGTCAGCGGCGAGTGCTTCGCTTCCGGCGGATGGCACGAGTACGACTCAGATAACCGTTACGGTCACCTCCGGCAGCGGCGAAAAGATCACCGGTCTTGCTGGCAGCCTCAGCGCGCAGTTGAGTCGTAGTGCGCAAAGCCAGAAGGTAAGCGCCTCCCCCGTTCAGGAAAAAATCAGTTCATTTAAAGAACAAACCCCTGGCGTTTACGTCAGCACCTTCACGGCCGGGACACTACCGGGTGCGGTAGTAGTCCAGCCTCTCTATAACCAGACGACGAAGCTCAGCAATACAACCGTTACCCTCACGGCGGTGAGTGATACATCTCATTTTGCCGCGCTTGATGCTTCTAAAACGTCGGCGCTGGCAAACGCCCAGGATGCGATTCCACTCAAAGCGCATGTTGTTGATGCAATGAATAACCCTGTTCAGGGTATGACCGTGCACTGGAGCAGCGAAAACGGGGATGCGCTTCTGGCCGCAACAACAAGCACCACTGACGCACAAGGTTATGCCGTCAACTCACTGACCAGCAGCAAAGTCATCACCACCACGGTTAGCGCGCAGCTTGATAACGGCGAAGCTATCCAGAGTAAAGCGCTGCAATTCACGGCTGACACCCGCAGTGCGCACGTCACCCAGATTAACGCCGATAAAAAAATCGCGCAGGCGGATAACCAGGATCAGATTACCGTCAGCGCCATGGTAACGGATGCCAGCCAGCACCCGCTGGTCAATCAGCCTGTTGACTGGGCAATAGACACCGCAAGCGGTACGGCACGTCTGGCCGACAAACAGAGCAATACCGATGAGAACGGTATTGCGACGGTGACGCTGAAATCGACAAAATCCGGACAAGGTATTGTCAGTGCCTCAACAGGAAGCAGCGACGCGTTAAAAACAGACGTGTTGACCTTCCTGCCGGATGTTAAAACCGCTACGCTCGGCAGCGTGTCAGCCACTAAAACATCGGCGCTGGCGAATGGCCATGATCCGGTCACCTTTAAAGTGAAGGTCGAAGATGCCAATAAAAATCCGCTGAAAGGCGTGAAAATTAACTGGAGCACGGCCAGCGCTCAAGCCAGCCTGTCCGGCGCATCCACCAGCACGGATGCGAAAGGTGAAGCAACCGTCGATCTAACCTCCACTACCGTCGAAAACACGTCAGTAACCGCAACGTTAGGGGAACAATCGCAGACATCACCGGCCATTAACTTCATCGCCGATAATGCAACGGCGTTCGTGCAAACGCTCGATACAGATAAAACACAGGCTGTCGCAAACCAAAACGATCGCATCTCGCTGACAGCACACGTCATTGATGCGAACGATCATCCGGTATCTGATAGCGCAGTACAGTGGAAAATTGTTGAGGGACAAGGCACGTTAAGCGCTGCGCAAAACAACACCAACGCTCAGGGTGATGCCACCGTAACGCTGGTTTCATCCATGCAGGGTAAGGTTGTTGTATCTGCCAGTGCCGCGGCAGGCGCGGCAGTAAACTCGCAGGAACTCACCTTTACCGCAGATACCGCGACGGCAAAAGTGACAAACGTTGCTGTGGATAAATCGGCGGCCATTGCTAACGGTAAGGATAAGATTACCTACACGGCTACCGTCACGGACGCCAAAGGCAACCCGGTGAAAGACCAGAACGTGAACTGGACGGCCTCACCCTCTACGGCAAAACTCTCTACCGCCACAACGAAAACGGACGTTAACGGAACAGCCTCCGTTACCGTCACCACCGTGAAAGCTGGCGAGGTCAACGTCACGGCTCAGGCGGGGTCGGGCGCGGCGTGGAATGCACCCGCAACGCGCTTCACAGGCGATGTCACCACCGCACAAATAGAAAACATCAAAGCGAGCAAAAACACTGCGGTCGCAAATGGCACGGATAGCATTACCTTCACCGGAACGGTTATCGATGCGAATAATAATATCCTTACAGGCGTAGAGGCAGCATGGACGGTAAACCCGACGACAGGCGCGCTGTCAGCATCAAAAAGCACATCAAATGATGCAGGGAAAGTGTCCGTATCCTTAACGTCAACCCAGGTGGAAAGCTACGCCGTCACCGTGAAGGTAAACGGCACGGATGAAACCTCAGAAACGGTGAACTTCACTGTTGATGAGAGTACGGCTGGCATTCATACGCTTACAGCGGATAAAACCGACAACATTGCCGCGGGCAGAGACAACGTCACCCTGACGGCAACGGTACAGGATGCTGCCGGGCATCCGATCCCGAATGCTACCGTGACCTGGTCATCTGATAACACCACCGGCCTCTTCAGCGAAACCAGCGTCACCACAGACGCAGAAGGTAAAGCGATCGCGACGTTCAGTGGCACACTCGCACAAGCTACAACCGTCACGGCCAGCAGTGTCAATAACAGCCAGAAAACGGTTCAGCTCACCCTTGTGCCGGATATGCTCAGTGCAAAACCTGTCACGATCACCTCACCGGGATATGATTACGACGCCATCGCCGACGGAAAAGATGTCATCGCTTTAACGGCTACGGTGAAGGATGATTATGGTAACGCCATCAATCAGGGCGACGTTAACTGGAAGGTGATACCTGCAGGTAATTACCATCTCTCAGCTAACACCCAGGCGACTAATGCGCAGGGGAAATCGACGGTGACCATTGCCTCTGAGGACGTGGTGGCCTGCAAAGCGGTTGCCACCTTTAACAACGTCAGCCTGACTTCCGGCACAATGCGCTTTATCGCCGATGTCACGACGGAGACAGTCACGGATCTCACTGCGAGTAAAACGACGGATATCGTCGCAGGTAAAGACGTGATTACGCTTCAGGCAACCGTAAAAGATGCGTCCGGTAATCCGGTGAACAATGAGACGGTGCACTGGGGTACTGATAATCCGGGCGGTACGTTCCAGCCATCCGATAGCAGCAACACCGACACTAACGGTGTAGCCAGCGTGTCCTACACCGCAACCAAAGCAGGCCCGACGGTTATCGGCGCGGGTATTAACCATTCTCAACAAACGGTGATAGTGAACATTATTGGTAACGTTGAAACCGCAGCGCTGTCGAACATCAAAGCGGATAAAACAAAAGCGGTAGCCGATAATACCGAGCTGGTTACCTGGTCCGTCACGGCGAAAGATGCAAATGGCAATATTCTGCCTGGAACCGCAATCACCTGGAGCAGCGATGACCCGGATCTGACGCTTGCCGCCAGCAGCAGTACGACCAATGAACAAGGTATTGCAACCATCACAGGCCGTACCATGAAAGCGCGTGATGTCATAGTCTCGGCCACCATTCCAGGGAATGGTCAAACACTGAAAGCGACAAAAGTCACCTTTATTGGTGATATCAAAACAGCCTCACTGCTTTCACTGACGCCGGACAAAACGACTGCGCTCTCTAACGGTTCAGATTCCGTCACCTATACCGTGGATGTTGAAGATGTTAACCACAATACGGTGCCTGATGCCGTAGTCGCCTGGCAAACAACGATGAACCATCTGTCAGCGGCGACAACCAAAACCAACAGTTCAGGAGTGGCCACTGTCAAGCTAAGCGGCAGCGATCAGGGCATTGTGACGGTGACAGCAACCATCAATACCTCGACGCTGGAAGAGAACAGCGTGAAATTTATCAATACCATAGAGGATACCTGGGTCATCACAACGGATTCATCAAGTTATACCTCAGCGCCTATCAAAGGATATTCAGACCTGGGCTTTATAACATCGTCACCAACCACCGGCCCGACGTCGCTGGACTGGGCTCCCTCCGGTGCCTCACAAGTTTCCACACCCGTCACTCTGGTGGATGACAGCGGCCAGCAGTATGAGGTTCAACTGAAAGGTTACCGTTTGTCCGATTGCTCGCAGCGTCCGCTCAATGCGGCCGTCGGGTGTAGCGGTCAAGGTGGCTACCGTGCGAAGTTTACCTGGAACATAAGTGACAACCCTGATATTCCACCGGGGCATTACACTGGTCTTATCCATTTCGCCGGTAAAGACTGGCACACCGACTGGGCGTTTGAATATCGCTTAACGATGGATTTAACCATCAATTAATCGACATAAAAAAAGCGAGCCGTTTGGCTCGCTTTTTGATTCCGCCGCGGTTACAGGTGAACCACCACCACCTCATTCCCTTGTGCGTTCACCACCACGCCCCACTCGCTGCCCGCATGTGAACCACCTTTCACGCCGCCGACCTTCTGCACGTTGCGCAGGCAGACTGACCAGTTCCGCGCCTCGCCTGCCCCCGTAATAGTCACTGTATCGCCCTGACGTGACGCCTTCAGCGTAAACGCCACAGAGCCGTCCGCCGCAGGCACTTCGCTCACCGCCGTTGCGCCATCATCCAGGTTAAACAGCTGGAAGGCCGTGCCCTCGTTCCACGCGTAGTCCGGTTTCTGGTTGTTGTTGCCCAGCGCCAGCAGCGTGTTGCCGCGCACGTAGACCGGCAGGCTCAGGAAATCATGCTGCTGTTTATGCCAGCGGCTACCCTGGATTTCATCGTTGTGCCACAGGTGTGTCCAGCGTCCTTCCGGCAGGTAAAACTGCACGTCGCCCGCTTCGGAGAACACCGGCGCAACCATCACCGAATCCCCCAGCATGTACTGACGGTCAAGGTAATCGCACGCCGGATCGTCCGGGAACTCCAGCATCATCGCGCGCAGCATCGGCGTGCCGAACTCGCGAGCCAGCGCGGCCTGACGATAAAGGTACGGCATCATCCGGCATTTAAGCTGCGTAAAGTGGCGCACCACATCGCAGGATTCGTCATCATAGGCCCACGGCACCCGGTAGGATTTGCTGCCGTGCAGGCGGCTGTGGCTGGAGAACAGCCCGAACGCGCACCAGCGCTTGTAGACGTGCGCCGGGGCGGTATTTTCGAACCCGCCGATATCGTGGCTCCAGAACCCGAAGCCGGACAAACCAATCGACAGCCCGCCGCGCAGGCTTTCCGCCATCGACTCGTAGTTGGCGTAGCAGTCGCCGCCCCAGTGCACCGGAAACTGTTGCGCCCCCACGGACGCAGAGCGGGCAAACAGCACCGCCTCTTCTTCACCGACCGTCTCTTTCAGCACGTTCCACACCAGCTCGTTATAGATATAGGCGTAGTGGTTGTGCATTTTCTGCGGGTCAGCGCCGTCGAACCACTGGACGTCGGTCGGGATGCGCTCGCCGAAATCGGTCTTGAAGCAGTCCACGCCGATATCCACCAGGCCTTTCAGCTTGTCGGCGTACCACCGGCACGCGTCCGGATTCGTGAAGTCGTAAATCGCCAGCCCCGGCTGCCATTTGTCCCACTGCCACAGGGAGCCGTCCGGACGTTTGAGCAGGTAGCCTTTCTCTTTTAACTCATTGAATACCGGTGATTTCTGCCCGATATACGGGTTGATCCACACGCAGACTTTCAGCCCTTTCTCTTTCAGGCGGCGGATCATCCCTTCCGGATCGGGGAATGTCACCGGGTCCCACTCAAAATCACACCACTGGAAGGCCTTCATCCAGAAGCAGTCGAAGTGGAACACATGCAGCGGCAGGTCGCGCCCGGCCATGCCGTCGATAAAGCTGTTGACCGTCGCTTCGTCGTAGTTGGTAGTGAACGAGGTAGTGAGCCACAGTCCAAACGACCACGCTGGTGGCAGCGCCGGACGGCCAGTGAAGCGGGTATAGCGGTTCAGTACCTCTTTCGGCGTTGGGCCGTCGATGACGAAATACTCCAGATACTCGCCTTCCACGCTGAACTGCACTTTGGAGACTTTCTCAGAGCCGATTTCAAAGGAGACGTTTTCCGGATGGTTCACCAGCACGCCGTAGCCGCGGTTGGTCAGATAAAACGGGATATTTTTGTACGACTGCTCGGTGCTGGTGCCGCCGTCGCGGTTCCAGGTTTCGACCGTCTGGCCATTGCGCACCAGCGCAGTAAAGCGCTCGCCCAGGCCGTAGACCGTTTCGCCCACGCCCAGATCCAGACGTTCAAACACATAGTTACGATCGGTATTGGTATCCTGTACGTAGCCGTTATTTTTCAACTGGCTGCCGGTGATGCGCTGCCCGTTACGCAGAAAATCCAGCGCCCAGACTTCACCTTTAGTGACGCGCACGCTGACGCTGCCGCTTTTTAGCTCGGCAAATTCCGCGTTGTTTTCAATCTCAACTTTTACATCCTTCAGAACGTTCAGCGGATAGTGCGGGCCGTTGTTCAGCGCCCCCTGGAAATGCTCAATGCGCACCCCGACAATCCCGTCCTGCGGGGCAAACAGGCGAACCGTGAACATCAACGTGTCGAGCTGCCAGGTGCGTTCGCGCACGTCACGCGGCGCAACAAAGACCACCAGGTCATTGCCCTGCTGCTCCACGTCAAACACCTGAACCGGATATGTCACGTTCAGGCCCGGTTGAATGAGCCAGTTTCCGTCACTGATTTTCATACTCTCGTCCTCTTAGTTCTGTAATTCTTTGCTGACCGGCAGGTTTTCGAATTCCTGCTGATTGCGGCGCGCGCCCTGCGCCAGCTCGCCCATAATTTTGATCAGGAATGGCGTTTTCAGCGTGTAGTAGCGTTTGGCGATCACCGCGCTCAGCACGTAGCAAACCGCTGGCACCAGCGTAAACAGGCCGATAATGATGCTGATGGTCGCACTGTTCTGGGTTTTCGCTGCGGCGTCATAACCGCCGCCTGCCAGCATCCAGCCAATCAACGCTCCGCCCAGCGCCAGGCCGAGTTTCAGCACGAACAGCGTGCCCGCAAAGCTGATGCCGGTAAGGCGTTTGCCGTTGGTCCATTCGCCGTAGTCGACGGTATCGGACATCATTACCCACTGAATGGGCGTCACTAACTGGTGCAGCACGCCGATGACGAAGATAAAGGCGAACATCAGTACGGTGGCATGCATCGGCACGAAGAACATCGCCACGCTGACCACCGCCAGCGCGGCGTTGGTCCACCAGAAGATGCTGACTTTGCATTTCCAGTCGGTGAGCGGTTTCGCCAGCGCGGAGCCAATCAGGTTGCCGACGCAGTAGGTGGTGAGGAACGCGACAAACACTTCCGGCGAGCCCATGATCCAGGTGCAGTAGTACATCATCGCGCCGCCGCGCACGCAGACGGCGAGAATGTTAAGGATGGTGAGCACACCGACGATGCGCCACTGGTCGTTGTGCCAGATGTCGCGCAGGTCTTCACGCATGGAGGTGGTGCTCGGCGGCACCTGGATGCGCTCTTTGGTGGTGAAGAAGCAGAACGCCAGCATCAGGAATGCGACCACCGACAGCACGGCGATCCCGCCCTGGAAGCCGAAGGCTTTGTCGTCGCCGCCGATCAGGTTCACCAGCGGCATCATCAGCACCGTGGAGAGCATGCCGCCCGCTGTCGCCAGCACAAAGCGCCAGGACTGGAGGGAGATACGCTGCGTCGGGTCGTTGGTGATAACACCGCCGAGCGCGCAGTAAGGGATGTTGACCACGGTATAGAGCAGGGTCAGCAGGGTGTAAGTTATAGCGGCGTAAAGCATTTTCCCGTTGAGGCTAAGGTCTGGCGTGGTGTACGCCAGCACACAGACGATGCCGAACGGGATAGCGCCAAACAAAATCCACGGACGGAACTTACCCCAGCGGCTGCGGGTACGGTCGGCAATCAAGCCCATGCATGGGTCGGAGATCGCATCCAGCGCGCGCGCCAGCAGGAACATGGTGCCGACAAACCCGGCGGGAATGCCGAAAATATCGGTATAGAAAAACATCATGTACAACATCACGTTATCAAAAATAATATGGCTGGCGGCGTCACCCATGCCGTAGCCAATCTTCTCTTTTACTGACAATACTTCGCTCATCTTTTTTTATCCTTCACGCTGTAGGGGGCGCTGAGACCGGTTACAGTGGTTTTAAACCATTGTTTCAAAGGCGGGTATTGCGTTTTCTGGTTAGCAGATTACGTTTCTTGTTTTTTGTGATCGCGGTAAATGTTGGGAGCACGAAAGGCTAACCTGAGGATTTTCTTAAGAATTAACCGAAACAGGGGTGTGCAGGTCAAAAGAGAGGTGAAAAAAGTGTGTCGGGGGATGTGGTAAATGCCTGAAAGTAGCTATAATGCGCCCCGCCTCCATGTAGCAATGCAGGCGCGGAAGATCGTCATCTCCGGTGAGGTGGCTGGACTTCAAATCCAGTTGGGGCCGCCAGCGGTCCTGGGCAGGTTCGACTCCTGTGATCTTCCGCCAAAAATGTTCATATTATATTCAAATATTTTTATATTTCAGTTGTCGTAACCTTCAAAATTAAGGAAAAGACATGAACTGGGCACTGGCTATCGCTACTATTTTTGCTACTCTTTTCAGTCCATTACTTGCGGTTAGAGTGCAAAAACTTATCGAAAAGCATTCAGAAAAAAGAAACATAAAAGTTAATATATTCACTGAACTTATGGCAACAAGATCAACAGCGGCCCGCCTTTCTAATGAGCATGTTAGAGCCCTGAATATGATCGACTTAGCATTCTATGGCGATATAAAAAGAAGTATCAGTAAAAGAACAAAATCAGAGAAAAAAGTCCTTGATGCCTGGAAAGAATACTTCACCCATTTATGTACACACTGTCCAGAAAATGAAAGCGGTAACACGTTGTGGAATCAGACTAGCGATAGATTATTCGTAAATTTACTTTCTGTTATGGCTGAAGATATTGGCTACGATTTTGATCGGGTTCATTTGCAGAATGCTATTTATATACCTGTTGCTCATGGACAAATGAATTTAGATAACCAAAAAATTCGCAAAGGACTAGCTTCAATTTTTTCTGGTGAGACTGCATTAAAGATGGATGTAATTTCTTTTCCTGAATCATCTGATGATCAAAAGTCGCAATAAAACTAACCTACATTTTTGGCTTAATACCTAATTTAAGTAATTCATTTCGCCCCAAGGATTTGAGCCAATTTCCCAAACTCATCCCCGCATCTTTCGCAGCCTCTTCAAACTGTGCTTTCAACTCCGGTGTAATACGAATCTGAAAAGTCGGTGCTTTTCCGGATTTAGATTTGTTAGGATCGCGTTTAGCTGTTGACATGTACGTACCTACAAGAGCAAGATATCTTCGCTGAGGTACGTACCTTAGCATACGAAAACCTCAAATTGAAACGCCCTCGCCAGGTACTCGCAATACCGGACGAGAGCTAACCTCACCAACTATCAAGGAGTTGATTATGGCTGATTCGCATTCTACCCCAGACACCGACCAATCCGGAACCGAGCGTTCGTTAATTGTGGGATACCGCCCGAATGTTTTCGACAAATCTACGCCGAAAATCATCCTTTCCGGCAAATGGCTGCGTGCGGCGGGGTTTGATACCGGGCATCAGGTCACGGTAAAGGTCATGAAAGGGTGCATCGTTCTGGTGGCGTATAACGAGCACGAACAAAGGTTGCTGGACGATTATAAACAAGCGAAGGCAAAGCTAACCGAAATCGAGGGTACGCTGTCGCTGCTACTTTCCTCTCCAGCCTGAATGGTAAAATGCCGGAAAGCGCCTCGCAGTTTCTTAATTGTGCTATCAAATTAATATCCCATTTTTGTCATACTCCGTTCCCCAAAGAGCTGGCTGCCCATGGCAGCCATTGCATTTATAAACTACAGCTTATCATGGACGAGAGCATGTGGACGGTACTGTTCAGTAAGGTGTTCGAGCCATGGTTGCATGAACAGGAAGAGGGATTACAGGAAAAGTGTTGGCAGACCTGTTGAACCTGCAAAACTATGGGCCTCGTCTTCCTCGTCCGTATGCGGCGGATACCGTTAAAGGTTCACGGTATAAGAATATGAAGGAGTTACGTATTTAGTTCGAGCTTTCTTCGCTTTTGATCCTGTACGTCAGGCCATTGTGCTGTGCGCAGGAGACAAAAGTCACGACAACACTTTTTATGAACGACTTATCCGTATCGCTGATGGCGAATTTTCTCTTCATCTGGCAACTCTGGAGGCAACAAAGTGAAAACCTTAAATGAAGTGATTGCATCCCGCACACCGGAAAGCCAGAAGCGCATCAAGGAAATGGGCGATGAAATGATTCTGGAAACCGGGCTTCAAATGATGCGTGAAGAGTTGAGGCTATCGCAAAAATATGTGGCTCAGGCAATGGGTATTAGCCAGCCAGCCATCACTCAACTGGAGCAACGGGGTAATGAACTGAAAATTGCCACGCTCAAGCGTTATATTGAAGCCATGGGAGGAAAACTCAGCATTGATGTTGAACTTCCCACCGGAAAGCGTGTGGCATTTCATATCTAGAAAGATTGAAAAGTATTGTATTGCGAGCCCCGTGATTAACCATGCAATCTCATACCCAGCAACGGAAACGGCTACCGTTTCCGGCACCCAGTCAAACCGAGCTACGCTTTCACCTCCATCACCGCATACACCCCATCTTTCGGCACTACCACGGTGACATTCTCCACCGGTACGCCCGCCGCGATGTGGATATCCTGCAGTTGCTGCAAAGTGCGCGGGAAGATAGGTTCCCAGCCAATACAACGCAAAACAAAGTCTATTTGCGGGCTGCTGGTCAACATATTGGACACAACCATCGCTCCTCCGGGCTTCACCAGCCTCAGGGCGCGTTGCAGGAAAATCACCGCATCGGTGTCGTTGAAATATTCGAAAATCCCCAGCGCGTCCACCAGCTCGGCCTGATGCTCACCCAGTTCAAGTAATAAATCTTCATTGCGCACCAGGGTATGGACCAAATCACGCCTGAGCAACGTCAGTTGTTCACCCACGGTAAGCCCCTCCTGAGCCGCCATGGTTTCGGCCCAATCCAGCGCAACAGGATCTTTATCTACCAGCGATAAAAACACCTTCTGCCCGTCAAGCGTTGCGTTACGCAGCGCCTCCAGCACGGGGATCGCCGCCCCGCTCGCCAGGCTCACCCAGTTGTTTTCGCTGTCGTTGTGGATGTATTTTTCAACCAACATACTGAGCACCTTCGCGCGGGAACGTACACCGATGGCGTCGTTGGCATGGATAAACCACTGGCGGCTTTCGCTGTCCATTTTTGTGCCTTCAGGGAGCCGTTCTTCGAGCGGGTTTTGCACCACAAAGAGCGCCAGCGCGCCTGGTACAAGCCGGGCGCGCCAGGCGGCCAGTGCGGGACGGTGGCGAAAAGCCTGTTCTGAAAAGTGATGTTGAGGGATCAAAACCGGCAGTCCTCCCTCTTCGTATTCACGGAGAGGCGGCTCCAGATCCGGGTTCGCTTTCAGGGCCTGATCAATCGCGTTGATCTCACGGGTTACGTCATCTTTCATCGGCCACTGGTCGCTGACATCGGGAAACGCCGCGCTATAAATGGTCATGTTTGCAGGTGCAGTACCGCGATACGGTTGCCAGTTCATCTCGTTCCCCCTTTGGCCATTAACGGAAGTCTACTTACCCGACCGTTTTTTTACCCTAAGAAGAAAGCACGAGATAACGCGCTTAATTTTCACCCGCAGGGTGTCGCTTTGGTCTGGTAAGAGACCGGAGCAATATGAATGAAAAAACTCACCTTCCTGCTGTTACTGCCGCTGCTGCTGAGCGGCTGTGCCGCTATCGTTGGCAATAATGAAGAGACAATCACGATCAACAGCCAACCGGCTAACGCATTCTTTATCATCGCGGACCAGAGCGGCAGGATCATCACAACAGGTAACACGCCAAAAACCGTCACGCTGAAGAAAGCGGACGGGAGTTATTTCGGCAAGCGCGAGTACACGCTCACGGTGAAACAGGACGGGTATTACTCATTGATAATGCCGCTGGAGACGCGCTTTAGCCACTGGTACACACTGGGCAATGTTATCTTCCTGGGCGTGCCGGGCTGGTTGATTGTCGATCCGTTCTTCGGCGGCATGTACACCTTCAAAACCGATACCCTTAACGCCGTGCTCCGTCCATGCCCGTCGGGGCCGTTTAACTACATGTGTACTTAACTCTGCGACGTGCGCCAGACGCCTGGCGTGCGGCCGTATTCCGTCTGAAAATGACGAATAAAATGCGCACAGTCGCTAAAGCCCATCCGCAGGGCAATGTCCGTAACGCTTTGTTGGGAATTTTTTAATAACCAACAGGCATAGCGCAGCCTGGCACTGCGGATAAACTCACGGGTGGTTTTACCAAATTCAGCATGGAAAAGACGGTTAAGCTGCCGCTCGCTCAGTGCCACTTCGCTGGCCAGCCCGGCGGTCGTCAGCGGGCGGGTGAGAAACTGTTCAATGAGCATCACTGCGCGACGCAAACGCGAGTCGGGGATCAGCGCAATATTGGCCGGACGGGGGGTGGCGAGTTCATGGGGAACAAGAGACAAACGCTGGCAGGCGGTACTGGCGGTATCACTGCCGGCATGTAAACGAATCAACTCGGTTGCCAGCGTGATGGTCGAAATGCCACCCGGACAGGTCAGCACATCGCCTTCATCAATAAAATCATAGCCTTGCTCAGCGTATACCTGAGGAAAAGCCTGTCGAAACGTCTCCAGGTGGAAGGGATGAATCGAAGCACGTCGCTCATTCAGTAAGCCTTCCTGGGCGAGCACAAAACTGCCGGTGCCTATCCCAATCAGCGGGACTCTGGCGTGATGGGCGTGCGCCAGATACTCTCTGTCTCCCTGGTAGCCGCGATTCAGATACTGCAAACCGCCGCCAATGACAGCAATATAGTTAAAGGAATCAGGGGGAGCGTGAGCGGAATCGGGTCTGATACTGATACCCGCATTGCTGGCGATCGGGATAGCAGGGAATTCGCTTATCAACCTGATTTTGAATGAAATTTTCTTTTGTGCTTTCGCTGCATAGCGCAGCGCTTCCATCAATCCGGATACCGCCAGCAGTGAATAGTGGGGCCATAAAAGCAACCCAATATGCAGCCGCATTTCCGGCGCAGGTAAACCGTGACCGGAAGGTTCAAATACAGTTTTCATCAACTTGCCAAAGTTAAATAACAATTACATTATTGCAACACGCTGGTTGCTTTTTATATTTCTAAGGTAATTCTCAAACCTTAAATCAAGCATAAATGAAATTTGAAGTCTTTATAACGTTTTTTTGGCCGGGTCATTCTTTTTTTGAACTGCGACACACATATGTTGGCAATGTGCCTAACGTGAAGAGATAGTTACCATTCTGTTGTTTATTTATACGTATATAAATACTTTTCTCTGGATAAACATAAAATTGCGGTTCATATTTTGCCAGCCAGCTATCTTCCACATTATCGTCCGGAAATTTCATGTTTTTTTCAGAGGTCAATAAATAGACGTTGTCCTTCCGCTCAATCTGGAAGGATATTTTCCGGTCGATTGTTTTATTTGAACCGCTCAGAGTGCTGCCATTCATGCTCAGCGTGCCACTTTTTCCATCAAACGTGTAATTCAGCCAGAGCGATAACGTCTCTGACGGATGGTGCTGCACCAGGTTTGCCTGGCAGGAAAACGGCTGAACATAGTATCGGTGCCACAGGTAGTAACCCATCAGCGCCCCGCCAGTGACCAGGCACGTCGCGAGAATATACAGCATCTGACGATAACGGCTCATGCTAGCGATCCTCAATGAAATAATCAGAGATACAGCGGTTCGGTTCTTTCATTGCTCTGTCACAGCGAATAACAGACGCACGCGGAAGGCGGGCGTACCAGCTGATATAAATCCAGGGATAATTTGCGCACTCAGCCTTAAATTGGTCCACATACGCCAGCGCCTTCGCGCGTTCGTTTTGGGTCTGAATATCGTTTGCCAGGTAGACACGGCAGCTTCCCACCGACGCCGCAAAACGATAATCATCGACAAAACGGTTTTCACGGGCGTTGCTGTGGCCAATCATCCCCACCCCCGCCAGTATGAAGAAAACAAACAGCATACCGCCCAGCCAGCGCGAATGCCTCACAGGTGATATTGTGGGTTCCGCTACCTGTTCAGGTGGCGGTAAAGGCTCGGTTATTGGCTGCGTCTCCACGAGCGGCTCGTCCACTGTTTCAGACGGGCGCGCGCAAGCACCTTTAATCGTTATTTGTGTATCGCTTGCCAGCGTCAATCCAATGCGGGGAATGGTCACAATAGGGTCAACGTCAAAACCAATCTTTTTGAGCCCTTTGCGCAGAATAGAGATGTTCTGATAATAGGTATTCGAAGAGACAAGCATGCCGCGGCTTTGCCAGACAACATCAAGAAACTCTTGCTGTGTCACAATCGATCCCGCTCTCTCGATTAATAACAACAGGCAACGACCTGCGGGTGAATTTAACACCACGACGCGGTCGGGATTGTTGAGATCGCGTAACGTGCTTGCCGCAGGGTGAAATTCAACAATGTTGTTAATAATATAATGCTTATGCATAGGGTCAGTATGAATTCTCCTGTTAATCCTGAAGCCGCCATGTCTGAACATGGATGGAGTATTTGCGTGATAACCGCTCGCAAGGATTAATGTGACTGATAAAGTTTATGCTGTATATCTCAGCAATTGGCGAAAAATCTTATTTTATCTCACATTCCTGCAGCTTCACTGAACTGAAAGACATACTGAAACCCTGGCATAATGCGGCCTGGAGCACTACTTCATAAACTAAACAACGCATTTCTCATCTTTTGTGAAGCTCCCTTTTATCATTCTGAAACATCTGAACCGCCCCTACTCCTGATTAATGATATAAACCTGAAAAGAGGGTTAGCCCACCTCTTGACATTGACAAAACCAGACAAAAGCTCAAATTGAACGCAATGGACATGGATGTCTGAAATATTCAGAACGGTTAAGTCTTAACTTTTGTGAATCTCCAGCAATATCAATATTTACGCCGCCACTCTGTATAAAATGCGCACACCTTATCATCAGTATAAATCGATGATAACACTCGGAAATTGTTATCCATCGTCAGTATCTGGCCCCTCCGATTGACACCAGCAGACACTCTCCTTACAAAACATTTATCAAAGCTAAATTTTCATTAAAAATTGCGGGTATGATTATTTGCAGACAACGAAGCGGGAGCAATCCAATAAGAGGATAACGTCGTCACCGGTGTCGATAACAGCGATTAACACAAATTAAGATTAATTCAGATTACCTCTTTATTGGCCAGCGTATAGTAGGCCTACACCATGCAATGCGTGATTGCTTCGAGAAAACAGGCTGACATCAACAGTAATGATCCGCCTGATACTATTATAAATCGAGGGAATAACATGGCGAGTAACTCCGAAACAACACAACCTATAAATATTGCATTGATGGGCGGCGATCATTATGCACGCCATGGTATTACAACATTATTAAGGAGCGTTAACCCGGATTCGCAAATAAAAATTTCCGTTGGCGACTATCAGCAACTGGATACGGCGTTGTCATCGAACCGCATTGATATTTTACTGGTATCTGGCGCTGAGAAATACCATACGGGATATGACTGCCTGAAATATATAAAAAACATCAAAGCGAATTATCCTGAAGTGATTATTTGTATGTACTCCGCTCCGGCCAATTCTCTGCTGTGGGTCAGGGGAGATATTGATGCCTATATCTCCTTGCAGGACCCCATATATCAGTGGCGAGCGAAGTTATTAAAAATGGTCGATAGCCGACATCGACCTAAAAAGAAACCCGCAGCGTTATCGCTGACGCCGGGAGAATGGAGGGTATTAAAGGAGATCAGGAACGGACTGGATATACGTTACATCGCAGAACTAGAAAAGCTGTCTTATCGCCGGGTTAGCGCATTAAAAAGCTCAGCGATAAGAAAACTTGGGCTCAGGAATAAGACAGATTTGCTGGTCTTTTTAACCAGTTAGACCTGCCGCTTTCAGAGCAAATCTCGTAATAAAAAATAAGGAATTAAGAAAATGAAAGCACGCGTAAAACACAACACTCTGCTGGCGTTAAGCATTGCAGCCCTGCTGCCAGCTGGCTCCGCACTGGCGGCGAGCACCAGCGGCGGTACGGTGAATTTTCACGGAAGCGTCGTCACGTCTGCCTGTGCCATCAGTGCTGGCAGTGCCAACATTGATGTCGATATGGGCGAAGTTCGTACCGCTACGCTAGCCGCTGCGGGAAGCGAGGCCAGCACCGCGAAAGCGTTCGCGATTACCCTGGAAGATTGCGAAATCGCAGACACCTCCGGCTCTACGGAAGAGAACCCGATCGCTGCAACAACCGTGGCCGTGACTTTTACCGGTACGCCAGATAACTCGGACGCCAACAGCCTGGCAGTAGGCTCTAACGGCAGCGCCACGTCAGCACAGCACGTCGCGATCCGCCTTTACGACGAGCAAGGCAACGTCGTGAAACTGGGTGAACCTGCCGCCGCGATCCCGCTGCGCAGCGGCTCCAACACCCTGAACTTCAGCGCGAAATATTACTCCCCGGAAGGCAATGCCACTGCGGGTGATGCCAGCGCAGTTGCGACTTATACCGTCACCTATTCGTAATTTTCAGGCCCGGTCTGTCGGCCGGGCCTGACTCAGTTTTCAGGAGAAGCACTATGCGCGCAACAACAGGGATCTGTCTGGCGGCCTCGTTATGTTCATCCGTCGTTTACGCAGGCGGCGTGGGATTGGGCGCAACGCGAATGGTTTACTCCAGTTCCACCACGCAATCCATGCTGCAGGTCAGAAACACCCATCCCGATGCCACATTCCTGATCCAGTCCTGGATGGAAAGTGAAAAAGGGGAACGCACCAACGACTTCGTCATTACGCCGCCGCTGTACGTCTTAAAACCGGCCAGCGAGAGCGTGGTGAAGATCATGTTTAACGGCAAAGCCCTGCCACAGGACCGCGAAACACTCTACTGGATGACGGTTAAAGCCATCCCGCAGCAGATGAAAAACGGTTCCGGCAATTCACTGCAGTTTGCCTCAGCGAACCGCATCAAGGTCTTTTATCGCCCGGAGGGGCTAGGGGAAGGCGCAGGTGATGCCTGGAAACACCTCAGCGGTGAGTACCGCGCAGGTAAAGTCACACTCACCAATCCGACGCCGTACTACCTCACCACCATTAACGTAAAAATCGACGGTATGCCGGTTCAGCCAGTGATGGTGCCACCAAAAGCAAGCGTGACGCTGGCAGAAACATTCAGCCATGCGAGTGACATGAGCTACCAGACCATTAACGATTACGGTGCATGGACGCCAGTCACCCGCTCGTCGTTGTCCCCAAAATAAAAGCATAAAGGCGTGAGTGCGTGAAAATAAACATCCTGTGCGCCATGGTGATATCCCTGGTCATTCGGCAAGCCATGGCTGCCGAAAGTGAGCTGCACTTTAATCCCGCGTTCCTCAACGGTGAGAGCGCGAACAGCGCCGATCTTGCCTGGGTCAACGCGGGAAGTGCGTTGCCGCCAGGTGAGTACAACCTCAACGTGTACATCAATAACACCTACGCATTCACAGGTAACGTGGTATTCCGCGTCGATGAAAATACCGCCGGTGAAGCCCAGCCCTGCGTCACGCCGGAGCAGATCGCCGCGCTCGGTATCGATAGCCACCAGGCAAAGGGCGGTGCGCTGCCGCCTGCTCAGCGCTGTCTCTTTTTACCGCAGACCTTTCCGGGAGCCAGTTTTGATTTCGATCAGAAAACGTTGACCCTCAGCTTCACGGTGCCACAAAGCGCGATGCGCAACCTGCCGCGCGGCTACGTCAGCCCGGCAAGCTGGGAGTCAGGCATCCCTGCCGCGTGGCTGAACTATGTGGTCAATGGCTCGAACAATGACTTTCAGGGCGAGACACGCACGCGCGAACAGCAGCTTTTCGTGAGCCTTAACAGCGGCGTTAATCTGGGCGCGTGGCGGTTGCGTGATTTCACCACGTGGACCAAAGACACCAACGAACTGACCCACGTGCAAACCTGGCTGCAGCGGGACATTTCAGCCCTGCGCGCCCAGTTTTATGCAGGGGAAACGTACACCTCTGCACAGGTTTTTGATTCCGTTGGGCTGCGCGGCATCGCCCTGAAAACCGATGACAATATGCTGCCTGCCAGCCTGAGCGGTTACGCCCCGGAAGTTCGCGGTATCGCCCGCAGCAATGCCACCGTAACGGTTCGCCAGAACGGCAACATCATTTATCAGACCGCCGTTCCGCCAGGGGCGTTTGTGCTGAAAGATCTCTATCCGACCTCTTCCGGTGGCGATCTGGCGGTCACCATTCAGGAAAGCGATGGCAGCCAAACGCAGTACACACTGCCCTTTGCCAGCGTGCCTAATCTGGTGCGTAACGGGCAGATGAAATATGCCCTCGGAGCCGGTAAATACCGTCCAACAGGCAATCAGGACGCACCTTCGTTCGCTCAGGGCGAGCTGTTCTACGGCTGGCGATACGGCCTCACCTTTTACGGCGGAGCGCAATTGTCCGATCGGTACACCGGTCTGGCCCTGGGCATCGGGCAAAACCTCGGCCGCTTTGGCGCATACTCTGTCGACCTGACCCACGCACGGAGTCAACTGGCTGACGATAAATACTACACTGGCGATTCGGTGCGCCTGCGTTACAGCAAGCTGCTGAACGATATCGGCACGCGCGTGAATTTCTTCTCTCTGCGCTACTCGACACAGGGATTCTATACCCTGAGCGATACTACCTATAAGGGCATGGCGGGCGGATCGCCAAAGCAGGTCGTGGAAAATGATGGCACCGTGACCACCCACTACGACACCGTCTATAACCTGCATATGTCGCGCAAAGCAAAGAATCAGCTGCTGCTATCGCAGCCGATGGGCGAATACGGTTCGCTGTCGCTGTCCTGGGATCAGCAAACTTACTGGAACACACCGAAAACCACACAGAGCCTGCAGTTCGCGTGGAACGCCACGTTTCGCAATGTGTCTCTCGGCGTAAGCCTGCAGCGCAGCACCAGTTTGTACGACAACCAGAAAGACAACATCCTGGCGATGTCGCTTTCAGTGCCGTTTGGCAACCCGAAACTGGCGACCCGCGCCCGGTTCACCACCACGCAGGCGAATTCTACCGGCAACACCACCAGCGCAGGCGTCAGCGGCTATATGCCAGGTGAGGAGAATCTGTTTTATAGCGTGAACCAGCGCTACAGCGCCCAACAGCACTACGGCGGCGACACCGCACTGCAGTACGAAGGCCAGAGAGGTAATTACAACCTGGGCTACAGCTACACGAGAGATTCACGCAACCTCAGCTACGGCATGAGCGGCGGCGCGGTGCTGCATGAAGACGGCCTGACGCTGAGCCAGCCGCTGGGCAACACCAACATTCTGGTGAAAGCGCCGGGTGCCAGCGACGTCGCCGTGCTCAACCATAAAGGCATCAAAACCGACAGCCGGGGCTACGCGGTGATCCCTTACGCCACGCCGTATCGGGTGAATCAGGTTGCGCTGGATGTCACCACCGTAGGTAACGACGTGGAGCTGGAAAACGCCATCGTTCATAAAACGCCAACGGACGGTGCGCTGGTTCGCGCCACGCTCACCACCCGTCAGGGAGCAAAAGCGATGTTTATCGTGCGCCACCGTCATGACGTGCTGCCGTTTGGCACGCTGGTCTCGCAGGCCGATGACGCCGCCAGCGGTATCGTCGGCGATGGCGGGAGCCTTTATCTGTCCGGGCTGGCACCGCAGGGCACGCTGCGGGCGGTGTGGGGACGTGGCAGCAACCAAAGCTGCACCATTGATTACCGTCTGAACAAACAGGATTACAACCCTCGCACCGGCCTTTATTCCCAGGAGGTGGTATGCCAGTAACGCTTCGTATCATCGGCATCGCCCTGCTGATGGTGTTTACCGTTCCGGTTCGCGGCTACGACGTGCTGGTTTCCGTGACCGGGAATTTGATCGGCAATACCTGCATCGTCGCAGCGGATTCGCAGGAACAAACCGTACCGCTGGGCACCATCGGCCTTAAGCAATTCAGTAAGGCAGGAGCAGTCAGCAATATCAAAACGCCCTTCACGCTCACGCTTGAAGAGTGCGGCCCGACGTTTGCTGGCGTGAAAATCCGTTTTAGCGGCACACCGGATGATGACAATCCGCAGCTTGTGAAAATTGCCGAAGGCGGGGCAACCGGCGTGGCAGTCCAGATCCTTGATAAAGACAGCGTGCTGATCCCGCTGGACACCCAAACCACCGCATACGGCGCAGCGGGGGATAAAAGCGTAAAAATGACCTTCTATGCGCGGCTGGCCGCCACAGGCGCGCCCGTCAGCGCCGGGGACGTTTCAGCAGTCGCCACCTGGACTACGGAGTATCAATAATGCGTTTTTTCATGTTTATCAGTTTGCTGATGGTCTCTGTGACGACCTTTGCGATGGAGTGGAAATCCGACATCGTGCTCTCCCCGCAGCCGATGACCTACAGCGGGCCTGCGGACTCCGTCATACCGGGCAATATCATCGGCTCGGCGTGGAGCGCCACTGCTGACGTGGAGGAAGTTTTCTGGTGCGGCTGGGTCTTTACCTGTACCAAAGGCACGCTGGAGCCTTCTGGCAGCGCCGTATCAAGCGGGATGACGGTCACTGTCGATGGTGTGAACTACACCATTTTCGAAACCGGTGTTCCTGGGGTGGGCTATATCATCGGGTTAAAGGATTTTAAGGGCACCACATACGTTCCGCTGCAAACGGGCATTACACAAAGCTATCCTGCGGACGGCACGAGCGGCTACGCGGCAAATTTAGGCTGGTCGGCAAAAGTGACCTTCATTAAAACTGGCACGGCGCTGAAATCGGGCGTTTATCAAACGCCGACAATCAACGCCGCCATCCTGACCGCTTATAACAACGAAGTTAAAACCGCGCAGGTCATTATCAACCCCACCACTATCACCGTTACGGCGAGCGGCTGCACCGTCGGCACCCAAAGTGCAAACGTCGATTTGGGCACGATTGATGTCCGCACCCTGCCCACCGTGGGCAGCACCTCGCCGTCGGGGGCATTTAACGTCGGCCTGACCTGCGATGCGAACGTGGCGGTTAACGCCGTGATGACCGATCAAACCACACCGTCAAACACCTCGTCAGTTGTTACGCTGACAGGTGACTCCACCGCTTCCGGCGTGGGCGTGCAGTTTTTCTATAACGGCACCGGGCCGCTGATGATGGGGCCGGACAGTTCGGCTGCAGGCACCACGAACCAGTTCTTTATCCAGACAACGACGGCAGCACAAACGTTGTCGCTGCCGTTCCAGGCGCAGTATATCCGCACTGGCGAGCTAATACCGGGCACGGCAAACGCGCTGGCAAGCATCACGTTTTCGTATCAGTAAGGATCGGTGTTTCATCCATACCAGCCGATCGACCCGGAAGCCCGGAGCACGTGCAGTGGGAAGTAAAGTGTAGCGCACCGCTTCGATGCTTCATTCCGTCGGGAAGGATTCGTAGTATATTGAGACTATTCTTCCTCTGTGGACACCGACATGGCTTACTCCATCGGCGAATTCGCCAGACTCAGCGGGATCAGCGCCACGACGCTGCGGGCGTGGCAACGTCGCTACGGTTTACTCAAACCGGGGCGGACGGAGGGCGGCCATCGTCTGTACAGCGAAGCGGACGTTCAGCAGGCCCTGCAGATCCTCGACTGGGTAAAAAAAGGTGTCCCAATCGGCCAGGTAAAAACGCTGCTGGAGCGCCCTGCGCCGCGTCGGACGGACAACTGGCAAACCCTGCAACAGTCTCTGCTGGCGCGACTCAAAGAGGGAAAAATCGATTCCCTGCGCCAGATGATTTACGATGCCGGCCGTGAATATCCCCGAGCAGAACTGGTCGCTAACGTATTACGCCCGTTGCGCAGCCAGGTGTCGGCCAACATTCCAGCCGCCATGACCCTGCGCGCAATCCTCGACGGCATCCTTATGGCGTACACCTCGTTTTGCATGGAAGGCGATAAAAAAGCCCCAGGCGATAACATCCTGCTGAGCGGCTGGTATCTGAACGACGCCTGTGAGGTCTGGCTCGAAGCCCTGATGCGCACCGGCCAGGGCCACCGTATCGACATCTTACCCACTCCCCTCACCGCGCTGGCACCGGACATTTTCCCGGATCGCAAATGGCTGCTGGTCACCAGTGGCAAATTAACCGCGGCGCGCCAAAAACAGCTGACGGAGTGGCAGAAGGCCCTCTCACTTGACATCATTATCCTCTGACACCTTCTCTTCCCGTGCCTGACTATCTCATTTTAATACGTTGATTATTTTGTACATTACAAAAAACACACAATAAAACTTAGACAAATAAACAATGTTGTGCAAATTTTAAGGAGGGCGTAAGAGGAGGCACAACATGAATAAACCCGTCATTGGTATTAGCGGATGTCTTACCGGTTCTGCCGTTCGCTTTGACGGCGGGCATAAACGTATGGCCTTCGTCATGGATGAACTGGCCCGGTGGGTGAACTTCAGGCCCGTCTGTCCTGAAATGGCGATCGGTCTGCCGACGCCGCGCCCGGCGATACGGCTTACGCTGACGACAAGCAATGAGACCCGGCTGCGTTTCAGCAAGCCGCCTCATGATGATATTACGCAGAAAATGGCTGACTTTACGGCGGAATATCTGCCAAAAATCGGCGATTTGGCGGGATTCATCGTTTGTGCAAAATCGCCAAGCTGCGGCATGGAACGCGTGCGGCTATATGATGAAAACGGCAACCGGGGCCGCAAGGAGGGTGTCGGGCTGTTCACCGCCGCCCTTCTTGAAACCTCGCCGTGGCTGCCCGTGGAGGAAGATGGCCGCCTGCACGATCCGATGCTGCGGGAAAACTTCGTTGAACGCGTCTTCGCGCTTCACGAACTGAATACGCTGCGCGCCAACGGCCTGACGCGCCGCGCGCTGCTGGACTTCCACAGCCGTTACAAGCTCCAGCTGCTGGCGCACCACCAGGCGGGTTACCGTGAAATCGGGCCTTTTGTTGCCTCGTTGCACGAATGGAACGATCTGGACGCCTTCTTCGTGGCGTACCGCGAAAAATTGATGGCGATCCTGAAAACACCCGCCTCGCGGAAAAACCATACCAACGTGCTGATGCATATTCAGGGCTATTTCCGTAACCGGCTGAACAGCCGCCAGCGTGGGGAGTTAAGGGATGTGATCCTGCATTATCGCGACGGATTACTGCCAATCCTCGCCCCGCTTACGCTGCTGAAGCACTATCTGGCGGAATACCCGGACCGCTACCTGATGACGCAAAATTATTTTGATCCCTAT
Source organism: Enterobacter oligotrophicus (assembly GCF_009176645.1). NCBI lineage: Bacteria > Pseudomonadati > Pseudomonadota > Gammaproteobacteria > Enterobacterales > Enterobacteriaceae > Enterobacter > Enterobacter oligotrophicus. The sequence continues at coordinate 2,369,056 of NZ_AP019007.1, forward strand.
CCGGACAACCTGGCTCTGCGTCTGGCCGTAAGCTGAACATAAAAATGCGAGGAGCCCACAGACCCACAGAGGCTCCAGGCAGTACCCCGTTTCGACGACACCTCACTGTCGTCTTTTTTTGCTTTTCGTATAAAAAACTGTAATTACATACAGTTACGTGATGCATAAACAGGTGCGACGATCGATAAAATGGGGTCAATCAATAAACCGCGTCCGCACCCTTTCAAGCGGGGCAATAAGCAAGTTAATGAGTGGCTTACGATCGATAACGATATCGGCATTCACCGTCATCCCGCCCATCAACAGGCGTTTTTTCTTGTCCGGGTCGGTAAACCAGGAGGGAACCTGCACTTTAGCAAGATAGTAGTTTTGTCCTTCCTGGAGCGGGATCAGCGCCGAATGAGCATCAATATTCACTTCATAAAAATCAGCCAGGGTCGCTTCAACTGAGCCATATTTGTCCACAGGCCAGGAGTCAAAGCGCAGCTTGACCTTATCCCCTTTCGCCACTCGCCCGACACCCATCGCCGGAACATACAGATACCCTTCCATCGTCGCCGTGGTATTTTTGCGGATCACCACCACCACCTCGCTGTTTTGCGTAATGGCGCGGCCTGGCGGGAAGTTAATCGCCACCACATAGCCATCGGATGGTGCCAGCATAGCCATGGTGGAACTGCCCCGGCTGGAGAGATTACGGTCGATCTCGCTGATGCGGTTCTTCACGTACAACAACTCTTCGCTCAGGGAATCGATTTGCGACTGCGTACTGTCAGACAAACTGGTTTTCCGCGCTTCCAGGTCAAGGATCGTGCTCTCTTCCAGCGTCAGGTTTAGTTGGGCATTGAGTACGTCGTTATGGCTCTTATCGAGATCGACCTTCGAAACGTAACCCTTTCCCGCTATCGCTTTCCAGGCGTCGTAAGTGTCGGTACTGTTTTTCAGCAGCGCACGCAGCTTCGTGACCTTATCCCGTGAAACCGCAATCTGCCTGTCTGTAATCTTAAGCTGCTGGGCCAGGTTTTTACGGTATGACGCGACAGAATCCTCAATGGCCTGTATGCGCTGTTCGCTACGCTTTTTTTCCGCTTCCATCTGCTGGCGATCGAACTGCACGACCGATCCCTGCTTGCCGCCATAATCCTGCGACACGGTAAACAGCGGGTCATTTTCCTTCACGTATTCACCTGGCCGGACCGCGAAATCAACGATCGTACCGGACTCTCTGGCCCGCACTTCGACATCGCCCTGAGCGGGGATCAGCACGCCGCGCGCCAGCGTGGTTTCGGAAAAATTAAACACCACGGAAAAGACCAGCAGACAGAGAAAAAACGAAATGAACAGCGTCAGCACAGCCTTCAGCCGGGGGGCATTAATCTGGTAACTTTTCGAAAAATGGTGCGGGATCAGCGGTCGGCGCTGCCGGTTACGGTTTTTTAATTTCACGACATGTCATCCATGATAAATCACTGAAAGATCGTCCCAGGCACTCCAGAGCGTGGGGGTGTTTCGCAGCGCATTCAGCGTGGCAGTAGCGGCCTGACGGTAATCTGCTGGCGCATACCGCTGGCTCTCCAGCCTGAACGCAGGGGAGTGAAGTGAGCAGGCAGGCAGCAAGGTCCGAATGCCATACCCGTAACGCGTTAAAAAGCGCGTCGACACATCCGTTAGCCACGCCGGTTGTTCACCCGCGCGGGTCATGAACAACGATGCCCCCGCCAGCCGCTCGTCCATCATAAGCACCGTCACCCGACGCTGGCGGGCAAAGAAGGAGCCTGCGCGTCGGGCTTCGTGCGCGGCCATCAGCTTATGCAAGGCGGGATAGTGGGTAATAAACTGAAATTGCACATCGTCCGGCGCGGTGGATAAGAGCGCATCCATGACCAGCCCAAAACCCGCCCAGCGCATCCCCAGCAGCAGCGTGCGTGGCTGGCAGTAAAAATCCTGCTCGCGGGTCATTTCTGCCACGCGCTGGTACAGATCGAAACGCACATTACGCCGCCAGAGCGCAGGAGGAAAAACCTGCTCCACGAAGCCAAAACCGCTCAGCTCCCATGCGTTCTCACGCAGAAAATCAGCCGGAACATCGGCCTCCGGGCAATGCATAAACTGGCTGTAATTTTGCGTGATCCGGTTCGCCAGCAGCGAACTGCCAACGTGACGGGCGCAGAGCCGCGCATAGAGACGCGGAAGAAACATCATTGACTACACTCCCGCAACGTGCCGTTTTCCATGGAATAAAGACGCCCCTGGCAGCCAACGACATCCGGTGAGTGGGTAACAAACACCAGGCCGATCCCAAGACTGCGCAGATTCGCCAGTACCTTTTGCGCAGTGGTCTTATCCAGGTTTGCCGTCACTTCGTCGCACAGCAGCAACTTCGGCTGGCTGTACAGGGCACGCGCCAGCACCAGGCGCTGCATCTCCCCGGCAGAGAAAAAGGTGTTGCCCGGCAGGAGTTCAGTTTCATAACCGTGCGGCAGGCGTCTCACTACGTGGTCTACTTCCGCCAGCCGACAGGCGGCAATCACCTGTTCTTTGTCGGGTGCGCTGTCGAAACAGGCAATGTTGTCCAGAATCGAACCGGTAAACAGAATATCGTCCGCATGTACGATGCGAATATGCTGACGCAGCGAAGAGAGATCGCATTCGTTAATTGGGATCGTGTTGATCCGCAGCGAACCCGATGTCGCCAGCAGCATGCCGGAGATCAGGCGCAGCATCGTGGTTTTACCCGAACCGCTCTGGCCGACAATCACCGCCTCTTCCCCTTGTTTGAGGGTCATCGTGATATGTTGCAACGTTGCCTCGCGGCCAGGGTAAGCAAACGAAACGTCCTCAAATTCCAGGCTGACAGGTGAGGTAACAATCCGTTTACCAAACTGGCTGGCTTCTGAGGGGGAAAACAGCAGATCGCCCACGCGATCCAGCGGCCCTTTCAGGGCATTTTTATCCAGCAGCTTTTGCGCCACCTGCACCATCGCATCGGAAAAATAGCGCTTGTAGCTGATATAGGCATAGAGCATCCCGATGCTCATCTGCCCTTCCAGAATCAGCCACGCGCCAAAGCAGACGACCAGCAGTTGTTCAGCGTTGATGACCAGCAGCGAGGCCACGTCAAAGCGTGCCAGCAGCCGCTCTTTGCGCATCAGCCCCGCGATGTGCTCGCGCTGGGATTTATCCATCACCGCATCCCGCGCCTGCTCCATGTTGTTGGCTTTGAGCGTAATGATCCCTTTCTGGGTCTCCACCAGCAGCGACTCGTACTGTGCGGTACGCTCAATGGAGTCATCCACGGCGCGCTGATACGGGCCAATTAGCGAAAAGCGAATCAGGAAAAAGACGCCCATCAGCAGCATCGTCAGCACCGCAATCTTCACGTTATACAGCAACATAAACAGCAGGCTGGTGAAGGCAATCAGGCTGGAGAAGAGGATTTGCACATAGCCATTGCTGATAAACTCCGCACAGGCGTGCAGTGATTTTTCGATCGCCAGCACGATGCCCGGCGGGCGCGAGCGAAACCAGCTGGTCTGGGTGCGCAGCATGTAGTGGCGAACCGACTGACTCAGGTCGTCATAGGCAATGTTGCGCATCAGGATCTCAAGCAGTTGCTTGAGGAATTTACCAATGACTTCAAAAATAAAGACAATCGCAAAGATGGCGGTGAGCAAGATCACCAGGTCGTTATCGTTACGGGCAATGGCTTCATCCATGATCAGCTGCACATAGGTAGGGCTTGCCAGCATGGTGATAAGCGTAAAGATAGAGAGCACAAACAGCAGTAGCTGGCGCTGGAACAGGCTTGGAGATTTGTTGGCTAATCGCCCCAGGGTCAGCTTTTCGTCCGGCGATTTCTTTTCGAAACGCGGGGTGGGTTTAAGCTCCAGCACATAGCCGGAGAAGAGTTTTTCCGCCTCCTTGAGACGGTAACGGCGCACGCCGCTGGCGGGATCGTGAACAGTGACGCTGCGGCTGTCGACCTTCACAATGACCACAAAATGGTTACCGCGCCAGAAGGCGATAAGCGGTAGCTCCGAGGTTTCAATTTCAGTGATTTCGCCTTTTAACACCCGGCCGGTCATATTTTTGTCGCTGGCCAGGGTCATGAGTTCCGCCATGGACGTTCCCGCATCGGCGGAAACCGAGATCTCCCGGCGTAACTGGCTTACTGAGACATGGTGCTCATAGTGCCCCATCACCATCGCCAGGCAGGCCAGTCCACATTCGGTAAATTCATGCTGGCGAATAACAGGTGTCTTACCCTGTTTTTTATACTGAAAAAGCGAAAACATAATTATCCGTGGCTGAAATAAAAAAATGGCCCGGCAATGCGGGCCATGTGTGCATAGGTCAAAAACTTATGCGCTGAAGAAGCCGCCAATGAAGCCGCCCACCAGGCCGAACACACCGCCGATAGTACCGCCCAGCGCGCCTAACATCTGGCTGCCCGCGTTATATCCAGCGCTTGCGCCCTGCATAGCCGCAGCAAACGGGTCCCAACCACCGATGATGGCCTGTGCTTTTTTGAAATCGATAACTTGCATGATTCTCTTCCTGTTAACGTGAATTAGTTGTAGCTGCCAACCAGCGCGCCCAGGAAGCCCATTGCGCCACCCAGAATCCCGCCAACCACACCGCCTACCATGCCCATGATGCTGGCACCGGTGTCGTAACCGAGCTGTGCACCTTTAACCAGACCAGCAAACGGGTTCAACGCACCGCCGATAATATCTTTCGCTTCTGTGAATGAAATCGCTTTCATTTTTTTCTCCTGTAGTTATGGATCTTTAGCGTGATGCTAAAGGTTAATTTCCTTTTATGAAGGAAAGCGGTTGCTACGGGCAGGTTGAAAGCGGAATGATTTTATTTCCATAAATAATCATCCGCCTTGCAGGCTGCCCGGCATTATCTATTTCCAGCCGTTGTCCCGGTGGAAGATATTTCGAATTGTTATATTGCGTACTGCACCCGATCGAGGATACATATTTAAAATAGGTATTCCCCGTATTACTCACCACCCCGTTGCTAAACGCATAATCAAAATGTCTGGTCCAGGGACGGACAATCATAATTGCCTCAAGCGAAACCACCACATCCGACTGGATGCGTTGGCCTTTACTCATCACAACCCGCGCCTGGAGCGGCGTCTCGGTGAATTTTACGCGATAGTAGCGCTCTTTATTGTCGTGCGGGCCGGTATAATAAAATTTAAAACCGGCCCGTTCACCGCTCCCCAGCGTCAATTGCTTTGGCGAGAACATCAACTCGCCGTCCTTTATTTCAGTCTCTTTCCCTTTCTCTTTGGGAACGTCTACCTGAATAAGCGAGACGGTATAATTCTGCCGCTCACTGGTATCATTTTTTATAGGCTGAAAAACAACTTCCTTTTCTGGTAAAAAATCAATATTCAGACTTTCGATAATTAAAGCATTTGCGCCTGAGGAAATGAAGCAATTTATTGCAAAAATAGCTAGGAATTTTGCAGTCATATTCGTTTAATTCCAGGATGCGCTGACATCTATTTTCCCCTGAGCGGTAACTTCGCCAAACCAGCTATTTCCGTCAAAGGTCGTTTTCGATACCGGATTATCCATAACAAATTGCAGCACCAGCGGCGTTTTCCACAGCCACACATCCGTCACGCCGGAACTCATTTTGTCCCACTCTGCGGCATGGGTGGCAGGTGCAGGCACCTGAAGCACTTCGCCTTTACAGTTGTGCGCCAGTAGCGTCTGGCTTTTTCCCACCAGCACATTGCCCGGAATGGGCACAGTAAAACCGTTACCGCTGAAGGCACAGTAATCCACCCCGTTCAGGCTCTGCGTCGGCCCACTTACCTTAACCGTGACGCCGATGGCAGCATCGCTTTGCGCACCGCTGTAGGTAATGGTGTAGGGGATCGTAATGGGCGCTTCACCAATGGTTCCTTTACCGGAACCGCCCAGGCCATTTGGGTCAAGGGTATAATCAGGATTGTCGGGCACAATCGCCAGCCCTGGCTGGATCGGGTTGATCACCAGCCCGCCCCCAGGCTGGAAGCAGAAGTCGGCAGCCAGCGAGCTGTTCCCTGGCGTCAGACACAGGCTGACAATATTGCCAATGCTGCTGCCGTCACCCGCCTGTGCCACGCTTAAAATCAGCGCTTTAGGCAAAAAGATTTTGAGATACGCTTTTCCGCCGTTTTTCTGCGGCGCGGCAAGGAAGGTATTAGCCAGCACGCGGGTATCGCTCAGTATCCCGCCGGAAATGCTGTACCAGTTGCTCTCATCAAACGTCAGCTCGGCAGCCAGACCGGTTCCGCCGCTCATGTGTGACTGCAACACACTGTTGACACGCGATGAGGTCAGCGCCAGGCCAGGGCTGTAACCGGTGATATCCTCACCGACAAAAGTATATTCCAGCAGTTCACACAACACGCCCGACACCGTATTTCGCGTGTATTTGGTGCAGGCGCTTCCCGTGGAACCATCCACTATCGTGACCTCGCCGCTAATCGGATCGATACCCAGATTGAGCGCACGGGAGTTGGTCATCGTCAGCGTCCCCACCTTGTGCAGCGTGTTGGTGGTCGTCACCTTATTGATGGAACTGATTTGCGGCGTAGAGGTGATGGTGACTTCATCGCCCGGTGCCGAGTTGAGCAGGTAGTTAAAGAACGGATCGCCCAACACCCAGCGGCCATACGAGGTGCCGGGTTCAATCACCGGAGGCTTCACCACCATTGACGTGTCGGTGTAGCTTGTCGTCGGGGTGTAGCCCGTGGTGCCGCAGGATGAAGAACAGGAAGTGCCCTTAAAGAACGGAGAGGCACTGGACCCCGTCACCGAAAAGTTGATCGTCAGCGCACTGCCCGCCGGCCCGCTATAGCTGTTGTCCGGAATATAGGTGGCAATCCCGTTGTTGGTTTTGGCGCTGAGCGCTGGCCATTCACGTGAACCGTGTAAAAACGAGGTCGAGGTACTGTTCAGGCTGAACAGCGCTGCAGTGTTTCCCGTCCCGTTGTTATCAGGGTTATTAATGGCGAAATAGGGCATTTGCTGCGCCTGGGCAACCGCGCTCATCAGGAGCAAATTAAGAGCGAATATCTTTTTCATCGTCACGTTCCTGTGTTCCTTTTACTTCCTGCCAGACGTAATCGCCCTTATCGCAGGAGATGTCCCCCAGCCACAGCGCACCGCGGTTAGACTCGATATCCAGACGCACCTCGCAGACGCTGTCGTCCGGTGTGGCAATGCTCAGAACCGGGTTGTTTTTATCCACATCAATAACGAAGCGCCCGTCGTTTTCCGTGCGGGTCAGCCCGACGTGGTTTTTGATTTGCGTGGCGCGAATCGGATTGCCGTTTGCATCGACAAGACGCCCAAACAGGGTGACGATTTTCTTCACCTGCGGCTTCATCACCACCGTATTGCCCGGATAAACCGTGATATGACGACGCGCATTCGCGCCTATCTCGTAACTTTCGATGCCGGTTTCACTGTTCATCACTTCCAGGTCATAGGCCTGATACGCAGGCAATGACAGCCAGGTTTTATCGCCTTTGATACGTTCCGCGCGGCCGTTGAGCTTCAGCGTCAGTGCCTCGTCAGATTTGAGGCCAGTGCTGACAATCACGCCTGCACTTTCGGTTCCTTTCCCGGCGGCAATGGCCTCTTTGGACCAGCCAACGCTGCCGTCGCTGGTCAGCGTGGAGTTCCAGCCTTTGCTCATGCCGCTCTGAACGCTGAGGATGTTGCTGTTCCATGGTGTGTCAACGTTCACGCTGCCCCCGCCGCTTACGCTGCGATCCTGGGTGCTGTTAAAGGCTTTCGAGACGTTGGCCGTGGCCGATTTCAGATAATCACCGTCGAACTGGCGGCTGGCGCTGACGTTCAGTGCCGTACCGGTATCGCGGTTATGGGAAACGCCGACCGAAACGGTGTTACCCAGCGGAATGGAGAAGTCGAGCATCACGTAGCGATCTTTCTCTTCGTAATACCCATCGTATTTGTTGCGCGACATGCCGACGCGCAGGCGTGCCGTGCCGTAGCGTCCGGCGTATAACCCCTGGGAGTAATCCAGCTGGTAGCGCTTATAGCGGTACATTTCGTCTTCCTGGCGCATCAGGCTCAGGTTGCCCGCAGAGGGCAGGCCGAAAGAAGGCAGGCTAAATGACGCCCCCCAGGTGTTGCCTTTACTCTCATAGATATCGAGAAATTTGCCGCTGGAGAGCTGCTCGTGGGAGTACCAGACCGAGCCTATCTGCCACGGCAGGCTGAGATTCGCGCCATAGTTGGCGCGATACGTTCCGTCGGAGGCCGCCATCGTCTGCGTGTTCACCGAGAACGCGTCCGTCAGGTTCAGCGACGCCCACAGCTCGCTGACCACGTGCTCGCGCATCATGTAGGTCGACGCATTCCAGTCGACCATCCCGCTGCGTTTGCTGAAGGAGGCCCCCACCAGCGACATGGTGTCTTTATGTTTGGTGTCGTAATCGTAGTAGTAAGTGTTGTCCTGCTCGTTTTTGCGTTTGGCGTATTTCTTGTAATTGACGATGGATTTATCGCGGCTATAGACGCCACCCCACATTTGCCAGCGCAGCGTTTCCGACACATTGCTGGAGAACGGTTTATTCACGGTGTACATGCTGCGTGACACGGTGCGGCTACCGCTGACCACTTCCACCTCAACGCTGTAAATCCCGTAAGGCAGGCTGCTGGTGTCAATTTCATGGTTGCCGACGTCAAAGCGCTGAATGCCAATCAGCTGGCCGTCACGACGAATGCGGGCCTCGCCCGCCGTCGGGAAATAGACCACGACCGGCGTCAGGGAGAGCGTATTGTCACGCTTGCGCGAGTTGGCCTGGTTGCCCATCGACACGCCGTACACTTCCCCGCCAGCGATCCCGCTGACGCTGGCAAGGGACTGCATCGCCCAGCCGTTCAGCATACCGGCGGCGTAACGCATCCCCTGATAATCACGCTCCCACATTGCCGCGTTCATCTGGGTGTCGCTGCTGTTTTCGTTCACATAGCCAGAGCCGTCGATCAGCAGGTGGTCGACGCCCATCGAGATCCAGCTTTTCGCGTTGATAAAGCCGGATGACCAGCTATCACCGTAACCACTCTCGGTGTGGTACGCGCCGAGGTTATAGGAGAACGTTCCGCTCAGATCGTCAGACTCCGGCGCATCAATATCCACCTCGCGGGGGCGGATATTGACTCCATAATCGCTTCGGGACAGATTCAGCAGCAGGCGCATCTTTTTTTGATCCAGTTCGAACGCCGAGCCCGCACTCACCGGAATGCGCATCTGGTCATTAAACTGCTTGCCGTTAATGCTCTGCAGCAGGGTGCGCATCTCTTTCGACAAACGAATGCCGTTATCGGACTCCTGAACCTGCACATCCCTCAGCCCCAGTTTGAGATCCTTCGCAAAAAGCGTCACGTCACCGATACGTACATATTCGCTCGCCGTGGTGTGTTGCGCTTCTGTTGGTTGCGTATTGACCAAATAGACGGGGATTTTGATCCCCTGCTCCAGCAATCCATAAAGCGCGTCGGGAAAACGGTAATTAGCGATAACCACGGAGCTTGAGGCTGCATACGCAAACGCGGGCAGCGTGCCGGATGCGCAAGCCATCATCACCGGCAACACTAATTTATTTTTCACCATGCATCCTTACTTAACAGGAATGAACTGTTTCAGGTCCCAAATTCCGAGATGAAAATGGTTATCCGTAACGTTGATATCGTCGATAGCGCGTGAGGTTTCGGGCATCAGATAGAAGTTTTTGGTACACGGCGTAGACGGTGATTCCGGGTTCGGTTTCAGGCACGTCCCTGTCGCATTGACGCGAAACGAGGTGTTGCCTTTATTGGTGATCTTTCCCGCCACATAGACGAAATCGATCTTTTTATCCCTCGGTTGCACCACCAGGATGGTGCTCACTACCGCGCGCGTCATCCCTTTCCCGTTCTTTTGCGAACCGTTATCGCGATCTTCACTCACCCCTTCGTCAATGAAGGTAATGCGGTAATAGCGCTCTTTGTTATCAGCGTTACCGTGATAGTAAAATTTGACGATATTGCTGGTTCCGGCGGGCATCACCATCCGCGTGGGCGTCAACAACAGTTCGTCCACTTTCTCTGGATTAATCACGATCCCTTCATCCATCGGGCTGCTGATACGCTGTGCGCTAACGGAGACAATGCGCACGGTATCCGCTTCGTTTTTTAATTCCTTTGAGGTGGTATCCGCATCGGCAGGAATAATGGTGGTGACTTTGCCCACATTAATCGCCAGCGCGGAGGAAGAGATAAACATTAAAAAGAAGAAGGCGGATTTAAGGCTAAACATGATATTCCCCTGAACAGGGGCTTACGCCCCTGTATCTGTCAGGCCTTAGCCCCAGGTTGCGCGGAACGCAACGGACACAGTACCTTCCCACAGGCTGTTGGTCAGGTTTTTGAACTCTTTCGCGGCACCTGCATTGTCCTGAGCGGAATCAACGTAGAACACGAATTTGTCCTGGCCGGTGATCTCGGTATCAGCCACAGCGCCTGCGCTGGTGGTCAGGTTCCACAGGCCAGAAGAGACACCGGTGTTAGACGCAGAGTCAACCAGCGTGGTCCACGCGGTAGATTTCGCCCCCACAGAGCCGCCAATAGAGCCCAGGTCGTTGCCGCCCCAGCGAGCGCCGACTTTCAGTTTGGTCGCTTCGCCACCAACACTGAACAGGGTGTTATTGGAGTCGTCGAGGATAGCTTCCAGCTTAAACGTCGTCGCCGTAGAGTGATCGCCACGGATAGCCACATCAAACAGACCAGTATCGGTGTTGAATGATTTCGTATTTGCGCTGTAAACAAAGTTCAAAGCACGCGTTGGCGTAACGACCAGATCGGATTCGCTGTCTTTGGTCGCGGTTGCCTGCCAGGTAGCAGAAGCAGTCGTTTCCGCTGCATTCACAGCGCTCAGGGCAGAAAGAGACAGCAGAGAGCCCAGAACGATAGCGTTCAGTTTGTTCATTTAATTAATCCTTCAAAAAATAATCCACATGTATAAAAAGGGGTGCCCCTTTTTCGAGGCGGAGTATAGTCAGGCCAAAATTAGCGAGGCAATACAGAAAAATTCACTCACCCGCGATAAAAGATGAATATAAAAAATAAATATGTGTATCTTGTTGTTACATAATGAATAAATCGTTTGATTTTCAGAAAATAGATAATCATCGATTCTATTATTGACGTGAAATATCAGGATGTCGGAACAGCCACGCACATCATTACAGGCAATACCAGCCCTTTAATTAGCCACGCGTGTTTTTTGACTTTGTTGATATAGAAGAAGTTAATATTATCCAATAACATTTCATTTACAATTCCGTCAGGCGCAATATCATCCTCGGATTTATTCAGCTTTTTATCTTTGATGTAGTAAATATTACTTCCGTCGACCTTCTCGACATTAAGGATGTAATTGCGGTCGATCAGGTAACTGTGCCCTCCCTTTCGGAGAACGCCTTTATGAATGACCGTCACGACATCCGTGCTGTTAAACAGAAAAAGGGTCGTTAATGACATATCGGTCAAATCACCCGAGGAATACGTTTTCCAGGAAACGGTATCTGACTGGCAGCCAAATCCCTCTTCCTGGGTTCTCATAAAATAAAAGAACAGCAATGCGATGACAGACAACACCAGTACGACACCAAACAACACACTCAGGTTATGAGTCCTTGACATATTTTAACTCCCGGTCAGGCTTCTGTAAGAAATGCAATTCTTATAATCATCGACACTGTCCTGCTGGTAACAGAGAGCCAGAAAATAGTTTTCCATCTGCGACTTTTTGAAGTTTGAATAGTAAGCATCAGCAATTTGATGTTCGCAGTCGATTTGCCGTTTCGCGATGACCTCTTTAACGCGGTTAAAATAGAACTGTCGCGGCTGAAACATGTTCTTATCGATAAGGTATACCGTACACCTGTCCACTTTGCCGAGCAGATGGACGTCAGAATCTTTCATGTTGTCTGCATATGACTGTTTCTGAAAAAACAGATGGGCAAATCCAACAATCGTCACCAGGCATACTGCGCATAAGATTATAAAGGCAGTATGCAAGTGACGATATCGTTTGGGAGGGTCGGGATCTCGCTGCTGAATTTGAATATGCGATTCTTCCACCAGCGTCTGTTCAGGAGTGGGAGGGGTAACAGGTGGCCTGACCGTGTGATGTTCAATATGTGCCGCAAGACTAAAACCTTTACCGCGAATCGTTTTAATCAACATCGGATCGCGCCCCAAAATACGAAACGCCTTTCTGATTTCACTTATGGCAACATTAAGACTGACCGATGAACCTGAGAAGCCGTGTTCCTCCCAAACCTTTTTTATCAGGTCATCTCTGTCGAGAGTTTTACCATTATTGATGATAAGTTCATACAGTAAACGTGCAGCCTGATTTGATAACTTAATGGAAGATTCCTCCTCTCCATTAATCATGATCATACCGGTGTCTACTTCATAAAGCATTGCGAGATCAATGAGATACTTCATATTATTATTACACCACTGTTATAGATTTATGTATTTCCCTCGCAATAATAAGTCCAAAGTTAGTGTGGTCAAGTCAAGTAATATTATTTGAGTAGCGGATATAGAAAACTTCATTAATTAAGGATTATTAATTCATTAATTAAAACCTTCGAAAGAAGGCATTTGGGTTATGATCTTAAAAAAAACATTATAGCAAGATTATAATCTCTATTACCGAAACCAAACGGAATAATGTTTTGTTTTGTATCTTTTTGATGCAACATAATCTCGTCACGGCGTGTCTCTCACGTCGCTATGCGCTTTACCCGTTAACCGCGTGCTGCGCAGCCGAATAACATTCATTTTTATACAAAACAAAACATTATGGAGTTTATCATGTTCAAATCGATCATGACCGTTTCTTTGCTGGCCGCGGCTATGGCGTCTACCAGCGCGGTTGCCGCAGATAACTCAGCGGGGGGTGTAATTAACTTTACCGGTGCCATTACCGATACCACCTGTACCATTAACGGCGGTAAAAGCGCTGATTTTACTGTTGCGCTCTCACCAATTTCGGTAAAAGATGCCGGGACAACGGTTGGCCTGATTACCAAAAATAAAAAATCTATCGCCTTAACCTTCTCCGGCTGTTCCCCGGCGGCGGGCACCACAGGAACACCGTTGAAAGTGTACTTCTCCAGTGCGGATAATATTTCTACCGACGGAAAATACCTGCTGAATAACAGCGTTAACGAAAGCGATACAAGCGTTGCGCGTAACGTGGGCTTTGCTTTAGTTAAACCGGGTGCATCTACCCCAATTGCGCTGAATCAGGCTTACACAACCGATATTATGGGGACGGCAACAGCACCTGATTCAGAAACGCTGACGCTGGATGTTTATTACTATAAAACTAACGCCACCGCCGCAACGGTCGGCGAGTTAAGCTCCAACGTCACTTACACCATTTCCTACCTGTAATATTACTTTTTCAGGCTCTGTCTTTGCAGAGCCTGTATTTAAGGTTGCAATCATGCGTAAGGCTATTTTGCTGGCAGTGTTACTGCTCAGCACAGGTCAATCATGGGCCAATATCGTCATTAATGGCACCCGTGTTCTTTATCCTGAAAATAACAAAGAGGTGATTGTCCAGTTAATGAATACCGGAGATGCTCCCGCACTGGTGCAATCATGGATCGATGATGGTGATATTAACTCCACGCCGGAAACAGCAAAAGTGCCCTTCCTGCTCTCACCACCGGTCATTAAAGTGAGCGAACATAATGGTCAGCAGTTGCGCATTAAAAAGCTCCCGGCAAATTTGCCTGCGGATCGTGAATCTGTGTTTTTCCTGAACGTGCTCGACATTCCGCCGAAACCTGAAAATCTTCAGAACCAAAATACCGTTCAGCTGGCGATTAAATCGCGCATTAAACTTTTTTATCGCCCGGCGTCGCTGACAGGCTCGCTGGATGACGCCGTTAAAAAACTGACGCTTGTCGCCAACGGGGATCAATTCCGCATCAGTAATAACAGCCCGTACCATATTACCGTCGCCAACATTTCGCAGGGTAAAACCAAATTACTCCAGGATTCTCCGATGGTGTCGCCTTTTGGACAACTGACGGTAGCCACAAAAAACGCGGTGAAACGCGGTCAGACCTTCCAGGTGATGTATGTGGACGATCTGGGTGCGTATAAAACCCGGACTTTCACCAGCCAGTGATCGGAAAGACTCACCATGAAATTGAAACAAAACAGGCTCTACCTTCTGGCAGTCTGCTCGCTTCTGCTTTCGCATAAATCCGGGGCCGTGTCGTTTGATACCTCCCTGCTTGCTGGCGCATCCGGTGAGTCCGATCTGTCACGCTTCTATGAAAATAACGCCATGCCAGCAGGCAATCAGGAGATGGATATCTACGTTAACGGTAGCTGGAAGGGGCGCTATAACGTTACCTACGGCGAACAGCGTGATGACATTCGGCTTGCCTGGAAAGATGCGCAAACGCTCGGCATTAACACCCAATCACTGCCTGCCCCCGCTATTACCCAGGGCCAGGTACAACTGCACGATCTGGTGCAGGGCGGAGAGGTCAAAACCGATACCAGCACGTTGAGCCTGGCGCTCACCGTTCCGCAGGCGGCGGTGCTGCGTACCGAAGAGGGCTATATTGCCCCGCAATTCTGGGATGAAGGGATACCCGCGCTCATGCTCTCCTGGAATACCACCTGGTACAACACCCGTGCGAAAGGGACTTCCAAAGAGACGAACGATGATTTTTATGCCGGACTGGATTCCGGTGCCAACCTGTTCGGCTGGCAGTTTCGCGACAGCAGCACCTGGCGTAAAACGGCCAGCGGCGACAGTAGCTGGCAAAACAATACCCGTTACCTGCGTCGCCCCCTGGCCTCGCTGAAATCAAACCTGACGATGGGTGATTTTTATATCCCAGGCGATCTGTTTGATTCCCTCCGCGTGCGCGGTGTATCGCTGGCGTCAGACATGAAAATGCGGCCCAACTCGCAGCAAGGTTTCTCGCCGGTAGTGCACGGCGTCGCGCGTACCAACGCCCTGGTGAAGGTGATCCAGAACGGTAACATCATCTATCAGGAGAACGTTCCGCCGGGCCAGTTCACGCTCGACAGTATTCAACCCACCGGCTCGGCCGGGGACCTGTTAGTTGTCGTGCGCGAGGCCGATGGTTCACAGCAGTCCTTCACGGTGCCATTCTCAGCCGTGCCCGGCATGTTGAAAGAGGGCGTCAGCCAGTACAGCGTTGTGGCGGGTAAAGTGCACCAAAACACGCTCGATGCAGAACCGGCTTTCCTGCAGGCTACGCTGCGTTACGGATTTAATAATCTCATCACTGGCTACACCGGGATGATTATCAGCGATAACTACCAGGCCGGGCTTATTGGAACCGGCTGGAACCTTCCCTTTGGCGCGGTCTCTGTGGACGTCACGCAGGCAAAAACCACATTGCAGGATCGCACAGACAGCGGCCAGAGCTTTCGCGTGTCGTACAGTAAATTTATCGACACCACGGCCACCAACTTCACGCTGGCAGCCTACCGTTATTCCACTAAAGGCTATTACAGCTTCAGCGATGCGCTCTATTCGCGAGAAGGTTATCAGCGCCTGAAAGCGCAATACGACGAGTATGAAGATAAATTCGGCGTCGCCCCGGAGATGTCGCTAAGCACATGGGATGCCCTGCGTGCCGCGCAGCCTAAAAACACGTTCACGCTCAACCTCAACCAGCGCCTGGCTGATAACTGGGGCACGGTCTTTATTTCCGGCACGCAGCGCGATTACTGGAATTCGCAGCAAACCACACGTGAATACCAGACGGGTTACTCAAACTCGATTGGCCGCGCCAGTTATACCGTTTCGGCCAGCCGGGTTCGCAACAGCAACAGTGAAGAAGAGACGCGCTTTTATCTCTCCCTTAGCCTGCCGTTCTCGCTGTTTGATAACAATGCGTGGCTCACCTCCAGCCTGACGGCCAGCGATTCGCATTACGAGCAGAGCAATATCAGTATGAGCGGCAACGCGCTGGCGTCGAACCGCTTAAGTTATACCCTCTCCGGCAGCAACGCCCGCGGGGGACATAATTCGGCAAGCGTGAATACCGCGTATCGCTCGAATTTTGCCACGCTGGGTGGCTCATACAGTGAATCCTCCGATTACCGTCAGACGGGCCTCAGCGGTCGCGGCAGCCTGGTCGCCTTCCCGTGGCACCTCCTCGCCTCTAACGAAACCGGTACGACCATGACCATCGTGGATGCGCCGCAGGCGGAAGGGCTGATGGTCAATGGTGACGAAAGTATCGTGACCAACCACGACGGTGTCGCGCTGGTGCCATACGCCACGCCGTACCGTAAAAACGCCATCACGTTGTCAGAAACAGCAAACAGCTCGGGTGCTGAGGTGCTCGGCAATATGGCTAACGTCGCGCCTTACGATGGAGCAGTCAATTACGTCCGTTTTGAGACTGACAAACGTCAGTCGTGGGTGTTACAGGCCACGCGCGCCAACGGCAAACCGCTGCCTTTTGGAACGGAAGTGCTTGATGAAAACGGTGGATCGGTCGGCTATGTCGGCCAGGCAAGCGTGCTGTACATCCGCGCCGAACAGCCGCCGCGCGTCCTTAACGTCCATCTCCGTGGCGGAAAGTGCGAAATCACCACGCCAGCGTGGGGGCTGAACAATCCGCCATCGGTTTGCCTTTAATTACGGAATATCAATATGATACGGTTATTCACTTTTCTGTCGCTGCTCTGCATCAGCACAGCCAGCTACGCTACCTGCTCCGGTGGCAGCATTGTCTATGGCACACCGATCAGCATCGATTTGTCCGATAAGCTCAGCCCGGCCACGCCGACATGGACAGGAAGTTTTACCACGCAATACAGCGGCTCGTTTAATTGCTCAACCGGCAACAGCGAGTTTTCATACACACCGATCCTGTCGACCGACAACAGCTACGCCACGATTTTGGGCTTTAGTAATAATAAGTATATGGTGCGCGCGGAGATCACCAGCACGCAGGCCAACAAAACGCTGGCCGCAAGCGGTAGCCACACCGCCTCAGAGCTTAATACGCCTTTTACCGTCCGTTTCACGCTCGTCAGCCAGAGCGGTACAACGCTCACGGGAGACACGGCGAACATGAGCGACGTGATGTTCGTCAGCGATATGAGCGGCATGTCATTCTGGGAGATCATCACCTGGCCGATTAATCAGATGGTGAAGATTGTGCAATGGTTATTCAGCGGCTTTCAGTGGCCTTATGACAACCGGGATATGTTTGGCCAGCCAATGACCATCAAATATGCACCGAAACTGACCACCTGCTCGTTCGATAATGCCGGGCTGACCGTCAATCTCCCGACGCTCGGTATCCCCCAGCTCAGCGCCTCGGCTCAGCCAGGGCTGACACCTTTTACGCTGAATATGAGCTGTCAGAACGTGAGCGTAAATGGCAATTCAGACCGGGCGATTGAGATGTTCCTTTCCAGCACGCAATTGCTGTCAACCGACAGCTCGGTGCTGGTCGACAGCAGCAGCAGTGCCGCCCAGGGCGTTGGCCTGCGGCTCATCAAGCGAGATAACCCGCAGATGCCCGTGACATTCTCGACGTCCACCACCAGCCGTGGAAACGCCACAATGATTTTCAACGTGGCGGCAGGTGGTGCGCTGAGCGAACATTTCACCCTTCCGATGGCGGCGTACTATTACGTCTGGTCTCCCGCGAAACTGACGCAGGGAAAGATGAATACCTCAGCAACGTTGAATATTATTTATCCCTGACACACACCGGCCGGAATGGGTACACATTCCGGCTATTCATGATTTAACTGCCCATTTTTCCAACCGTATGCAGATATTTAATCAGCTCACTGTGGCTGGAAATATTGAGTTTTTTCATCGCATTATGTTTCTGCGTGGCGACGGTACTTATGGAACGGTTTCGATGACGCGCGATCTCCGTCACCGTATATCCCTCAACAATAAGGTGAATCACCTCCCACTCTCTGGCGGAAAGCACAGAACGCGAGCGCGATCCGGCACGCATCACTCCCCGCAGCCAGGTCGAGACAACAGGCTTTTGCGCATCGGTCACCATTAACGTTCGTAATTCATTTTTCAGCTCCGCCATTTCGTCCTGCAGGCTGATAGTCAGTTCAAACTTCATCTCCAGAACTTTTCTTAAAAGCCCATAATGCAATTCAGGAACAAAGAGTACGCGTCTGACATGGCGCGATTTACACAGGCTCGTTAATCGACTGCTGGTTTCCGTACTCCACTCCTTATGATTGAGGAGGTAATTAAACTCGGTAAAAAATATATCGACATCATTATCAGCAAGCGCGTCCAGAAGCTGTTCAGTGGAATCGACTATCGTGATGTGAAGCGAATAATCAGGAAGGATATTTTGCAGCGCAAGGGATATTATTTCCTGAAAGAGATTTATTTTGTAGAACACCATCACCCTGACGGGATTTTCAGCATTAATCATATCATTTCTGAATTATCTTAACCGGAGAAAAGCCGATAATAGTTTATGCATCCCTGGCTCACAACCTCTTCGCGCCAGGATTTTATCCTCCTGAATGCTAAAAATCTGAACAACCATATTAAATTAATAGAATTTTTTCTATTTTATTCTTAACTGTCATCTTAATACATTGGCAGGACCGAAGGCTTGCGCGTTTCTGACTATGATTATTTCTCCTGTAACACCCGTAAAACCACGAAAAAACCGTGGGTTAACGGCATTAAACACCAGAGCAATGCTTATGTTTCGCGCGTTATCAGGATAAAAATCTGATTTGAATGTCATGAAAAGATTAAAGAGATAATATATATCATTAAAACAATTTTTCAATTTTATCTTCCCCTAACAATTAGCATTTCCTTTACTCATCTGTTTCGGTTGGCTTACATTTACGCCATCACATTACATTTAAAAAAAGAGGTGTTCGCTATTCTTTTTGCAATTAAGAAATCGCGAGGCCGCCACCTTCTCTTATATGGACTGATTGCTCAGCGAAAGGAGAAAGCCAATGTCAAACAAAAAAACAATACATGTGGCTGTTGTTGATAGCTGCGAATTCACAATGATTGGCCTGCAATACCTTGTGAATCGTGATAATGATATGCAACAGGATGTCTTTTTTCATGGGTTTACCAATATCGAAGACCTTGCCCTAAGCGAACAGTGCTTTGATATCATCATTTATGATCCGCTGAATACGCGCCATTTCAGGGTAACGACCAACGACGACATTTTATGTATTAAAGAGAAACAGCCAGGGGCAAAAATTTATATTTATTCGCTGTCCGTGGGCTATTTGAAATTTAAACATGTTGATGGCGTGATCAGTAAAAGAGTGTCGCTGGGGGATATCAAAGCACTTTGGCAGATTCTGATGAGCCAGACGCCGCAAGAGTCCGGCCTTTACAAGGTCAGCATGACGACCCGACAACGCACGCAGGCCAGATTGTCCAGCGAGGAAGCCAGCGTCTTGCGCGGCTATTCCTGCAACCTCAAAACCAAGCAAATTGCACGACAGTTAGGTTGCAACGTCAGGCTTGTTTATTTTTATAAAAACAATGCCATGAATAAGCTAAAAGCCGTGCGGGGCCCGTCGTTCTATCAAAGCATCCGCTGGATATTGAATTAACTATTTGACCGTGTGTCGTTTGCCTTTTGTTCCCGTGTCCGCGGGAACCTTTTTTTATCTCCTGAAGGCGCTGCCATGTATACCGTTCTTCCTTCTCCTGTATTGCAGAACATTTCAGGGCTGCGATTCCAGCCTCTTATTGATTTTCGTTCAGGCCAGGTTGTCGCCCACGAAGTCCTTGTGGAGATCCACAACGTCAATCTTGAGGTGCTTTTTGCGTCGCTCCCCTCACGTTGCGCGCTGCAGATTTTTTTCTGGCAGGCTAATACGCTTCTGCAGATGCCGGGGCGGGGCCATTACTGGCTAAACCTGCCAGCAGAACATTTTCTCAACGCCCAGGCGATCAGTTTGTTGCTCGCGTTACGTCATCAGCAGCGTTTAACGATAGAAATTCAGGACCCCCTGACCCCGACCCGGATGAGTAAAGCGGAGCAACACACGCTTCATGAAACGCTGCACCGGCTGAAAGCCGCTGGCTGGAAAATCTGGCTGGATGACCTGACACACGAACTGGCAGAAGACTACGTGCGTCTTGCCCTGCCGGTGGACGGCGTAAAAATCGATCGTTCAGAGCTGAAGAGACACACGCAGCTTGCCTCGTTTATCCACTACGTCAGACGTGAGATTGCGAAGCCTGTCCTCATCGAAGGGATTGAAAATTCTCAGGATCTGGAGCGAGCCCGCGCAACAGAGGCGCAGTTCGGCCAGGGTTTTCTCTGGCCGGAAAGTCGAATTGATGCCCGTGTGACGCTCTAAGACCAGCAGATTACCAGCCCGGCACCGCGCCGCCGTTAAAGATAGTCTCCGCCGCTTTCGCCACTTCAGGTGACTGATAAGACTGAATAAACGCTTTTACGTTTTCTGCATCTTTGTTGTCTTCCCGCGTTACCACGATGTTCACGTAGGGCGAGTTTTTATCTTCAATAAAGACGCTATCGTGAACCGGAGACAACCCGGTTTGCTGGAGGTAGGTGGTGCTGATGATGGCAACATCCACTTTTGGGTCATCCAGCACACGCGGAAGCTGTGCACCTTCCAGTTCCATGATGTTCAGGCTTTTGGGATTGGCAGTGATATCCAGCGCGGTGGGCAGCAGGCCCACGTCAGGTTTCAGGGTAATCAGCTTCTCTTTTTGCAACAGCAGCAGTGCGCGGCCAAGGTTGGTTGGATCGTTTGGAATAGCAATGGTAGCGCCGTCCTTCAGTTCAGACACCGCTTTAATCTTGCGAGAATAACCCGCCATCGGGAAAACGAAAGTGTTAGCGACAGCAACCAGCTTGTAGTTATGCGCTTTATTATCTTCCGCCAGGAACGGGCGATGCTGGAAAACGTTGGCATCCAGTTCCCCCTGGTTAGTCGCATCGTTGGGCAACAGCGAGCCGCTAAAACCCACCAGCTCTACGTCCAGACCGTACTTCTCTTTCGCCACCTTTTTGGCAACTTCTGCCACATCCTGTTCGGCACCGTTAATCACGCCGACTTTAATGTGTCTGGCATCATTGCTGCTTTGATCACAGCCTGCAAGCAGCAGGCCGGTCAGGAGAAGCGCACCCAATCGACATTTCACAAGACAGTTCCTTTTGACAGATGTTTTAGTAACTATATCGACAACGCGACGGCACGCTAAAAAACGAAAAGGAATCAATAAGAAGGATAAGTTATATGTCGGTGCGCGAGTAATGTAGGCCCGGTAAGCGTAGCGCCACCGGGCGATGGGCATCAGGCTACGGTAGTCCAGTCCTCAACCGTGAGATCCTGCACCATCCCGAACGCACGATCGTTAGTCACAATCGTCGTGCCCCGGCTAATAGCATGCGCAGCAATCAACTGATCGAGATCCCCCATCACTTTCCCTTTCTTTTCCATTGCCGCACGCAGCTCGCCATAGGTGGCTGCGGCTTCGCTATCCCAGTCGCAGATAGTGATGGTTTCAAGAAAAGATAATATTGTCTCTTTCAGGCCGATGCTCTGCTTCTTATCGGCACCATAGAGTAATTCCGCTTCCGTGATGCTCGAAATACAGACATCCCCTGGAGCCAAACAAGCCATACGGGTGACAACTTCAGGATGTTTTTTAAATAGATGGCTCACAATATTCGTATCAAGCATATGCCTCATGAACAAACCCCATCCAGAGGGTCTCTTTTCGTCACACTCTGCTTTCTCTCCTCCTTGTTCAGAAATGAATCAGGCACACTGGTATTTTCCAGAAGCCGGAAGAAATTATCCCAGCTTTTTACCTGAGCAGCCTTTGCCGTCAAAACAACATTCCCTGCCTCATCACGGCGGATGTAGACACTCTCTGCATCAAATGCGAACTCAGCGGGCAGAACAACAACCTGCTTTCGCCCCTTTTTGATCAGTTTTGCTGTGCGCTCCATTGCAACCTCTGCTGGTTTATTGACCTGACCAGAGCATGCGCTACGACGAGAAGGCAAGACAAGCACGACGCTTCAATTTCAGAAAGCGACTCGCAATAAATAGCCGAATCGCTAACCTCACGCCTGCCCGCGTCGCAACGGTGCTTCACGTAGAAACCACGACAACACAAACGCCAGCACCATAATCCCTGCCGCGAGCAGGAACACGGCGTGGATCGCCGAGCCGAACGCATCCAGATAATCCAGTCTCAGCGCATCCGGCAACTGGTGAATGGCCGTTGGGTTCAGCTCACGTGGCAGCTCGGCCCCCTCCGGTATACGCTCCATCAGACCCGATTGCAGAATATGCGTGAACACCGCGCCAAACAGCGCAACGCCAATGGCCCCGCCGATAGAACGGAACAGCGTCACACCGGAAGTCGCCACGCCGTACTGGTCGGCAGACACGCTGTTTTGCACCGCCAGCACCAGTACCTGCATCACCAGCCCAAGCCCCATTCCCAGCACGCCGGTGAACAGATAAAGCTGCGAGGTCGGAGAGTGAATCGAAATTCGCGTCAGTAAAAACATCCCTACCACCCCAAGCAGCGTGCCGAGGATTGGGAACAGGCGGTATTTCCCGGTACGGCTGATAATGCGCCCGCTGATAATCGACGTCAGCAACAGCCCACCCATCAACGGGATCAGCTGCAAACCGGCCTGCGTTGGTGTGGCATCTTTTACCACCTGCAGATAGAGCGGCAGGAACGTCACCGAGCCAAACAGCGACATCCCGATGATAAAACCAATCAGGCTACAGAGCAGGAAGCTACGGTTACAGAACAACGACAGCGGAATGATCGGCTCCCACGCCAGCCGCTCCTCATAGATAAACCCGGCGATCCCCGTCAGGCCGAACGCCAGGATGCACCACAGCTGCGGGTCGCTCCACGGGCGGATTGTTCCACCCTCGGTCGTGAACAAGATGATGCACAACAGCGCCATGCTGAGGTAAATCGCCCCCAGGTAGTCAATCTCATGTTTGTTGCGACGGGAGCTGCCCTGGAACACGGCACCAATCACCAGCAGCGCAAACAACCCCAGCGGAAGGTTGATGTAGAAAATCCAGCGCCAGGAGGCGTGCTGCACGATAAATCCGCCGATCAGCGGCCCGATTACCGTCGCCAGACCGAACACGCCGCCAAACAGCCCCTGATAGCGGCCGCGTTCCGCAGGCGGGATCACATCTGCTACAGCAGCCATACTGATGACCATCAGGCCACCACCGCCCAGCCCCTGCAGGGCGCGCATCAGCACCAGTTGGGTCATATTTTGTGCCAGTCCGCAAAGTACGGAACCGGCCAGAAACAGCACGATCGCAATTTGCAGGACGATTTTACGGCCAAACAGATCGCCAAATTTGCCGTACAGCGGCACCGCGATGGTCGAACTCAGGATATAGGCGGTGACTACCCATGAGAGCTTATCCAGCCCGCCCAGCTCACCGACAATGGTTGGCAGCGCCGTGGAGACGATGGTTTGATCAAGCGCAGAGAGCAGCATCACCAGCAACAGCGCGCTGAACAGCAGCTTGATCGACGGCGCGTGTTGCCCGGCGGCAGATTGGGTTTGAGTCATTACGTCGGACTCCATAAGAGATCGCTTGAAATTAATTAATCGTATAATTAATATTTGTGGAAGTGATGAATAAGATCAAGAGATCCCGTGACCATGCCAGCACAAAAGGACAATTCTGAACCCCGCCGTCCCGGACGCCCTCGCGGTGGCAAGCGCATTACCGCCAGCCGCGAGCAGTTGCTGGATATCGCCCTGAACCTCTTTTCTCGCCAGGGGATCGCCAACACGTCACTGAACGCCATTGCCAAAGAAGCGGGCGTAACGCCTGCGATGCTGCACTACTACTTTAATTCCAGAGAGCAACTTCTCGATGTAATGATTGAGGAGCGTTTCCTGCCCTTACGCAGCAAAATTGGCACCATTTTCGCCAACAACCAGGATTCGCCAGTTAATGCCCTCACGGAAATGGTGAAGGTGCTGGCTGAGCTGGCCGAAACGCATCACTGGTTTGCACCGCTGTGGATGCAGGAGGTAATTGGTGAAATGCCGGTTCTGCGCATGCATCTGCAGGCGCGGTTTGGCGATGAGCAATATCAGACGACGCTAACCACCATCAAAGGCTGGCAGCAGCAAGGGAAACTGAACCGGGAGCTTGCGCCGGAACTGCTGTTTACCACCTTACTGAGCCTGGTGCTGGTGCCGTTCTCACGCATGCGCAATGACGAGAGGCTACAAGCTCTCTCGCCGGAGATAATTGTGCGTCATGCGCTGGCTGTAATTGGTAATGGGATCGGGGGTTAACGATTTAATGCACCGTTACAGGCTCTCAACCCCGTTAATAACGCTTCTTTTTCTTGCGGCGTGACATTATCAGTCGTGCTCAGATGCATATTACTCTCCTTATTTTCAGCGCAATCTGAATATCTCACAGCTTAACCTTCATAAAAACTCCTTATTTCCTCCATTGTTTATACCTGGAAATATTCATTCAATATGTAAATAAAAAAAGCCTTTCCAATACGCACCTAAAACGTATAATGAGAACGATCATTCTCACTTTTTACACGGTAGCCGACAATGAGTACAAAACTGGAAGAACGACAAAAACAGCGTCAGGACGAGATCATCACCGCCGCGCGCCGCTGCTTTCGCGCCAGCGGGTTTCACGCCGCCAGCATGTCGCAAATTGCCAGCGAGGCGAAGCTCAGCGTCGGGCAAATTTACCGTTATTTCAGTAACAAAGACGCGATTATCGAAGAGATGATCCGTCGCATCATTGACTCACGCATTGCGGAGATGCAGGGTAAAACGCTGGTAGAAGGGATGCCGCAGGCGCTCGCCTGGCGACAAACCCTCAGCGAAGATGATGATGCGCTGATGCTCGAAATGTCCGCTGAGGCCACGCGCAATCCGCAGGTTGCGGCCATGTTAGTTGAAGCGGAAGCCCGCATGTTTTCTAACGCCTGTGCGCATCTTAAAAAGCAGTTCCCCCACCTGAGCGATGAACATATTCGCTGCTGCGTGGAGATTACCGCCGTAATGATCGAGGGAACGATTTACCGTCGACTTACGCCGTTAAAAGTACCCTCAGAACAATTAGCGCCCATTTATCAGGATATTTTAAATATGCTTTTCACTGCGAAGTAATCATATTCGAATAATTAGCGGGAACAGGTAATTCCCCTTTATTTCATTTCCGGCTCTGCCGGAGATGCGGTATCGCTGTGCCTTTAAATAGCCCTCCTCCCTGTTAAGCCATTAACAGGGCAGGCTTCGTTCACCCTGGAAAAAGATTATGAAAACCATAACAACCTCCATCGCGGCATTACTCCTCCTGACAGGGTGCGATAATGCGCAAACATCTGCTCCCCAGCGTCCTCTTCCGGAAGTGGGGATTGTCACGCTTATGAGCCAGCCAGTTTCCGTCGTCAGTGAACTGACTGGCCGCACCACCGCCGCGATGAGCGCCGAAGTGCGCCCGCAGGTGGGCGGCATTATCCAGAAGCGGCTCTTCACCGAAGGCGATACCGTGAAAGCGGGACAGGCGCTGTATCAGATTGACCCCGCCAGCTACCGCGCCGCTTACGATGAAGCGGCGGCGGCGCTGAAACAGGCGCAGGCGCTGGTGCAGGCCGACTGCCAGAAAGCCCAGCGCTATGCGCAACTGGTGAAAGACGACGGCGTGTCGCGTCAGGATGCCGAAGACGCCAAATCCACCTGCGCGCAGGACAAGGCCAGCGTCGAGTCAAAGAAAGCCGCGCAGGAGAGCGCCCGCATTAACCTCAACTGGACCACCGTCACCGCGCCAATTTCCGGGCGCATCGGTATCTCCTCCGTTACGCCTGGCGCGCTGGTAACCGCTCAGCAGGATACGGCCCTCGCCACCATTCGCGGTCTGGATAGCATGTATGTCGATTTGACGCGTTCCAGCGCCGATCTGCTGCGATTACGTAAGCAAACCCTCGCCACCAACAGCGATACGCTGAGCGTGGCGTTAATTCTGGAAGACGGCAGTACCTACAGCGAAAAGGGCCGTCTGGCGCTCACCGAAGTCGCGGTGGATGAATCGACCGGCTCGGTGACCCTCCGCGCCGTCTTCCCGAACCCGCAACATCAGCTTTTGCCGGGCATGTTTGTCCGCGCCAGAGTGGATGAAGGCATCATGAGCGATGCGATCCTCGCGCCACAGCAGGGCGTTACCCGCGACGCGAAAGGCAATGCCACCGCGCTGGTGGTGAATGCCAGCAACAAGGTCGAGCAGCGTCAACTGGAAACGGGCGACACCTAC
This sequence comes from Enterobacter oligotrophicus, assembly GCF_009176645.1. Taxonomy (NCBI): domain Bacteria; kingdom Pseudomonadati; phylum Pseudomonadota; class Gammaproteobacteria; order Enterobacterales; family Enterobacteriaceae; genus Enterobacter; species Enterobacter oligotrophicus. The sequence goes on from NZ_AP019007.1 coordinate 2,395,491, forward strand.
GGCGACAAATGGCTGGTCCTGAGCGGCCTGAAGGCGGGCGATAAGCTGATTGTGGAAGGCACCGACAAAGTCACCGCCGGACAGGAAGTGAAAGCCGAAGAGATGAAAGCCACCGGAGGAAACGCCTGATGTTTTCCCGTTTCTTCGTGCGTCGCCCGGTCTTTGCCTGGGTGATCGCCATTCTCATCATGCTCGCCGGGATGCTGGCGATCCGCACGCTGCCGGTGGCGCAGTACCCGGACGTCGCCCCGCCGTCGATCAAAATCTCGGCCACCTATACCGGCGCATCCGCGCAAACGCTGGAAAACAGCGTGACCCAGGTCATTGAGCAACAGCTCACCGGGCTGGATAACCTGCTCTACTTCACCTCCACCAGCAGCTCGGACGGTTCGGTGAGCATTAATGTCACCTTCGAACAGGGGACCGACCCGGACACCGCGCAGGTGCAGGTGCAAAACAAAGTCCAGCAGGCGGAATCGCGCCTGCCGACCGAAGTACAACAGTCCGGTATCACGGTGCAAAAATCGCAGAGTAACTTCCTGCTGATCATGGGCGTGTACGATAAAACCGACACCGCCAGCAGCTCGGATATCGCCGACTGGCTGGTGAGTAATATGCAGGACCCGCTGGCGCGCGTGGAAGGCGTGGGGAGCCTGCAGGTGTTCGGGGCGGAATACGCGATGCGCATCTGGCTCGACCCGGCGAAGCTGGCGTCGTACTCGCTGATGCCGTCCGACGTGCAAAGCGCGATTGAAGCGCAGAACGTGCAGGTCTCTGCCGGTAAAATCGGTGCGCTGCCCTCGTCAAACGCGCAACAACTGACCGCCACCGTGCGCGCTCAGTCGCGCCTGCAGACGGTGGATCAGTTTAAAAATATCATCGTGAAGAGCCAGTCCAACGGCGCGGTCGTGCGCATCAGCGACGTCGCACGCGTGGAGATGGGCAGCGAAGATTACACCGCTACCGCGAAGCTGAACGGTCACCCGGCAGCGGGGATGGCGGTGATGCTCTCGCCGGGCGCGAATGCGCTCAACACCGCCACGGCGGTGAAAGAGAAAATCGCCGAGTTTAAAAAATCGATGCCGGAAGGCTACGACGTGGCCTACCCGAAAGACAGCACCGAGTTCATCAAGATCTCGGTTGAGGACGTGATTCAGACCCTGTTCGAAGCCATTATCCTCGTGGTGGTGGTGATGTACCTGTTCCTGCAAAACATCCGCGCCACGCTGATCCCGGCGCTGGCGGTACCGGTGGTGCTGCTGGGCACCTTCGGCGTGCTGGCGTTGTTCGGTTACTCCATCAACACCCTGACGCTGTTTGCAATGGTGCTGGCGATAGGGCTTTTGGTGGATGACGCCATCGTGGTGGTGGAAAACGTCGAGCGCATTATGCGCGACGAAGGGCTACCCGCGCGGGAAGCGACCGAAAAATCAATGGGCGAAATCTCCGGTGCGCTGGTCGCCATTGCGCTGGTGCTCTCCGCCGTGTTCCTGCCGATGGCGTTCTTCGGCGGCTCCACCGGGGTCATTTACCGTCAGTTCTCGGTCACCATTATTTCGGCAATGTTCCTTTCCGTGGTCGTGGCGTTAACCCTGACACCCGCACTCTGCGGCTCGATTCTGAGCCACACGGCCCCGCACAAAAAAGGCTTCTTCGGCGCGTTTAACCGCTTTTACGGCAAAACCGAGCGCGGCTATCAGAACAAGGTCCTGCGCGCCCTGCGCCGTTCCGGCGGCATGCTGGCCATCTACGCCCTGCTCTGCGGCGCGATGGGGTTCGCCATGCTGAAACTGCCGGGCAGCTTCCTGCCGACGGAAGATCAGGGCGAAATCATGGTGCAGTACACCCTGCCGGCAGGCGCAACGGCGGTACGTACCGCCGAGATCAGTCGCCAGGTTCGCGAGTGGTTCCTGACCAAAGAGAAAGCCAATACCGACGTGATCTTCACCATTGAGGGCTTCAGCTTTAGCGGCAGCGGTCAAAACGCCGGGATGGCGTTTGTCTCCCTGAAAAACTGGTCCGAGCGTAAGGGCGACGAGAACACCGCACAGGCCATTGCCCTGCGCGCCACGCAGGAGCTGAGCACCATTCGGGATGCCACTATTTTCGCCATGACGCCCCCGGCGGTGGATGGTTTAGGCCAGAGCAACGGCTTTACCTTTGAGCTGATGGCCAGCGGCGGCACGGATCGCAACACGCTGCTGAAGATGCGTAACCAGCTGATTGGTGAAGCTAACCAGGACGCCTCGCTGCACGCGGTGCGCGCCAACGATCTGCCGCAGATGCCGCAGCTTCAGGTGGATATTGATAACAACAAAGCCGTCTCGCTGGGGCTGTCTTTGAGCGACGTCACCGACACCCTCTCCAGCGCCTGGGGCGGCACCTACGTGAACGACTTTATCGATCGCGGCCGCGTGAAAAAGGTCTACATCCAGGGCGACAGCGACACGCGCGCCGTGCCGTCAGATCTCAACAAATGGTTTGTGCGCGGCAGCGACAGCACCATGACGCCGTTCTCTGCTTTCGCCACCACGCGCTGGGAGTATGGTCCGGAAAGCCTGGTGCGCTACAACGGCTCGGCGGCGTATGAGATTCAGGGCGAAAACGCCAGCGGCGCAAGTTCCGGTACAGCGATGAGCAAAATGGAACAGCTGGCAAACAATCTGCCGTCCGGCACCACCTGGGCGTGGAGCGGTTTGTCGTTGCAGGAAAAACTGGCGAGCGGCCAGGCGATGAGCCTCTACGCCCTCTCCATCCTGGTGGTGTTCCTGTGTCTGGCGGCGCTGTATGAGAGCTGGTCGGTGCCGATTTCGGTCATCCTCGTGATCCCGCTCGGTGTGCTGGGTGCGGCGCTGGCCGCCTCAATGCGCGGCCTGAATAACGATGTCTACTTCCAGGTGGCGCTGCTGACCACCATCGGCCTGTCGTCGAAAAACGCCATTCTGATCGTGGAGTTTGCCGAGGCGAAAGTCGCGGAAGGCTACTCCCTGACGCGCGCCGCCCTGCGTGCCGCTCAGACGCGTCTGCGTCCGATCATCATGACTTCGCTGGCGTTTATTGCGGGTGTTACACCGCTGGCTATCGCAACAGGCGCAGGAGCCAACAGCCGCGTGGCGATCGGGACCGGCATCATCGGCGGGACGCTGGCCGCGACGCTGCTGGCGATCTTCTTCGTTCCCTTATTCTTCGTACTGGTGAAACGTCTGTTCTCCGGTAAGCACGCGAACCGGAGGTCATAATGTTTCGTGTCTCTGTTTTAGTCTTAGCCCTGCTGAGCGCAGGCTGTGTGTCGTTAGACCCAACGTATCAACGTCCGGACGCTCCCGTCCCGGCTACACTGCCCGGCGCGCATGGCGAAGCCAGCGCCGTGGTGAGCCAGTGGCAGCAGGTGATGAATGATGCGCGGCTGAAAAGCGTGGTGACAATGGCGCTTAACAGCAACCGCGACGTGCAAAAAGCGATTGCGGATATCGATGCCGCCCGCGCCCAGTACGGCGAAACGCGATCCTCCCTCTTCCCGACGGTGGATGCTGAACTGAGCCACACCCGCAGCCGCACGCTGGCGAGCGGTGTGACCACCAGCGATGAGGCCAACGGTGCGGTCTCCAGCTTCGAGCTGGATCTGTTTGGCCGTAACCAGAGCCTCTCCCGCGCCGCGCGGGAAACCTGGCTTGCCAGCGAATTTACCGCGCAGAACACGCGCCTGACGATGGTCAGCGAGCTGACCACGGCCTGGGTGACGCTGGCCGCAGATAACAGCAATCTGGCGCTGGCGAAGTCCACCATGGCGAGCGCCGCAAACTCGCTCAAGATTGTGAAGCGCCAGCAGGAAGTCGGCGTGGCTGCGGCCACGGACGTCAGTGAGGCGATGGCGGTATACCAACAGGCGCGCGCCAGCGTGGCAAGCTATCAAACACTGGTGATGCAGGACAAAAACGCCCTCAATCTGCTGGCGGGCGATACGGTGCCAGAGAACCTGCTGCCCGGCACGCTGGAGAGCCTGAGTGATAACGCCATCACGCTGATCCCGGCGGGGGTGAATTCCGGCGTGCTGCTGCGTCGCCCGGATATTCAGGAAGCCGAGCACAATCTGCTGAGCGCTAACGCCAACATCGGCGCGGCGCGCGCCAACTTCTTCCCGACCATTTCACTCACCGCCAGCGCGGGCGTTGGCAGCGATTCGCTCTCCTCTCTGTTCAGCCACGGCATGAAGATCTGGTCATTTGCGCCGTCCATCACTCTGCCGCTGTTTAGCGGGGGCAACAACCTGGCACAGCTGCGCTATGCGGAAGCGGAGAAAAAAGGGCTGATCGCCACCTACGAGAAAACCATTCAGAGCGCGTTTAAAGACGTTGCCGACGCGCTGGCACGCCGTGAAACGCTGAGCGAGCAGCTCGACGCCCAGCGTGAATACGTGGCGGCGGAGCAGAAAACGCTGGATGTGGCGACCCGTAGCTACCAGGCGGGCGCAGGGGATTACCTGACGGTACTGACCGCACAGCGATCGCTGTGGTCAGCGCAGGAATCGCTGATTGCATTACAACAAACCGATCTGGAAAACCGCATTACGCTGTGGCAGTCGCTGGGCGGTGGGATTCAGTAACATGATGAAAGCGCCTCTCATGCGATGGGAGGCGTAAATTCATACTTTCGACTTGAGTCGCAAGAGGGAATGTAACGATATATTTCAGGGGAAGCATGTGACTTTTAAAGGAGGTTTCAATGAAATCTGCACACTTGGTTTGCCTGCTCCTTTGCCTGCTGTTTGCTGCCTTCGTCCACGCGCAGGAAAAGGACGATCCGGCGAAAGATGCCCAGCTTAAACAGCAGGTACTGAAAGATATCAAGAAAACCTGTACGCCACAGAAAAAGCAGAGCGATAAGGCGTGGCAGACGATGATTTTGTCGTCCGAGGCCAATCAGTTGCTGATCAAGAACGCCGTCACCGCCATGAAGCGTGACAATCTGGATAACTACTGGGCCGCGGTGGGCCAGGTGGATTGTATGGAAGATTACTGAAGGTTGGGCACGTGCTTCTCGCCGGGTGGCGCTGCGCTTACCCGGCCTACAAAACATTTTTACCGCTTACGCATATCCGGAATAATTAAATCCCCGCGCAGCACATATGACCCCAGCATCTGCGTTTTTTCATTCAGCCAGCTCACGATGCGCGCCGCCATGGCGTCCATCGAATATTCAATCGCCGGGATCACCGGAATACCCGGCAGATGCAGTGACCCGGCCAGGCTGAAGACCATAATGTCCTCCGGCACCGATTTATTAAACGCCTGCAGCTGCGGGATCACCCGCTGAGCTTCCTGTTCGTCTGCCACCAGCAGCGCGTTGAAATTCAGGGTGCTCGCATTGTTAAGCAGCTCCTGCAGCGCAACGGACGACGAAGTCGCATCCATAAAGACGAGGTTGCGATTAAAGGGCAGGAAGTTTTTTTCCAGCGCGTGTTTGTAACCCAGCAGCACCTGATCGGCAAAACCGCTGCCGTGCGGGTGGATAAGGGCAATCTGGCGACGCCCCTGGCTGGTGAGGTAGTTACAGGCCGTTTCGGCGGCAAACGCATGATCGAACTGGATGCTGTTGGCGTTATCGGCCTCCATACAATCGACCAGAATGACGTTGTCCATCTCGACATCCAGCGGGAAACGCGCGCCAATCACCAGGATGTCATCACATAAACCACAGGAGAGTTCTTCGAGAGCGTGCATCACTTCCGCTTTGCTGTGCGCGAAGCGTAGCAGCAGATGTTTTTGATGCTGGCTAAGCTGTTTTTCCAGCGCGTACAGATAACCGGTGGTCTGGTTAATGTTCTCTTGCGCGCAAATCACGCCAATACACCCCGTCGACTGACTGAGCAGCGACTGTGCAATCACGTTAGGCCGATAATTCAGCTCATCCACCGCTTTCAGAACGGCCTGACGGCTGGCTTCCTTAACGCCACGCGACCCGCTCAACACCCGTGATACCGTGGCTTTGGACACCCCGGCCAGACGTGATACATCGTTGATTGTAGACATCTCTCTCCCCTGGCAGGCAATCCTCGCGCCTGCAAATTCCATTACCGCTACGGCTCACATTATAGCCAGTACGGAGTATATCCGTTTCCGTTTTTCATGGAAACCGATTTTCCGTTTCCACTCAAAATGACGTCATAACAGCCAAATTACGTGACACAGATCGTGGTAATAAGCCCCATAAGCAAAGGTTCTTGATGGTTGTCACACTTCTGTCTTTTATAAATGGAAACCGGTTTCCGTATGATGTCCAATCAGCCTCGCAATAACTTTTTACACTTTGAGGATGGTTGTCGATGTTCAAGATTATGCTGTGCTGCTCTGCCGGGATGTCCACCAGCCTGCTGGTCAGCAAAATGGTCGATGTCGCGAAAGAGCGTGGTTTGGCGGTAAAGATTGATGCGTATGGCGTTTCCGAATTTGATACGCAGTTTCCGCAATACCAGGTTGTCCTTCTCGGACCGCAAGTGAAATACATGTTACAGACACTCTCAGACAAGGCGGCTACAAAAGGCATTCCGGTGCAGCCCATCGACATGATGGACTACGGCATGCAGCGTGGCGATAAGGTACTGGACTATGCTCTGTCGCTCATTGAAGCGGCACACTAAAAGGTGTTCACATGAGTTCGTTATATCAATCCATGGTCGCGGTTATTGAGCAGTCAATTACCCCGCTGGCCGCGAAGCTCGGACAGCAAAAGTATGTGATTGCAATCCGCGACGGCTTTACCGCCGCGCTGCCGTTTATGATCATCGGCTCGTTTATGCTGGTGTTTATCTTCCCGCCGTTCTCGGCAGATACCACCAACAGCTTCGCCCGCGGCTGGCTGGATTTCTCCCAGACCTACCGCGAACAGCTGATGCTGCCGTTTAACCTCAGCATGGGCGTGATGACCTTCTTCATTTCGGTGGGGATTGGTGCGAGCCTGGGGCGTCAGTTTAACCTCGACCCGGTGATGTCCGGCCTGCTGGCCTTTATGGCCTTCCTGCTGGTTGCCGCGCCGTATGCCGACGGCAAAATTTCAACGCAGTATCTGTCGGGTCAGGGGATCTTCACCGCGCTTATCACCGCCATTTACTCCACCCGTGTGTACGCGTGGCTGAAGCAGAACAACGTGACCATCCGCCTGCCGAAGGAAGTGCCGACCGGCGTGGCGCGTTCGTTTGAGATCCTGATCCCGGTGATGGTGGTGATCGGTACCTTGCATCCGCTGAACCTGTTCATTGAAGCGCAAACCGGGATGATTATCCCGCAGGCAATTATGCATCTGCTGGAGCCGCTGGTGTCCGCGTCTGACTCGCTGCCCGCCATTCTGCTCTCCGTGCTGCTGTGCCAGATCTTCTGGTTTGCTGGTATCCACGGTTCGCTGATTGTCACCGGCATCATGAACCCGTTCTGGATGGCCAACCTTTCCGCAAACCAGGCGGCACTGGCTGCAGGCGCGGCGCTGCCGCATGTTTACCTGCAGGGCTTCTGGGATCACTACCTGCTGATTGGCGGCGTAGGCTCGACGTTACCGCTGGCGTTCCTGCTGCTGCGCAGCCGCGTCACGCATCTGCGCACCATCGGCAAAATGGGCGTGGTGCCAAGTTTCTTCAACATCAACGAACCGATTCTGTTCGGCGCGCCGATCATCATGAACCCGATGCTGTTCATCCCGTTCGTGTTTGTTCCGCTGGTGAACGCCTGCCTGGCCTACGGCGCAACCAAACTCGGCTGGCTGGCGCAGGTGGTGTCGTTAACGCCGTGGACCACGCCCGCGCCGATTGGCGCTTCGTGGGCGGCAAACTGGGCGCTCAGCCCGGTGGTGATGTGCCTCGTGTGCATGGCGATGTCCGCGCTGATGTACCTGCCGTTCCTGCGTGCCTATGAACGTACGCTCATCAAAAACGAAGAGCAGAAAGCCCAGGCAACCGTCGGTGCCGCTGAAACAGCAAGCCATTAAGTCAAAGAGGAAGAGTCATGAAATACGCATTTCCCGATAACTTCTGGTGGGGCAGCGCAAGCTCCGCTCTCCAGACGGAAGGGTCACGAGAGGGTGAAACCACGTGGGATTACTGGTTTACCCGCGAGCCGAACCGTTTTCACAACGGCGTGGGGCCGCAGCAGACCTCCACGTTTTACCAGCACTGGAAAACGGACATTCAGCTGTTAAAACAGCTGAACCACAACAGCTTTCGCACCTCGATTAGCTGGGCGCGCCTGATCCCCGACGGTATCGGTGAAGTAAACCCGGACGCGGTCGATTTTTATAATCAGGTCATTGACGAGCTGATTGAACAGGGCATCACGCCGTTTATTACCCTGTTCCATTTCGATATGCCGATGGCGATGCAGGAGATCGGCGGCTGGGAAAACCGCGACGTGGTGAACGCCTACGCCCGCTATGCGCAGATTTGCTTCGAGCTGTTCGGCGATCGCGTGCTGCACTGGTTTACCTTCAACGAGCCGATCGTGCCAGTGGAGGGTGGTTACCTGTACGATTTTCACTATCCGAACGTGGTGGATTTCCGTCGCGCGGCGACCGTGGCGTATCACACCGTACTGGCTCATGCGCTGGCGGTTCGCGCCTACCGCGCCGGGCATTACGCGGGTGAGATCGGCATCGTGCTGAACCTGACGCCGTCCTACCCGCGCTCGCAGAACCCGGCGGACGTGAAGGCAGCGCACATTGCGGATCTGATGTTTAACCGCAGCTTCCTCGACCCGGTTCTGCGCGGTGAATACCCGGCAGACCTGGTGGCATTGCTGAAAGCATACGATCAGCTTCCAGCCTGCAAACCGGAAGACAGTACCCTGATCGCGGAAGGGAAAATCGACCTGCTCGGCGTGAACTATTATCAGCCGCGTCGCGTGAAGTGCCGCGACAGCGCGGTAAACCCGCAGGCTCCGTTTATGCCGGAGTGGTTCTTTGATAGCTACGAGATGCCGGGCCGCAAGATGAACCCGTATCGCGGCTGGGAAATCTACGCGCCAGGTATTTACGATATCCTGGTTAACCTGCGCGACAATTACGGCAACCCTCGCTGCTTTATTTCTGAAAACGGCATGGGCGTCGAAAACGAGCAGCGCTTTATTGAAAATGGCCAGATAAACGATCAATACCGCATCGCGTTTATTTCTGAGCATTTAACCTGGCTGCATAAAGGTATTAGCGAAGGGTGCAATTGTCTTGGCTACCACATGTGGACATTTATTGATAACTGGTCGTGGTGCAATGCCTATAAAAATCGCTATGGATTTATCCAGCTCGATTTAAATACGCAGAAACGCACCATCAAAAAGAGCGGAGAGTGGTTTGCCACCACCGCGTTGAATAACAGTTTTAACAGAGAGTCACTGTGATGATCGTATTAGAAGAAGCCGTAATGGAAATTATCGTCAACGCCGGTCAGTCCCGTAGCCTGTGCTTTGAAGCGCTGCACGCGGCGCGCCAGGGCAACATTGACGAGGCCAAAAGCCTGCTGCGCGAAGCCGACGGCTACGCGCGCCAGGCGCACAAGATGCAGACCAAGCTGATCGAGCAGGATGCGGGGGAAGCCCGTCAGCCGATGACCTTAATCATGGTTCACGCGCAGGATCATTTAATGAACTCCCTGCTGGCGCGTGAATTATCCGAAGAGATTATTCATTTATATCAGAGATAGCCTATGGCGAAATAAACGTTAATGTAAAATTTCTGTACCTTAAAATATAAATCAACTTGTTCTGATGATAGCGACATATTCTGTCAGATCGGAGCGGGATGGTTATTGTCTGGATAAAATTAAACTATATTGAGATAACCATGACTAATATTAAAAAACTTCCATTAACAATGGCGGTTATCGCCGCGCTTTGCCCAATTTCTGTACTTGCACAAGAATTTACGCAGGAGCAAATCGACGCCATTGTGGCCAAAGCGGTGGACAAAGCCCTGGCAGAACGTCAGGCCAAAATGGATGCGGCGGTCGCGAAAAAAGCGGACGTGGTGACCGAGCCGCAAAGCGCGGCGCAATCCCCGGATATGGCGATTCCGTTCGGCATTAAATTTACCGGCTATGCCCGCTACGGCGCGCATTTCCAGGCCGCCGATCAGAAATACGTGGCGGTAGATGGCTCTTACAACGGCGCATCCGCGATTGGCCGACTGGGTAACGAAGGCAACGGCGGCGAGTTCCAGCTCTCCAAAGCCTTTAAGGGTGAAAACGGCGCTATCTGGGACATCAACGTGATGATCGACCACTGGGGCGACGAAGTTAACCTGAAAAAAGCCTACGCGGGCGTGACCAATATTATGGCGTCTAACCCGAACGCCTACTTCTGGGCCGGTCGCGACTTCCACCAGCGTCCGCAACAGGGCATCAACGATTACTTCTGGATGAACCACGACGGCCAGGGTGCCGGGGTGAAGAACTTCGACATCGGCGGCGTGCAGTTTGACGTGGCGACCGTGGCGGCAGTGGAATCCTGTAGCCCGGAAGTGATGGAAGATGAAGCCAACCCGTCGCGCATCACCTGTACCGGCGGTTCCGGCACAGGCGATAAGGGCAACTACGCGGCGACCTCAAAAATCCACGGCATGAAGCTCGGCCCGATCGACCTTGAGCTGTACGCCAACTACGGCTTTGATTCGAAAGCGGTGGAGAGCGACGAGCGTCTGAACGCATGGCAAGGCGGCGTGGTGCTGAGCCACACCAACGACAGCGGCGTGAACAAGGTGATTGCCCGCTACTCCGATAACTCGGACAACAGCGTGTTTAACAAAACCGAGGACCTGACCACGGTCTACGCCAGCTTCGAAGGGCTGCATAAATTCACGCCACAGACGCAGGTGGAGTACATCCTCGCCTTCCACGACTACGACAACAGCCGCGACAAAACCGACAACCGCAAGAACTACAACGCCATCGTGCGCCCGATGCACTGGTGGAACGACGTTCACTCCACCTGGCTGGAAGCGGGCTGGCAGCACGTGGATTACGACAACGGCGGCGATAACAAGGGCTGGAAGCTGACCCTGTCGCAGAACATGTCCATCGCCATGGGGCCGGAGTTCCGTCCGATGCTGCGCTTCTACGTGACCGGCGGCAAAGTGGATAACGAACGCACCGCGCGCGTGAACGGCACCAAAGACGAAACGCTCGACGACTTCAACGTTGGCGCGATGTGGGAGGCGTGGTTCTAGTAGAGCGTCGTTTGTTTCGCCCGGCGGCGCTGCGCTTGCACGGGCCTACAAGGTTTTGTAGGCCGGGTAAGCGTAGCGCCACCCGGCAAGATCCCATGTTATGCTAGAAAAAAACCAACATAGCAGGGGAGTACATGGGTTCCACACGCAAAGGGATGCTGAACGTCCTGATCGCCGCCGTTTTATGGGGTAGCTCGGGGGTTTGTGCGCAGTACATCATGGAGAAAAGCCACATTTCTTCGCCTTACCTGACCATGGTTCGCCTGCTGTTTACCGGCGTGATCTTACTGACGCTCTCCTTCGTTCACGGCGACAAGATTTTCTCGGTCATCAAACATCGCAAAGACGCCCTCAGCCTGCTGATTTTCTCGCTGGTCGGCGCGCTCACGGTGCAGCTCACCTTCCTGCTGACGATTGAAAAATCCAACGCCGCCACCGCCACCGTGCTGCAGTTTCTGTCACCGACGATTATCGTGGCGTGGTTTGCGCTGGCGCGGAAAAAGCGCCCCGGCGTGTTTGTCCTGTCCGCCATTCTGACATCGCTTATCGGCACGTTTCTGCTGGTGACCCACGGCGACCCGACCTCGCTCTCTATCTCCCCTGCCGCGCTGTTCTTCGGCATCGCCTCGGCGTTTGCCGCCGCATTTTACACCACGTATCCGTCGACGCTGATCGCCCGCTACGGCACGCTGCCGATTGTCGGCTGGAGCATGTTAATCGCGGGATTGATGTTAACGCCGTTCTACGCCGGGCGTGGGACGACGTTTGTGATCGACGGCAGCCTGCTGCTGGCGTTTTTCTATCTGGTGGTGATTGGCACGGCGCTGACATTCAGTCTGTATCTGAAAGGCGCGCAGATGATAGGCGGGCCGAAGGCAAGCATTCTGAGCTGCGCCGAGCCGCTGAGCAGCGCGCTGTTGTCGGTGGTTTTGCTTGGCGTGGCGTTCACCCTGCCGGACTGGCTGGGGACGCTGCTGATTGTGTCGTCGGTGGTGCTGATTTCAATGGATTCGAGAAGACGGGTTCAGACATCGGCGTGATCTACAAATAATAGTGATAGCGGCACATCAAAATAGTCAGAGCGCTATCCGACACCCCGTAGACCAGACGATCGGTATCGTTGATCCGGCGGGACCAGTATCCGGAAAGATTACCTTTGAGCGGTTCCGGCTTACCCAGGTCATCGAAGGGTTGGCGCTTCGCATCTTCAATCAATTTATTGATTCTGCGAAGCGTTTTCTTGTCCTGCTCCTGCCACCACAGGTAATCATCCCAGCCGTTATCAGTCCAAATCAGTAGCCTGGTCATCTATCAGATCCCTCTGCGTGGTTTTTCCGGTATTTGCCTGTGCGATTGACTCCATCAGTCGGCTGGCGTTAGCAGGCGAACTCATCAGATGGATGGTTTCCATCATCGAGTTGTAGTGCTGCAGAGACATCACCACCGCATCACCGCCGTTGCGGCGGCTGATGATGGTCGTCTCCACGTTGTCATTCACGTCGTCCAACACATCTTTGAGTCGGCTTCGTGCTTCGGTAAACGTCACAACCTGCATACTTCCTCCTGTACAAGTTACGGTACAAGTATATCGATGAAGTGACTATTTATCAATCAACGTGCCTTAACCTCCCCCGCCACCAGCAGCGCCGTCAGCAGCATCAGCGTGCCGGAAATCACCAGCGGTGACGTCAGCCCCAGATGGTCGAGCGCCACGCCGCCCACCGCCGCGCCGCAGGTGTTTGCCAGCTGGATCACCGCCACCTGAATCGACCCGGCTTTTTCCGCCTGATCGGCAAGCGAGCGGGTGATCCAGGTCGACCAGCCCACCGGTACCAGCGCAAAGGCAAAGCCCCAGATAATCGCAATCGCCGACGCAACCCATTTGTCGCTGCCCCACAGCATCAGCACCGCGGCGCTGATCGCCAGTATCAGCGGTGCCCCCGCCAGCGCCACCTTCAGGGAGCGTTTCAGGAACTGGGACGACAGCGAGGTGCCGACAAAGCTGGCAATACCAAAGCTCAGCAGCACCAGCGTCAGGCCATCCACGTCAAACCCCGCCATGGTCATAAACACCGGGCGGATGTAAGTGAAAAAGGCAAACTGCCCGGCGAAGGCCATAAAAATGGCGGTCATCCCCGCCAGCACACCGGGGCGCTTCAACAGCGCAAACATGTTCTGTTTATGGTGCGCCGCCTCACCCGGCAGGGACGGCAGCGCTTTCCACACCCACACAATGCAAAGTAACCCCATCACCGCCGCCGCGTTGAAAACGTTACGCCAGCCAATGATCCCGCCGAGGAAGCTGCCCAGCGGCGCGGCAATCACCAGCGCGATAGAGACCGCACCGAAGATAACGGACAACGCTTTTGGCACCGTGCGTGCTGGCACCAGGCGCATAGTGAGTGAGGCGGACATCGCCCAGAAGCCGCCTAGTCCCAGCCCCAGGCAGGCCCGTCCGAGCAACAGCAGCAAGAAATTATTGGCGAAGGAGACCAGCAGACAAGAGAGTGTCAGCAGGACGCTGAAAAGAATGACCACTTTACGACGGTCGATGGTGCCGATTACCTGAGTGATAAACAGGCTGGCGAACATCGCCACAAACGCGGTCACGGTGACGGACTGCCCCGCCACGCCTTCAGAAATACCCAGATCCTGCGCCATCGGCGTCAGCAGGCTGACCGGCAAAAACTCAACGGTAATCAGGCAGGCAACGCAGAATGCCACGGAGAAAACCGCCGACCAGTTGGGGCGTGAAACCTCGGTGGTCTGCGGTCTGGTCGTGGGCTGGATATGTTCTGTCATGGCATCACCTGAAGATAAAAACGTGCGGAAAAGTCGCGCAGTTTATCATCAAAAGTGTGACGGATTTAACGATTTGACAACTTTTGCTGCTTTTCTTGCCGGGCGGCGCTGCGCTTGCACCGGCCTACGGGGCTTGTAGGCCCGGTAAGCGAAGCGCCACCGGGCAAAATTACCCGCGAGCCTTAGCGGCAGCATTTGCTAATCCCACGATCCACTCCTGATGCCCGTTAATCATCGGGTTCGGCACGGTGCGCGCTAATTCCTGCGCCGGCACGCCTTTCTGCGACTCCTGGGTCAGAATGCGCACGCGGTTGCCCGGTAAGTCTTCAAACAGCCAGGCGTGGATCACATCCAGACGCGAATTCGCATCGCCTTCGACCCAGCCGTGCCAGGCAATGCGTGCGGCTTCACCGCCCACGGGAGGAACATACTCCGTCACCTGCGCCTCAACCGGAAAACCAAAGGTGATGAAGCGAAAGCGCGCGTTCGCACTCAGTTCCGGGCCGCTGCCGTCGTGGAAACGAATATCGTCGGCGTTGCTGTAGTAGCTGGGCCACAGAGTGGCGTCGTTAAGCTGCGCCCAGATCTCTTTTGCCGTCAGACCGGCGACAATGATTTCGTTAGACGCAAAGTTATCGGTGGTGCCTGGCAGGTAATCGTTCGGCCAGATAATGGCGGATTGTTTCATGGTTCACCTCATCGTATTGGTTGATGAGGTGAGGATGCGCGCCAGAGTGATATAAATCTAATGACGATGCTTTATACTCTTCATCACGTCTGGTGATATCAGTGCAGATAGAATACGCCCTCTTCCGGCAGGAAGAGCTTGTTATAGCGTAGCTGGAAGGCGTTAAGCTCTTGCGGGTCTGGCTCCATTTCGCGCATAAAACCAAGCGCGAGGCGGATTTGCGCATCGGTGATCGGCGCGGCCAGGCGAGCTTTACGCAGCAGGCGGTGCCAGGTATGCAGGTTCTCTTCACTGCCATCTACGATGCAGACCTGCCAGATCAGCAATACCTGAGCGGCGTTTTGCAGGTGAGCCTCATCGGGGCGCTCAAGGTAGCGGATAAACTCATTGCCGGACGATTTACCGAACTGGTCGATCATCGATTCTATCGGCACCGGGGTGATCCCCAGACGCTCGCTTAAACGTTTGATGGCGCGGCGGGAATCCGAGGTCAGGACCCGAAATCCGACCACAAATACCACGGCAAGCGTTGCCAGCATTATCCAGACCATGCGTTCTCCTTAAATCAGCCGCTCATCATAGCGGGAAACGCATGTCGTCAACAGCGGGCAAGGCCATAATAGTGATCTGAAAAAAGGTGGAAAAACGCCATGAAAGTGGATTTGCGCACGCTGGATCTTAACCTGCTGAAAGCGCTGGACGCCCTGCTGGACGAGCGCAGCGTGACCCGCGCGGCGGCGCGTCTCGCACTGACCCAGCCCGCGGTGAGCGGCATGCTCAACCGCCTGCGGGACGCCTTCGACGACCCGCTGTTTATCCGCGCCCCGCACGGCATCGTGCCAACCCTGCGCGCGGAAGCGCTGGCTGCACCGGTGAAGCGCATCCTGGCGGATATCGACGTGCTGTTGCAGCCCGTCACTTTTGAGCCGGGCACCGCAAACCTGACGTTTACCCTTGCCGCCACCGATTACGCCCTGCGCGCGGTGATTGTGCCGTTTATCGCCGCGCTGAAGGTACAGGCTCCCGCTATTCGTGTGCGAGTCGTGCCGGTTGAACCCGATCGTCTCGTCGCCCAACTCGAACAGGGGAAAATCGACCTCGCCCTGCTGACCCCCCACACGACGCCGGACGAACTCCACAGCCGCGCACTTTATGATGAACGGTACGTGTGCATGATGCGTGTCGATCACCCTGATGCGGGAAAGCCGCTGACGTTAGACCGATTCTGCGCGCTGGAGCACGTGCTGGTCTCTTATGAGGGTGAAAGTTTTCACGGTGTCACTGATGACGCGCTGGCGAGTGTGGGCCGCGAGCGGCACGTGGGATTATCGGTGAGTAGCTTTCTGGTACTGCCGGAAGTGCTGGCGGTCAGCGATATGATTGCCGTGGTGCCAGGGCGGATGGCGGAAAACCGGGTGGGAATATATGTGTGTGATACGCCGGTTTCGGTGCAGGGATTCACCAAAAGCATGGCCTGGCACGGTAGAGCCCATCGAAACCCCGCGCAGGTATGGCTGCGCGGGTTGCTGCTGGAGACCAGTCAGCGGCAGGCATAAAAAAGCCCGGCATCACACCGGGCAAAGAAGTCACCTGCACACTCAGGCTGCTTTCAATTTCTGCACGCGATTTTCACGGCGGATCTTACGTTCTTCCAGCACCGCAACCATCGCCATCAGCACGATACAGCCAATCGCTGCTGCATCCAGCGCGGCGAAGGTGCCCGCCCAGCCGGTGAGGCCGAAAACTGGCGTGCCGTCGGCGATCATACCCAGACCGAGCTTGGCGAAGCTGTCGCCGATCAGGTAAGCAAAGGTGCCTTTAATCCCATCGGCCGCGCCGATCGCTTTTTTCGGGACAAAGCCCACTGCCGCCACGCCGATTAAAAGCTGCGGACCAAACACCAGGAAACCGAGCGCGAACAGTGAAGCCAGGTAAACGTACTGGTTGCTGGCGTGCTGATAAACGCCGAGCGTGGCGATGATCAGCGCCAGCGCGACGCAGGCTACCAGCGCGCGACGACCGTTTGCGAGGTCGGAGAGCCAGCCCCATAGCAGCGTGCCGACCAGCGCCCCCACTTCAAACAGGGTAAAGCCCTGAATCGCGACCTCTTTAGAGAGTTTCAGCTCCTGGAAGGCATACACGGTAGACCATTGGTCAATGCCGATGCGCACCACGTAGAGGAAGATGTTCGAGAAGCAGAGCAGCCAGATCACTTTGTTTTTCAGCACGTACTCAACAAAGATCTGCCATTTGGACATCTCGTTTTCTTCGGTCTCTTTGTCCTCTTCGCTGATCTCCTCGCCAAATAGCTCTTCGGCTTTGCCGAGGCCGTAAGATTCCGGGGAGTCGCTGCCGTAGCGCAGGCCGATAAAGCCGACAATCAGGGCGATAATCGACGGGAAGATAAACATGCCGATCACGTGGCCGTCGAACAGGTAGTTAGCACCAAACAGCGCCACGCCAGCCGCCCCCGCACCGCCGAGGTTGTGGGAGATGTTCCACATGCCGAGGTAGGAACCACGCTTGCGGCGCGGCGTCCATTTGGTGATGGTGGAGTAGCTGCACGACCCGCCGGTGCTCTGGAAGAAACCGCTCAGGGCGTAGAAGGCGATCATCAGGAACAGGCTGACGGAGCCTGCACCCATGCTGGCGCTGAAGCCGAGCATACAGATGGCAGAGAGGATCAGCATAAACGGCAGGAACTGCTTGGTGTTTTTACCGTCCGCGTAGTAGGACACAACGGTTTTCCCCACCCCGTAGGTGATGGAGAAGCCCAGGCCGATCATCCCCAGTTGCGTCATGCTCAGCCCATAGGTGGAGATCATGTCGTTCTGCGCGATGTTAAAGTTTTTGCGGATCAGGTACATGGTCAGGTAGCCGATAAAGACCACCAGATAGGACTGCATGAACGGTTTGAACCACATTTTGCGCCGCACATCGAGCGGCAGATCCAGGGTCGGTTTGCGCACCTGATTTAAGAAGGCCAGCATGGTTTGCTCCTGAGCTGATTTTTACCTGCGAATGGCAGGCATTGTAAAAATCAGCCAGGAGAGATGCCTGAGACAGCGTCCAGGTAAAACCGGGAAAATTTCTTAGTTTTGCGCCATTCGGGGCGAAAAGGTGAGGCGCATCACATCACACTGGCTTCGCGTGGGGCCTGGGCATGTAAAAACGGCAACAGCAGCAGCGCGGAAATTCCCGCTGCAATGGCGATCACCGCGAAGAACCCGCTCCAGTGCCAGATGTCGATCACCCGCGCCAGCGGCCAGCCGGAGAGCGATGCGCCGAGATAGGCAAACAGCCCGACAAAACCCGTCGCCGCGCCTGCCGCCTCTTTGTGCGAACATTCCGCCGCCGCCATGCCGATCAGCATCTGCGGGCCAAACACGAAGAAGCCGATGGTGAAGAAGCACGCCGCCTGCATCACATAGCTGGCAAACGGCATCAGCCACAGCGAGCCGACGGAGAGCAAAATCCCGGCGGCGAAGATCAGGTTCATCGGCCCACGGTTGCCATTGAACAGCTTATCCGAGCCCCAGCCCGCCACCAGCGCGCCGATAAATCCGCCCAGCTCAAACATCGTGACCGCCGAGTTGGCTGTCACCAGGTCCACGCCGAGCGTCTCGGACATGTACAGATTGCCCCAGTCGTTGATCGCCGCGCGCACCACGTAGACCAGCACGTAGCAGAGCGAGAGAAGCCAGATATACGGGTTCAGCAGCACGTATCTGGTGAGGATCTCTTTGCGAGTCAGCCCAGCGCCCTCCTGCTGTTGCGCCACTTCCAGCTCGTCGTGCCGCCAGTCGCCCACCGCAGGCAGGCCAACGGTTTGCGGGCGATCGCGCAAACGCCAGCAGAGGAACAGCCCGGCGATAATCGCCAGGCCGCCCGCGATCATCATCCCCGCACGCCAGCCGTAGTGCAGTGCCGCCGCGCCTACCACGATCGGGATCAGCGCCCCGCCGACGTTATGCGCTGTGTTCCATATCGCCCACCAGCCGCCGCGCTCGTTGCGCGAATACCATGCGGTAAGCAGGCGGGCGCACACCGGCGCGCCCCAGCCCTGGAAAAAGGCATTCAGCGCCCACAGCAGCGCAAAGGCCCACAGCGAAGTGGAGAAGCCAAACAGGATGTTCACCACGCCGGTGGCAATCAGCCCGACGCCCATGAAATAGCGGGCGTTAGAATGGTCGCTGACAATGCCAGAGAAGAACTTCGACAGACCATAGGTGATGTAAAACAGCGTCGCCAGCAGGCCGATATCGGTGCGGGTCATCACGCCGCTGGCGAGGATTTCCGGCGCGGCGGCGTTGAAACTTTTGCGCGTGAAGTAAAACAGCGCGTAGCCGAGCCAGAGAGTGAAAAGGATATGGCGACGCCAGTAGCGGTAGCGGGCGTCGATTTCCGCTTTATCGCTTACAGGCGCGGCACTGACAGGCGTTTTAAACATGGTGACTCCTCAGCGGTAAACTCACGCTAACGCGCGTGCCGTGGGTGCAGGAGATCGTCAGCGTGCCGCCCAGCGCCTTCACGCGCTCGCGCATGCCCGCCAGGCCAAAGCCCTGCTGGCCGGAACCCGGCGGCAGGCCACAGCCGTCGTCTTCAATCACCAGCTTGAGGCTCTCCTCCTGCTGCCAGCCCTGCAGCGTGACCGCGCTGGCGCTGGCGTGCTTCACAATGTTGTTCAGCCCTTCCTGGCAGACGCGGAACAGCGTGACGCGCTGGCCTTCACTCAGCGGACGTTCATCAATGCGCCAGTCGAGATGGCTGACAATCCCGCGGCTCTCCAGCTCCATCTCGCGCATCAGGGAACGGACCGCCTGTTCAAGTGACAGGTCATCAAGCTGGCGCGGACGCAACCGCCCTAACAGACGGCGAACGGAGTCATACACGCCCAGCGAGAGTTGTTCGATATGCGCCCCGCCCTGCTTCACGCCCGCGTTTTCCGCCGCCAGACGTTGAACAATGCCCGCCTGGGTGCGGATGGCGGTGATGGTCTGGCCGATGTCGTCATGCAGCTCGCGGGCAACCTCCTGCCGCACGCTCTCTTCCGTCTCCAGCAGGCGTTCCGCCAGACGACGATTGCGCGCCAGCTCGGTTTGCAGAGACTGATTCAGTTCACGCAGACGCTGGATACCCGCCCCCAGCAGCAGCCCGGTCAGGCTCTGGGCCAGCAGGGAAAGCAGCAGATCGACCGGGTGGTCGTGCCAGGTCTGGCTGGCAATCAGCGCGATGGCGTTCATCAGCGTGGCGATCAGCGCGCCCTGCCAGCCGTAATGCCAGGCGAGAGCAATGATCGGCAACGCCAGGCAAAACGGCGTGAAGCGCGAGAGTTCAGCAGGCAGGCCAAGCTGCAGCCACAGACTGACCACAAACAGCAGCAGATACCAGATAAGATGCCGGGCGCGCCAGTTCACCGGCTGAGAAACCAGCGCAGGGCCGAGCGGCTGCCAGACGGTGCTGGTGAGGTAGTGCCAGATAACGAGACAGGTCGGCGCGAGGGTCAGGCCACCGGTGAGCGTCAGCAGCAGGGCGTTGAGCATCTCCTTTTCGCCTGTCCACGGCAGGGACTGCAGCAGCGCGGCGGCAATCAATACCGCCCCCTGACGCAGCAGCGTGCGCCAGTCTCGCTGGTGGCGGTAGCGTGAGATAAGGGCAACCGGAAGAAGCGTGAGTACGCTTCCGGTCATCAATAATGGCAAATGCGCCAGTGCCACCTCCTGCGCAAGCCAGGCCAGCATCAACCACTCCGCCCCCAGCAGCACAGGCCAGTACGCACGCGGGCATTGCAGCATCAGCCCCAGACGCAAACCAAAGGGGAACAACAGCACTGCCAGCTCCGGGCGATCCACCAGATGCAGGCTGATACTCCACAGGCAGAACCAGGCGGCGGAAAAGATAAAAAAGCTGGCAACAACGGCGATCAGCCGTGAAAAGACGGCGTTCATTGCCAGCTATCGAACATACGACGCGCCAGCTCAACGTCGTTGCTGACGTTGAGTTTTTCCATCAGATTAGCGCGGTGAACGTGGACGGTTTTTGGCGACAGCGCCAGTTCAGCGGCAATCTCTTTTACCGACATCCCCTGAGCGAGTTTTTCCGCAACCTGTCGTTCGCGTCTGGTGAGCGGGTCCTGCCGCCCTGTCGCCAGCTTGATGGCGATATCCGGCGTCAGGTAGCAGCCACCGGTCGAGACGGTGCGCACGGCGGCAATCAGTTCGTCCGGGCTGCAGCGTTTTGAGAGGAACCCACGCGCGCCCGCGTTGAGCGCCTGCTCCACCAGCGCCGGGCTGTCGTGGACTGAGAGCATAATCGTCGCTAACCCTTTCGGCAGCTGGCTCAGCAGTTCCAGCCCGGAGAGATCCGGCATTGAGATGTCGCAAATGCAGACCTGCACGCCACGCCCCGGCAGGCCAGCCAGCGCCTCGCGGCCGGAGCCAAACTCTGCCACCACCTGAAAATCAGGCTCAAGGTTCAGAAGCTGGGCAAATCCGGAGCGAACGATTAGATGGTCGTCGATAAGGGCGATGGTGGTCATGGGTGTTCCTGCGGTCTGAAAACGCCGGATGGCGCTGCGCTTATCCGGCCTACAAGAGCGAAAGACGCTTACCTTAAGCGATTTATTCGAAGAACACCGCAATTTTGTTAAACATGGTGGGATCGGACTGGTTGCGCGCCACTTTGGTGACGTCCTCCAGCTTGTCGATTTGCGCCATCATCTGCTCCAGACGCTGGTCATCGTTGACCAGCAGCCAGATGCGGCTGTGCTCGCTGCCCTGAATCGGCAGACAGAGAATGCCCTCCACGTTAAACGCGCGGCGGGCAAACAGCCCGCAGACGTGGGTCATGACGCCTGGGTGGTTGCGGACGGTGAGTTCCAGAATGACGTTATCATGTTGTTTTTGCATGGCTTATTCTCCCACCATCTCAGTATTGGCCGCGCCCGGCGGGACCATCGGATACACTTTTTGTTCAGGGTCGATACGCACGTGGATCAGCGCCGGACCAGGACGATCGATCGCCGCCTGCAGCGCTGCGTGGGCATCTTCTTCGGCATTCAGATCGCAGGTGTGCAGGCCAAATCCGGCGGCAATCTGCATAAAGTTGATCATCCCCGGATAGGTCGCCGCAAACACGCCCTGCTTGTAGAACAGGCTCTGCTGCTGGTGAACCAGCCCCAGCGCTTCGTTATTCATCAGAATGATTTTGACGTCTAACTGATTTTCGGCCGCCGTCGCCATTTCCTGAATGTTCATCATCAGGCTGCCGTCGCCGGAGAAACAGATAACCTTGCGATCGGGATTGGCCAGTGCAGCGCCGACTGCGGCGGGCAGGCCAAAACCCATGGTGCCCAGGCCGCCGGAGGTCAGCCACTGGCGCGGGCGGTTCAATGGATAAGCCTGCGCGGTCCACATCTGATGCTGACCAACGTCGGTAGTGATGATGGCGCTGTCGTCGACGCAGGCGGCCACGGCGTTAATCAGTCCGTAGTGGCTCAGCGGGTCTCCCTCGGTTGGGATCGCGCCCGGAAATTCATTTTGCAGATCGGCCACCAGTTGACGCCACTCTTCGCGACCGGTCACGTCCGTTTGCGGGATCAGCTGCGCCAGTACCTCAGCCACATCGCCCTGAATCGCCACGTGCGGCTGCTTGATTTTACCCAGCTCGGCACGGTCGATATCCACATGAATGATTTTGGCGTTCGGACAGAACTGCTCGGTTTTACCAATCGCCCGGTCATCAAAACGTGCGCCCATGACAATCAGCAAATCAGCCTCTTGCAGGATGTAGTTGGTGCTGCGCGCGCCGTGCATGCCCAGCATGCCGAGAGAGAGCGGGTGCGCTTTAGGCAGCATGCCGAGCGCCATCAGTGTCATGGTGGTGGGCAGGTTAGCTTTTTCAGCGAACTGGCGGATTTCATCCGCGGCGTTAATCGCCCCGCCGCCCAGATAGAGCACCGGACGTTTGGCGGCGTTAATCATCGCCGCCGCATCGCGCACGCTCTCAGCGCTGAATGCCGGCGCGGGGGCACGCTCGCCCGGCTCCGGCAGCACGTCGATCTCAATTTCTGCGGTCTGGACATCCTTAGGAATGTCTATCCACACCGGGCCTGGGCGGCCAGACTGCGCAATGCGAAATGCATCGCTGATAACCTGTGGAAGCTCGGCGATATTGCGAACTAAATAGTTATGTTTGGTGATGGGGATAGAGATGCCGTAGGTGTCCACTTCCTGAAACGCATCAGTACCTATCATTGAGGACGGCACCTGGCCGGTGATGCAGATCAGCGGAATGGAGTCGAGCCGTGCGTCGGCGATGGCGGTCACCAGGTTGGTTGCGCCAGGGCCGCTACAGGCCATGCAGACCGCCGGTTTGCCCTGAGTACGCGCCATGCCCTGAGCGATAAAACCTGCGCCCTGCTCATGGCGCGCCAGTACGTGGCGGATCTGCGTGCTTTGGCTTAACGCATCATACAGCGGCAGCACTGTCCCGCCAGGGATGCCCGCAACCGTGGTAATACCCTGTCGTTCCAGTAAGTGAACGATTAACTGCGCGCCCGTAAAACGCGTCTTCGTGGATGTTGTGCCCGAAATTGCCATGCTCCAGTCCTTTTATGAGCCGACTTTCCGGGAGGCGTTTAAACGAAAAACCCCGCCCGGTTTGCGCCGGCGGGGTTTTGGATTCGTGTGTTGATCCAGTCCCTACGGCGCATTGCCGACGACCACCACCACACGCACGACGACCACTGCGGCTGGTTGCGCAGTTTTTAGTAGAGTCGAAGTGAACAGAGATGGAGTCATTAGGAACCTGTGTTTGGAATCATTGATAGAATTTATACAACCACAGGTTTTTCAGCGTGACAATGGAAATATTTTCATCTGCGCAAAAATGCGTCAGGGATCACGTTTCGTTTGTTGAATGCTGACACTCAAAAAGTCGGTTTTAACTCACTCAATAAAAAGCGCAGGCGATATACCAAAGCGGGCCGCCAGTTTTTTAATGTGGCTCAACGTGAGCTGTCGCTGCCCATTAAGCACCCTTGAAACCATTGATTTACTGCCGATTTCATCCTGAAAATCGGAGAGAGTCAGTTTGTATTGATCCATAAGGGTTCTTAAAACCGCAATCCCTACTGGAACAGATTCCATCTCCTGGCGTAATGCGACCATTTCAGGTCGGTTCGCTTCGTAACGGCTAATTCTGGCGCACACCAGATCCAGTAACGGGCTACCAGGCTCGTTTATGAGCAAATATTCCACCAGTTCGAGTGCGTCCTGGTAATCTTTCTCGTTCGGATGTTCACCCAGTAAAGGAACAGCGGCAACCAGGGCATGCGTTGCTTTCATTGCATCAGCGACGATCATCATTTCTTCCCCTTAGTGCGATGTTTCTCCGTAAAACGGTCATATTCCTTATGAGTAAAAACATGGCGCACATAAAACTTTTGGCTTTCAAAGAAGATGAGAGCCACTACTCTGAGATTGTTGTTTGCAACATCAATAACATAATGCTTATCGAGATATTTGAAGTTATCTAGCGTCGGAAAGATTTTTCTTAGCGCAGCAGGCGTTGGGCAATGGCTTTTTTCGATAATACGTCCTAAAAAAAGAAGTTCTTCCTTGTGCTGCGGAAACTGGGTTACCGCATCCAAAATTGCCTTCATAGAGATTAAATGCATACTGCATGCCTGCCGCGTCCGTTGCCATTATGGCAACGATAACAGTTGTTGCCAATAAGTCAACGGGAGACATCATTTTCGCTAAGCCAGAAAACAAAAAACCCCGCCTAAGCGAGGTTTTTATCAGGGTTTTGCGGTTGGTCGCCGCAGAACACACTGTGTTACGTCAACGCAAAAAGTATACGCGATCGCAGACGAACGCGCAATTCCGGCACGGATTTTGACGTTTTTGAGTATGGATCGCCTTCTAAAATTTGTCCATAAAATACTGTTCATGCATACAGTATTTATCTATACTGAAGGTGTTCGCAGTGAGCGAGGGGGCCGCAGTTCTACCGGCGCAACGACGTCCTGGCTGAAACGGGTGGTGCCGTCAGTGCCTTAACCCCCTGAAGTGAGCACACTGTGTTACGTC
This sequence comes from Enterobacter oligotrophicus, assembly GCF_009176645.1. Classification (NCBI taxonomy): domain Bacteria; kingdom Pseudomonadati; phylum Pseudomonadota; class Gammaproteobacteria; order Enterobacterales; family Enterobacteriaceae; genus Enterobacter; species Enterobacter oligotrophicus. Next base: position 2,420,271 of record NZ_AP019007.1, read on the forward strand.
AATCCAGGTGCTGGCAACAGGCGGCGGAAAGGTACGCCAGCATCGTGCTCCTTTTGACCAGAAGGAGACGCGTATGAGCGTAGTGGATATGGTGGTTCTTATCCTCAAACTCATTGTTGCTGTACTGCAACTGCTTGATGCTGTCCTGAAATACCTTCGGTGATTCAGGTTCAAGTCGCACCTGAGAGGGGCGGGCAACCGCCCCTCTTTAATAACGAGGGAATGCTATGTCGCGTCTGTTAATTGAGCCTGTTACGCCAGATGAACCGGGCTATATCGCCCTGAAGGCGGAAAGTATCGCATTGAATTTCAACATGCTGCGCAGGCTGGAAGAGAACTGGCAGCGCGGTGAAAACCGCTTTAACGCACCGGGTGAAAAGCTGCTGGGTGCGTTTCTCAACGGCAAACTGGTGGGCGTATGCGGCCTCAACCGCGATCCGTTCAGCCAGCAGCCACGCGCCGGGCGCATCCGTCATCTCTACGTGAGCGAGAAGTGCCGCGGGCTGGGCATTGGCAAGCAGCTGTTAACCGTGGTGATGGCCGATGCCAGCATCTGGTTTGATTTCCTGAATACCCATGCGCCGGATGCCGCTTACGGGTTTTATCACCGGGCGGGTTTCACGCTGGTCTCGGACGAACCGCGGGTAACGCACCGTCTTTTTTGCGCGGTGTAACCGGCTGGCAGCATCAGGATGTGAATGTTACAGTTGAGTGACAATTCACCACCCGATACGCCATGACCATCACCGTTTTCTGCATTTTGCTGTTCGCCGCACTGCTGCATGCCAGCTGGAACGCCATCGTTAAAGCCGGAACGGATAAGCTCTATTCCGCGATCAGCGTCAGCGGCTCCGCCACGCTGATTGCCCTGGTGCTGCTCCCCTTCTCTCCACAGCCCTCTGCCGCAAGCTGGCCGTTTTTGATCGTCTCCTGTGCCTTACAGGTGGTGTACACCGTGCTGGTCGCGAAAACCTATCAGGTCTCCGATATGAGCCAGACCTATCCGCTGATGCGTGGCACCGCGCCGCTGCTGGTGGCGCTGATCAGCGTACTGGCGCTCGGGGATCACCTTTCCTGGCTTGCCTGGTCCGGCATCGGAGTGATCTGCCTGTCGATACTGGCGTTGGCGATGAACGGGCGCATGCAGTCACGCAAAGGGATCTGGCTGGCGCTGCTGAACGCCTGTTTTATTGCCGGGTATACCCTGGTGGACGGCACCGGCGTGCGGGTATCGGACACCGCGCTGGGCTATACGCTGTGGACCTTCTTTATGAACGGCTTCTGCCTGCTGAGCTGGGCGATGGTGGCGCGTCGGCGCGAAGCGTCCAGCTACCTGCGTCTGCACTGGAAAAAGGGGCTGCTCGGCGGGGTTGGCACCATGGGCTCTTATGGTCTGGCGCTCTGGGCGATGACGCAGGCACCGCTGGCGGTGGTCGCGGCGCTGCGTGAAACCTCGATTCTTTTCGGGGCGCTGATTGCGTTTGTGCTTTTAAAAGAAAAGGTTGCGGGCCTGCGCGTCGCGGCAGCACTGGGTATTGCAGGCGGAGCTATTCTGCTGCGCCTCGCATAAATTACTGGCAACATTAGTTGCCGTTCTTGTTTACAAATCCTGCCTTATCGCTCTCATTCATTCATCACAGTAATGCTTAAATTGTCATCTTACTGTGGTAGATTCCTCGCGCATTTATGGGAATGCGTAGTCACTTATTCTTTATTTCTCTCTTTTGGCAAAAGTATTCAGCGACATGAAAAAACAAAGGAACGTTAACTTATTGTTGATGCTGGTGTTACTGGTGGCCGTCGGTCAGATGGCGCAAACCATCTACATTCCGGCGATTGCCGACATGGCAAAGGAACTTAACGTCCGCGAAGGCGCGGTGCAAAGCGTGATGGCGGCCTATCTGTTGACCTACGGCGTCTCGCAGCTGTTCTACGGCCCGCTTTCCGATCGCGTCGGGCGTCGCCCGGTCATTTTAGTGGGCATGAGTATTTTCATGGTGGCGACGGTGATTGCTATCACCACCCACAGCCTCACCGTCCTGATTGCCGCCAGCGCGCTACAGGGCGTCGGAACGGGTGTCGGCGGGGTGATGGCACGCACGTTACCGCGCGATATGTATCAGGGCACTCAGCTTCGCCATGCTAACAGTTTGCTTAATATGGGCATTCTGGTCAGCCCGCTTCTCGCTCCGCTGATTGGTGGTCTGCTGGATACACTGTGGTCCTGGCGCGCCTGCTACGCCTTCCTGCTGGTGTTGTGCATGATTGTGACGTTCAGCATGGCGCGCTGGATGCCGGAAACGCGTCCACAGGATGCGCCGCGCACCAGACTCATCGCCAGCTACAAAACGTTGTTCGGCAATGGCGCGTTTACCTGCTATCTGCTGATGCTGATTGGCGGTCTGGCGGGCATTGCCGTGTTCGAAGCCTGTTCCGGTGTGCTGTTAGGCGCAGGGCTTGGGCTGAGCAGCATGGTGGTGAGCATTCTGTTTATTTTGCCGATCCCGGCGGCGTTCTTCGGCGCATGGTTTGCCGGACGTCCGAACAAGCGTTTCACCACGCTGATGTGGCAGTCTGTAATAAGTTGTCTGCTGGCGGGTGTAATGATGTGGCTTCCGGGTCTGTTCGGCGTGATGACCGTCTGGACGCTGCTGATCCCGGCGGCACTGTTCTTCTTCGGCGCGGGGATGCTGTTCCCGCTCGCCACCAGCGGCGCAATGGAGCCGTTCCCGTTCCTCGCTGGCACGGCGGGGGCGCTGGTCGGCGGTTTGCAGAATATCGGTTCCGGCGTGCTGGCCTGGCTTTCCGCCATGATGCCGCAAACCGGGCAGGCTAGTCTGGGTTTACTGATGACCCTGATGGGGTTGCTGATTTTACTGTGCTGGCTGCCGCTGGCGTCGCGTGTTCCGCATCACGAACAGCCTGTTTAACCGCATGATGGCCCGGCTTAGCGCCGGGCTTTTCACAATCAGGCGCGATCATTGCCTGCAAAAGCGGCTCCGGCGCAGACCGCCAGGCCCCCTCTTCCCCGTCGTAAAACTGGATATCGGCATTAATCGCATACGGGATTTTCGCCTTTTGCAGCTCGCAGGCCATAAACGTGGCGAATGCCATTTGCGACGCGGTTGGCGTCAGTCGGCTGGACTCACCCACGCCCCAGCCCCCAACCCAACTGGTATGTCCGGTTTTTTGCTGCCAGTGAAGTGCCGTATTGATGCGGTTTCGGATTGCCGCTTTCTCCGCCGCTGTGCCCGACGTCCACGGGTATTTACCGTTACTTTTCAGCGGCCCCCACGGGAAAATATGCCACTCCGCCAGCACATAGTTTTGGCTGTGTGCGGGCAATTTCAGGCTGGATAGATCTTCCGGCGCGGCACGCAGCCGGGGGGCAATGAAGATCATGCGGTTCGCATCAATGTCATGAATGACCTTAATCGTTTTCTCATACACCCGGTTAAGGGAAGCCACGTTATGGTTGAGCTTATCAGCGGGCTCGTAGATCAGGTCGAAACCGAGCAGCGGCGATTGTTGACCAAAATAGTGCGCCACGGCAATCCACCAGTTGATCACCTCTTTTTCTGTATCGGCCTTCGGGGCATTTTTATATTCATCAGCCTGATAAGCGATGATGGGGATCACGCCGTAGTGCTCGCAGGCTTCTACCAGCTTACGCAGATGAATCAGCCGCGCTTCGGTCGGTTCTGCTGCCACCCGAATACGCACGTGGGTAATGCCTTTCGCGCGGAAATCGCGGACCACCAGCGGGTCAAACTCGCGGATACCGCGCTCGGTGCGCGCCCAGTCGACATCAAGGCCCACGCCAAGCTGCTGCGCGTAATGCGCGGCGGTCAACGGCGGCTCAGCGGCAACGGTCCAGCCGGAAGCAATCAATAACGCGGTGACAATGAAGGGCTTAAACACGGAGTACCTTGCAAGAAATCAAAAGCAATAACCTGTATTTAGCACGCTTTTTCACATTTGGTGTAGAGTCTGAATAAACTAAATTCTGAGATGAATGATGAAAACCGATCACACCCACGCCCTTGTCGCGCAGTTTCCTCTGATTGAGGAGCTGATCGCCCTGAAAGAAATCACCTGGTTTAACCCGCGCACCACTTCGCTTGCCGAAGGATTGCCGTATGTCGGGCTGACCCAGTCCGATGTGGACGACGCCCACGCACGCCTGAACCGCTTCGCGCCGTATCTGGCGAAAGCGTTCCCCGAAACGGCAGCCACCCACGGTATTATCGAATCTGAGCTGGTTGCTATCCCGGCGATGCAAAAACGGCTGGAGCAAGAATGTAGCACCACAATCCCTGGCACATTGCTGCTGAAAAAAGACAGCCATCTGCCCGTCTCCGGCTCGATCAAAGCGCGCGGCGGCATCTATGAAGTGCTGACCCACGCAGAAAAACTGGCGCTCAACGCCGGGCTGCTCAACGTCAATGACGATTACAGCGTCCTGCTGGAACCACGCTTCAAAGATTTCTTCAGCCAGTACAGCATTGCCGTGGGCTCGACGGGCAACCTCGGCATGTCCATTGGTATAATGAGCGCGCGCCTCGGCTTTAAGGTGACGGTGCATATGTCTGCCGACGCTCGTGAATGGAAGAAAGCTAAACTGCGCAGCCACGGCGTGATTGTCGTTGAATATGAGCAGGATTACGGCGTGGCGGTGGAGCAAGGACGTAAAGCGGCCGAAAGCGATCCGAACTGTTTCTTTATTGACGATGAAAACTCCCGCACCCTGTTTCTGGGCTATGCGGTGGCAGGCGGACGCCTCAAGGCGCAATTTGCCCAACAGGGCCGCGTGGTTGATGCGGATCACCCTCTGTATGTCTATCTGCCGTGCGGCGTAGGCGGTGGCCCTGGCGGTGTGGCGTTTGGTCTGAAACTGGCGTTTGGCGATCACGTTCACTGCTTCTTCGCCGAACCAACCCACTCCCCTTGCATGCTGCTGGGCGTTTATACCGGCCTGCACGATGAGATTGCAGTACAGGATTTGGGTATTGATAACGTAACGGCAGCCGATGGGCTGGCGGTAGGACGTGCGTCCGGCTTCGTGGGCCGCGCGATGGAGCGCCTGCTGGACGGCTTCTACACACTTTCCGACCAAAGCATGTATGACATGCTCGGCTGGCTGGCGCAGGAGGAAGGGATTCGCCTGGAGCCGTCGGCACTGGCGGGTATGGCCGGGCCGTTGCGTGTGACGGGCACCCCGGAGAACACGACCCATCTGGTCTGGGCAACCGGCGGCGGCATGGTGCCGGAAGCGGAGATGGCAAGGTATCTGGCGAAAGGCAGGTGTTAATTTCCGGCGGTTACGCGCTGGCGTCCAGCATCCTCATCAGCTCAACTGGGGAACGGCGGAGCCGGATAAGATCTCGCATGACCCGCATATGTGGCGCGCTGTAACAGAAGAAATCCCGATAGCCTTCGCAGAGCATACTTTTGCCGTTAACGCGATGTTTGGGGCAGTCGCCGTTGCACAGGCGACGCACCGGACATTGCCTGCACTCTTCCGTCAGCGAAGCCTGTTTATGCTCACCAAACCCACGCGCAGCGCCGCTTGAGTTAAGTGCTCGCAGCGGCGTGTGGTGAATATTTCCCAGGCGATAGTCCGGGTAGACGTAGTGGTCGCACTGGTAAAGATCGCCGTTCGCCTCCAGCGCAAAGGCATGCCCGCAGCGCTCGGCCAGCGAACACATCTGCGAAGGATAACCGCTCCAGACGCCCAGCGTTGAGTCAAAGAGCTGCACAAAAACACGGCCAATATCCTCCCGCACCCAGATATCGAAAACCGTCTTCAGGAATGTCCCCCACTGTCTGTCAGTGACCGATTCAGGATTCTCGCGCTCTGCCAGGGGGATAAACTGTAAAAAGGGCGTGCCGAGGTCGCGAAGGTAGCGGTATACCTGCTCCGGCTGCTGGCTGTTTTGTTGATTGACCACCGTCAGCAAATTGAAGGAGACCTGGTGTGCGCGCAGCCGTTCAATGGCCGCGATAACCTTGTGATGGGTGGGATTGCCTCGCCGGTTAACGCGGTACGCGTCGTGCAGTTTGGCCGGGCCATCCAGCGAAATGCCCACCAGCCAGCCGTTTTCACGGAAAAAGCGACACCATTCGTCATTCAGTAATATGCCGTTGGTCTGGAAAGCATTATGGATACGCTTGCCTTGTCCGTAGCGTTGCTGCAGCGCCACCACACGACGGAAAAAATCAACGCCGCACAGCGTCGGCTCGCCCCCCTGCCAGGCAAACTGAACGTCGTCGCCCGGCTGCGCAGCGATCTGCTGGCGAATGAGGGCCTCCAGCGTGGCGTCGTCCATGTGCGGCTGTTCGGGTTTATCGAGATAGAAACAGTATCGGCAGTTCAGGTTACAGCGGGAGCTGGCCGGTTTGACCATCACATGACATCCTGTCATTACACGTCCTTAAGAAATACGATGATTTGATGTAAGTGCGTTACAGCAAACAGTAATGCAAGAGAAAGAACCGCGAGAGCGATCAAAAATTTGTCACGCACGGCGTTGGGTTGGGCAAAATCACCGTGGTCGACGTCCATCAGGTTCCGGCTACGGGTGTAGCGCCACAAAATAATAGCCACCAGCGCCAGCACGACCAGTGAAACCCAGAACGGCAGCCCGGCGCGATGCCAGTTATGTTTAATGGCGAGCGCGATAAGTGCGGCATAACCCAGTAAAGTGCGCAGCCATGCCAGAGAAGTTCGCTCCGGCTGCAGGCCGGGATCGGCCTGGCGGCGGGCTTTGCGGCTATCCGGCATAGAGCACCAGCCCCATCACCACCACGGCAACCACCAGCAGGATTGTGCTGATCACCAGCAGCCCGCGGGTATACGGCAGATCCTCTTTCAGACGCATCGCTTTCTCGTTACGCAGCCAGCGCAGATAGCCATAAATCGCCAGCACGCCCGCAAACAGACACAGCAGCAGCGCCAGAACTTCGCGGATCAACGGCGTGGCGAAATCCGGCGCGAGCTGGTCAAGACCAACGCCTGCGGCCAGAAAACCCAGCGCGGTACGGACCCACGCCAGGAAGGTGCGTTCATTCGCCAGCGAGAAACGGTAATCCGGCGCTTCGCCGACGTGGGAAATTTTCATGGGTTCTCCTTAAAACTTCTGCTTTTTCTCTTCCACCTTTACCCCCTGTGTCGGCAGCCCGGTGTCGTAATCGCGCACAACGGGCGAGTAGCCATCCTCCGGGCGCGGGCGGAAAGCGCCCATCCAGCGCGGTGCAGCGTCAGGACGCCACGGGCGACATGCCCACTGGTACGTGCGGAACGGATCGCGGATTTTATCCATATAATCCAGCAGCGCATCGTGCATCTGGTTGCGGTGCCCAGCATAGCGCGGCGAGTCGATCAGGTTATGCATCTCGTCCGGGTCGTTATGGCGGTCGTACAGTTCATCAGTGGTAAATAAATTCAGCACCAGCTTAAACGCATCCGTTACCCAGCAGCGTACCGGAATAAAGCCGCCAAAGCTGTCATGTTCTATCTCGTAACGGTTAAATTCCACCATCACGCCACGCTGCGCATCAGCCGCCAGGATATTTTCACCAGGCAGAATAGCGGGCTGGTGTATCCCCGCCAGCGCCATCATCGTTGGCAGCAGGTCAATATGGCTGACTGGCGTATCGACCTGCTTCGGCGCGCCCTGCGGCGGACGCATGATCAGCGGAATGCGGGTAATGTCGTCGTACATTGCCGCCCCTTTGCTGATCAGCCGGTGCGCACCCATCATCTCGCCGTGATCGGAGGTGTAAATTACCCAGGTATTGTCACGCTGTTCGGGCGTGAGGGCGTTAATCACGCGGCCAATCTGGTCGTCTACAAAGTCGTTGCAGGCGAAATAGAGCGGGTGATGGTAATAGCGGCTCCCCTCCGCCACTGGCGACGGCATGGCCTGCGACCACAGGCGGTGATGAACCGGTTTATCCGCCAGCGTATCCTGCGCCTTTTCGCCTAAATCGTAGTAAAAATCCTGATATTTCTCGAGATATTCGACAGGGCAGGTGAACGGATGGTGTGGCTCGTCATAGGAGACCACCATTAAAAACGGTTCGTCCTCTGGCTGTGTGCGCTGTAGAAAATCGACGGCGCGATTGCTGATGCGGTACGCCCAGGTGAAGGTTTCATCAATATTGTTCGCCTGCAGCTCCTCAACGCTGTTGAGGCCGTTACGCCACAGATTGATCTGCTCTTCGGTAAGCTCCGCCAGGTAATTGGCCCCGTCAAACCAGTATTCTTCGTTCCACTCCGGCGGGCAGACGCCTGTACCGAAATAGTCATGGCCATCGAGGTGCCATTTGCCGATGTAGCAGGTCTGGTAACCGGCATCCTTAAAGTAGCGTCCCATGGTGGAGATATTCTTCCCAGGCGCAACGTTGTTGGTCCACGGCCCGGACTGATTAGCGTAAATTCCGGTGAACAGCCCTGCCCGCGCAGGCGTGCAGACCGGTGAGCAGGTATAGGCCGCATTAAAGCGAATGCCTTCATCGGCAAGCTGGTCGATATTATTAGTATTCAGCGGCTTACCACTATAACAACCCACCATATTGGTGGCCTGGGTATCGGTCATGATGAACAGAAAATTCGGGCGTTTCATGGCTTTTCCTTAACGTCGGAAGCATAGATAAGCGAAGGGTTACGGCGCTGGCGGATGGCATCAATGATCAGGTAAATGACCACCACCGCGACCACCAGATAACTGAAAATGGTGAGCCAGCGGCTGGCATAACCGCCAAACTGCGCCAGCCCGGAATAGACGCCAGTCATCGCGAACAGGACGCCAACGGAGGCGATTTTGACGTTTTTCCACGGTTTCATGTCTACCGCAAAGGCATCCTGGAACCTGAACGGCGTCTCCCGCGGGAAGAAGTAACCAATGACCAGCATCAGCACCACGTTGATGCAGAAAGTACAGGCCAGCACGTAGAGGAAGTGGAAGTCGAACTTCACCAGGTAGTTAATGACGATATAGCTGACGATGCCGAAGAACAGCGCCGTTTTGGCGGCCACGGCAGGAATGCGCGGGAAGAAGAACCCCATGATGACGATGGTTACCAGCGGCACGTTATAAATACCGTTGAGCTGTTTCATCCACGAGTAAAGTCCCTGCGGCGCGAAGGCAATCCACGGTGCAACCAGGACAGAGACAACCGCGACAATCAGGCCAAAGCGACGCCCCACGCGCACCAGCTGTTCCGACGAGGCATTTTCATTGATGATGCGCCGGTAAATGCCCAGGCTAAAAAGAGTACAGGCGCTGTTCAGGAACCCGCAAAACGCGCTGATAATGGCACCAAACAGCACGGCGCTGAAAAAGCCGACCAGCGGTAACGGCATGACTTTGTTGACCAGCGCCGGGTAGGCCATATCCGCTTTCGGCAGATCCTGGAAAAGGTGGAAAGCAATCACGCCGGGCAGCACCAGAATCAGCGGATCGAGCATCTTTAAGACCGCCGTCAGCAGCGCCCCTTTCTGCCCTTCGGCCAGGCTTTTCGAGGCCAGGGTACGCTGGACGATGCCCTGGTTAGTACACCAGTAAAAGGTGTTAACCAGAATCAGCCCGGTCAGCGCGGCACCGATGGGCACCGGATCGTGGCTGCCGCCAATGGAGTTGAGCATCTCGCTGTGATCGCGGGTGAGCCTGTCAATGCCGCGCATCACGCTACCGTCGCCCATTGCCATCAGGCCAAACAGCGGTACCATCAGCCCGCCAATCACCAGCCCGATACCGTTAATGACATCCGCAATGGCGATGGCGCGCATCCCGCCCACCACGGCATACAGAATGCCGGAAACACCGAGTACCACGGCCATCGCCCAAATGGCTGTATGCTGTGAAATACCAAAGGTTTCCGTCACGTGGAACATACTGTTAAACGCCAGCGCACCAGAGTAGAGCACGATGGGCAGAAAACAGATGCCGGTGGCGATCAGAAAACAGCAGTCCACGATAATGCGGGTGGTTTTGTCGTAACGCTCTTCAATAAAATCAGGAATGGTGGCGATACCGCGCTGCAGGTAACGCGGCAGAAAGATCAGCGCCAGAAAAATGAGCGGGATAGCGGAGATCACCTCCCACGCCATCACTGACATTCCGCTGCGGTATGCCTGGCCGGTTAAGCCCACCAGTTGTTCAGTAGAGAGGTTAGTAAGCATTAGCGACGCGGCAATGACCGGCGCTTTCAGCGACCGCCCTGCCAGAAAGTAGCCCTGCTGCGAACCGGTATCCGCTTTACGCAACTTCCACCAGGTGATGACAGCGACCAGCAGCGTAAAGGCAATGAAGCTCACAATTTGTTGAATATTCATCTTGTTGCCCTTATTTATGATTATGTCCAGGCTATTCGATATCTTAAAATACAAGACTCATTTCCCCTTCACGGAAACTTTCTGATAAATTCCGCTTCAGGTTGCAGGCATAATTTGCTGACGGGAAAATAAAATGAATGGAAAAATACAAAATTCGCATGTAAAAAACGAAACAACGTACAATATTCCGTTAGTTCTTGATGAAAGTGTGATCTCCAGCGGGATTTCGCTGATCTCCCTGTGGCATACCCTGGCCGATGAGAGTTACCGCGTTATATGGCCTCAGGATAAGAAAAAACCGCTTATCGCCAACTCCTGGGTGGCGGTTTATACGGTGCAGGGTTGCGGTAAAATTCAGCTCAAAGATAATTCTGAAATTACGCTGAATGGAAATAACGTTATATTCTTAAAACCTACCGATATAACCTCTTACCATTGTGACGGCTTACTCTGGGAACAATACTGGATGGAATTTATCCCTACCAGCATTATGGAAATCCCCATATTACAAACCGGCATAATTTATAACGGCGATCAGTTTAATAAAGAACTCTGCGAAGTGGCGGAATTAATCGCCCTGCGTTCTCCGGTGAAAAATAACCTTGCGGTCGCGTTTCTCACGAAAATTATTTATCAGTGGATTTGCCTTATTTCGGAAAATGGCCGAAAAGATCGTGAGCTGCTTCGCCTTGAAAATTTGCTGGCTGAGCTGCATGCCAGCGTGCAAAAACGCTGGAGCGTGGCAGAGATGGCAAAACGTATGCAGTGCAGCGAACCCTGGTTACGACGGTTATTTCTGCGCTACACCGGGAAAACCCCGAAGGAATATTATCTTGATGCACGGCTGGAGCTGGCGCAGTCGCTGCTGCGCCAGGAAGGGAATTCCGTCAATAAGGTGGCGGATATCCTGAACTTTTTTGATTCGTTTCACTTCAGTAAAGCGTTCAAGAATAAGTTCGGTTATGCCCCTTCAGCCGTTCGCAAGACAAAAGACTAGCTCATGCCCCAGAACAAGACGGCCAGCAGCTGTGGCGTGATGATGCGCAGGAACATCACCAGCGGGTACACCGTGGCGTATGACAGCGCAGCCGCACCACTGGTGGCATGGAGGTTATTGGCAAAAGCGAGCGCTGGCGGGTCCGTCATGGAGCCAGCCAGCATGCCGCAGAGCGTCAGATAGTTCATTTTAGCAAGCATCCGCGCCAGTATTCCCATCGTCAGCAGCGGGATTGCGGTGATGAAAATGCCATACCCTACCCAGCTCATCCCTTCCCCCTGAAGCAGGGTGTCGACAAAATCACCGCCAGATTTCAGGCCGACCACCGCCAGGAACAGCACAATCCCCAGTTCGCGCAACGCCAGGTTGGCGCTCGGCGGCATAAACCAGTAGAGCTTGCCAATACACCCGATGCGCCCGAGGATCAGCGCCATTATCAGCGGCCCACCCGCCAGCCCCAGCTTAAGCGCCACCGGGAAGCCCGGTACGTACAGCGGAACAGAGCCGAGCAGCACGCCGAGCCCGATACCGATAAACACCGGCAACATCTGCACCTGCTGCAGTTTTTGCTGAGCGTTGCCCACCATATCCGCCACGGCATCGATTGATGACGGACGCCCGACCAGGTTAAGGATATCGCCAAACTGCAGGCTGGCTTCCTGACTGGCAACCAGTTCCACGCCCGCACGGTTGAGTCGGGAGATCACCACGTCATAACGCTCTTTGACCTGCAGATCGCGTATTTTCTTACCCAAAACCTTCTCATTAGTGACGACGACGCGCTCGACACGCATATCGGTTCCACGGGTGGAGAGCGAGGTGTCCACTTCCTGTCCAATCACCAACCGCGCGTTGTTTAAATCCGCCGGTTGCCCAACCAGGTGCAGCAGGTCGCCGTGCTGAATAACGGTGCCGGGCGCGGGCACCATCAGCATTTCGTCGCGTTTAAGGCGCGAACAGATAATATTGGCGCTGTTCAGGATCGGCACGTCCTGAATCGCCATATTGTTCAGGTTGGGATTTTCGACGCGGATATTAATGGTTTTAATCAGCGCATGGCCGTTGGTGAGCGTGGTTTCATGATCTTTCGCCTCTTGCTCGACGTTGACCCGAAACAGCACGCGCACCAGCCACATCGAAAGCAGAATGCCGCAAATACCAAACGGATAAGCCATGGCGTAGCTCATGCCCATCTGGTCGACGATATCCGGAGAAATACCCAGATCGCGAAGAATTTGCTGGCCCGCCCCGAGCGCCGGCGTGTTGGTGACGGCACCGGAGAAAATCCCCAGCACCACAGGAAGCGGGATAGCGAAGAGTTTGTGCAGAATAGCGGTGACCAGCCCGCCCATCACCACAATCCCGAGCGCAAAGAGGTTCAGCCGCAATCCGGAGACACGCAGCGAGGCAAAAAAGCCCGGCCCCACCTGAATACCGATGGTGTAGACGAAGAGGATCAGGCCGAACTCCTGGATGAAATGGAGCATGTCGGCGCTGAGCACCAGCCCAAGCTGGTCAGCAAAGTGCCCGACAAAAATGCCGCCAAACAACACCCCACCAATACCAAATCCGACGCCACGGATTTTGATATTACCGATCCACAGCCCCACCACCGCGACCAGGGCCATCACGCTGACGGTTAACGCGATATCACTCATGATCCACTTCCTGTGCATAACCTTAGTTATGCTAAGGATTCTCTCAGAGCGGGTGGCGTTTGTATGGGCGATGGCGCACAAAAAAGCCCTGCTGGTGCAGGGCTTTATCTTTTCACCCTCTCCCTGTGGGAGAGGGCCGGGGTGAGGGCACCAGCCCGCACATGATTAACTGTTTAACGCTGGCCGCTCGCTAATGGCAATACGCTGCGGCGCGATGGCTTCCGGCACGTTGCGGGTCAGGTCGATGTGCAGCAGCCCGTTGGTGAACGTCGCGCCGGACACTTCCATATGGTCGGCCAGGGTAAAGCTCAGGCTAAACGGCTGAGTCACCAGCCCCTGATGCAGCCATTGGGTTTCGGTCTCTTGTTTTTCCGGCGTCCCTTTTACGGTCAAACGCGTGCCTTCAAGCTGAATATCGAGGTCTTCCTGGCGGAAACCGGCCAGCGCCAGCGTGATGCGATAGTGGTTATCGTCGCTTTTTTCGATGTTGTACGGCGGAAATGACTGTTGCTCGGTGGTGCTTTGCAGGGCGTTAGCCAGTTTGTCAAAACCAATCCACTGACGCAGCAAGGGGGATAAATCGTAGTTACGCATACTAAATCTCCTTCTGAGAAGCGAGTTCGGCACAGTTTAATTTTGTGCGCAGTTGTTCCTGCAAATCCGTATGGATTCGCATATGCTCCCGTTACGGCAAGCATTTCTGAGTGGGCCGCTGTTGCGACCCGCGTAATTAGTTAATTTCGATACGGCGCGGTTTTTTCTCTTCCGGGATCACGCGTTCCAGATCGATAAACAGCAGGCCGTTGACCAGGTTCGCGCCTTTAACGTGAATGTTCTCGGCTAACTGGAACTTACGTTCAAAGTTGCGCTCGGCGATGCCCTGGTAAAGGTAGGTGCGTTCTTTCTGCTCGGCCGTATGGGAACCTTTCACCACCAGCAGGTTGTCCTGCGCAGTGATTTCCAGCTCGCTTTCTGCGAAACCGGCGACGGCAATGGCGATGCGATAGTGGTTTTCGTCAACCAGCTCAACGTTGTATGGAGGGTAGCCATTACTCTGGCTCTGGTTATTTTCTAAATGGTTAAACAGACGATCAAAACCAATTGCAGAACGGTATAGCGGAGAAAGATCGAAATTACGCATAAATAAAAACTCCTGAAATCAGCGAGAGATTGCAGCCTTCCACCATGGACAGGCTTCTGTACCCCGAACACCCCGCAGGCGTGTTCGTTCTCGGGTCACAATCTTAAAATGGGTCTGGTTACGGGCTTTTCAAGCGTTTTTAGACGAGATTTTTTTGCACTTTACCGGTACTCGCATAGACTGGGACAACAGCACAAAGCGTTAAATTGCGATGGCTGCCACAGAGCGGGGATTCCGGGCTATTTATTTTGAACAAGGCTCGCTATAACCCTGAGTTGCAGGTCGATGCAGTGCCATTAACGATGACTGAGTGATGATGAAAAATGTTCTGATAAAGCTGACAACGTTCAGCGGGGTTGTTTTACTTTGCGGGTGTTCGAGCATGATGTCTCATACCGGCGGTAAAGAAGGAACATATCCGGGAACCCGAGCCAGCGCGGCGATGATCTCCGACGACGATACTAACTGGGGCACCAAATCCCTGGTCATCCTGGATATGCCATTTACGGCGGTTGCCGATACGCTCCTGCTGCCGTGGGATCTGTTCCGCACGGACAGCTCCGTGCGCTCGCGCGTGGAAAAAAGCGAGCAGGAAAATCTGGCAACCAATGCCGTCATCCCGCCCGCGGCACTGCCTCCGCGCTAGTTCTGTACGGTTTCCGTTATCCACAGTTGACGGAAACCGCCCGTCTCTTCCATCCAGGCAATAAAGCGCCCGTCCGGGGAAAACACGACCGCATCAGCAGACGGCGGATTGCCGTGATCGGACGTCAAAAACGTCATCTCTCCGGTTTCAGCATCACAGCAGGCGATTCTGTTTTCGAGCACGAATCCCAGCATGTTCCCGGATGGGTGCCAGTTAAACGCCGACTGGATATCACTCGTGTTGTGAGTCAACTGGCGCGGCTCGCCGCCGTCCGGTGAGATAAGCCAGAGCTGAACAACACCGTTATCATCGCGCATCAGAAATGCAATCTGCGTTCCCTGAGGATTGCTGCGCACCCAGTGGCGCGGCACGTTAACCAGCCCAGGATAAGCCTTGTGGTGAGTAAAGGTTAACCGGCGCTGCATTACGCCCGCAGGCGGTGCTGGCATGGTCTCCGGCGTTCCCTGGAGCGGTGCATCGCCCGCGCGTTTCCAGCCCAGTGCCTCTTTTGGCAGATCGACAATAAACAGTTCAGGCACCTTCTCGCCCTTCTCAGACAACGTATCACCGATAAACGCCAGCCTGCCATTGCCCACCCAGCCCTCTTCACAGGCACGGTTGATCTCATCGCTGCCCGGCTTCGGATTCGGCGTTGTGCGGCTGACCAGCACGTTCCAGAAGGTTCCGGCATATTCCCGCGCGTGATTTCCCTGCGGCGTCACCGGGCCGAAAGGCGCTGCCACGCCGACGTTACGCAAATCGAGCTTTGGATCGCGCGCGTGCAGTACATGGTCGTTATAGGTAAAGCTCACGAACTGCCCGTTCGGGCTAAAGACGTGTACGTGGCTGCCGCCGCGCAGCGCGCCCGCGGTATACGGCGCTGTGATATCCATTGCATCCAGGTTGCTCGTCTGACCGTTGTGCGCAATCACACCCTGACGATGGTGGAAGTCGTACTGCCAGTCGGCATCCGGGTTTTCCGGTCCGTGGATAAAGACATATTTATCCTCTGTCGGATGAACGGTCACCACGCCGACATGCGCGCCATGACTGGCGCGATAAATCACCTCCACCTCACCCGTACTGATATTGACCCGCTCGATGGTTTCACCGGTAAACGACGCGCCGGATGGACGCACATCATAGACAAGCCACTGGCTGTCTGGCGTCCAGGTGTTGATATTGGTGAGCTGGTGGTTTCGGGAAGCGAAGGTGATTTGTTTCATGAAGATACCCTGATGCGCAGTTATCGCATCAGGGTAAAACATCCGGGGGAATTAGCCTACTCGTTTCACATCGCCGACCAGCAGGATGTAGGAGAGCGCGCCGATCAGCGCCACGGCGGAGATGTAAACCAGCGCCGGACCGAAGCCATAATCCTGCGCCAGGTAGCCAATCACCAGCGGCACGGTAATACCGCCCAACCCACCGACGAAGTTAAACACGCCACCGGTCAGGCCAATCAGGCGCATCGGTGCCAGAGACGACACCAGTGACCAGGTAATAGAGGCAAAACCGTTACCGAAGAACGCCACCGCCATTAACGTCATGATCCACACTGGATCGTTGGTGTAGTTCGCACCCATGATACAAGTGGAGATCAGCAGCCCGCAGATAATGGGTGTTTTGCGCGCCACGCCCAGCGAGAAGCCTTTTTTCACCAGCTTATCCGCCAGCCAGCCGGAGAGCAGTACGCCAAAGAACGCTGCGAGGAACGGTACAGTGGTCATGAAGCCCGCCTTCAGCGCGGTGATCCCCTTTTCCTGGGTCAGGTAGTTCGGGAACCAGGTCAGGAAGAACCACAGCGTGGAAGTGACGGCAAACTGGCCCAGATACACGCCCACCAGCTTACGGTGGAAGACCAGCTTCCAGTCCGCTTTGGTCAGTGGCTGACGCGCCTCTTTTTTCACTGGCGCATCACCGTCTACCAGACCGCCACCGTCGCGAATGTAGTCCAGTTCAGCTTTGCTGATGCTTTTGGTCAGGCGCGGTGGCTGGTAGACCTTAAACCAGATCAGCGACCAGATGATGCCAATGCCGCCAGTGACAATGAATACCCAGTGCCAGCTCAGCAGCTCCTGTATCCAGATCAGCAGCGGCGTCAGGAACGCAAGGCCGACAAACTGCCCGGAGGTGTAGAAGCCCACGGCAGAGGCGCGCTCATGTTCCGGGAACCAGCTGGTTACCATGCGGTTGTTGGTCGGGAACGCCGGCGCTTCGAATATCCCGGTGATGGCACGCAGGCCAATCAGCGACATTAATCCGGTAGCAAAGCCCTGGAACAACGTGGCCACGGACCAGCCGAAAATGGCGATAAAGTAGGTCAGACGCGAGCCAACGCGGTCGAGGAACCAGCCGCCGGGGATCTGGCATAGCGTATAGAGCCAGGCAAACGCCGAGAAGACGTAGCCCATTTCCGCTTTGGTAATGCCAAACTCTTCCTGAATATGGGCCGAGGCCACGGCGAGGTTGGCGCGGTCGACATAGCAGATGACCACGGTAATAAAGATCATAATCAGCGTCAGGTAACGGCGACGCCCGGTTTTTGCAGCAGTAACTGGAATATCCATCGCAATCTGTCTCCAGATTTTGGGCATAGCGAAGCCGCTCACCATGCCCTGTAATTTACAGAGGGTGTATTTGATTTTTTTAATTAAAACGTAAACGGAATGCGCTAAATAATTCGTGCCGGGGGAAGGCGGCAAGTTTTCGCATCACCGGGAGCATACAAAAGTATGTGACCGGGGTAAGAAAACGCAGCCAACGCATCACCAGCGCGAAGTATGACGCGCATTTACCACTCGGCTACGGAACCGTCTTCATGACGCCAGAGTGGGTTACGCCAGTCCGGCGCATTTTTACTCAGCTCAATGACTTTGGCTTCGTCAATTTCCACGCCAAGGCCCGGCTTCATTAATGGTTTGAAGAAACCGCCTTCCATGCTGAAGTCTTCTTTGTTTTTCACAAAGTCGAGCAGTTCCGCGCCCTTGTTATAGTGAATGCCCATGCTCTGTTCCTGGAACACGGCGTTGCGCGAGACGAAGTCGACGTGCAGACAGGCCGCCAGCGCAATCGGTCCAAGCGGACAGTGCGGAGCCAGCGCCACGTCGTAGGCTTCGGCCATTCCGGCAATTTTGTAGCATTCGGTGATGCCGCCCGCGTGAGAGAGGTCTGGCTGCAGGATCGCAATGCCGCCCGCTTCCAGCACGCGTTTGAACTCGAAGCGCGAGAACATACGCTCCCCCGCCGCGATGGGAATGTGCGTCTGTTCAGCCAGTTTCGGATAATACTCGGCCTGCTCGGCCAGCACCGGCTCTTCGATAAACAGCGGACGATACGGCTCCAGCTCTTTAATCAATACCTTGGCCATCGGCGCGCTGACGCGTCCGTGGAAATCCAGGCCAAACTCAATCTCGTTGCCGAACGCCTCGCGGATTTGCGCCACGGTATTTACCGCACGGTCTACCGCACGCGAGTTGTCGATAACCCCCATCTCTTCACAGCCGTTGAGTTTGAAGGTGTCAAAGCCAATGCTGCGCAACTGCGTGATACCGTCGATCACTTCCGCAGGACGGTCCCCGCCTACCCAACTGTAGGCTTTGATTTTGTCACGCACCAGGCCGCCCATAAGCTGCCAGACAGGGGCATTCAGCACTTTGCCTTTGATATCCCACAGCGCCTGGTCGATACCCGCGATGGCGCTCATCAGAATCGGACCACCACGGTAGAATCCTGCACGGTACATCACCTGCCAGAGGTCGTTGATGCGCGCCGGGTCCTGACCAATCAGGTATTCCCCTAACTCGTGCACTGCGGCTTCAACGGTGCGCGCACGCCCTTCAATCACCGGCTCGCCCCAGCCAACCACGCCTTCGTCGGTTTCGATTTTCAGGAACATCCAACGCGGCGGTAAACGGTACGTGGTGAGTTTGGTTATTTTCATTTCACTGCCTCTCGATACGCTTTAACAAATGCAGCCGCCTGCTGTGCGGTACGTTCTACGGACTGTCCGGCGCGATACAGATCGCTGCCCAGCCCCGCGCCGACACAACCTGCGTTTATCCACTGGTCCAGGTTTTCTGGCGTTACACCGCCCACGGCAAAGACCGGCACGCTGGCGGGCAATACCGCCTTCAGGGCTTTGATGTAGTCCGGACCAAAAGCCGATGACGGGAAAACTTTGAGCGACTGCGCACCGGCATCAAGGGCGGTAAAGGCTTCTGTTGCCGTGGCGCAACCAGGGCAGACGGTCATGCCGTAACCCACCGCACGGCGGATCACCTCTGGCTTAATATTTGGCGTCACAATGAGTTTGCAGCCCATTTTTGCAAGCTGGTCCACCTGCTCCGGCTGCAACACGGTTCCCGCGCCAATCAGCGCTTTATCGCCATACGCATCTACCACTGCCGGAATGCTTTTTTCCCACTCCGGGGAGTTGAGCGGGATCTCCACCGCGTCGAACCCGGCGTCGATCACCGCGCCGACGTGGGCTAACGCCTCATCGGGCGTGATACCGCGCAAAATCGCGATAAGGGGAAGATTAGTTTGCCACTGCATGAGCGATGCTCCTTATTCCTGCCTGAAATGCCGTATCGCCGGACACCGTTGAAACGTCACGCCCAATGGCGCGAAACGCCTGCTCATAGCGCGACGTCAGCGATGCGCCTGCGACAATCGTGATGACCTGCCCCTGCGCAACGAAATCACGCATGCTGGCGACTTCAGCGCCAATCAGCAGGCCGGAAAGAAACTCGCTGACCTGCTCGCGGGGAAGCGTTCCCAGCACGTGCGAGGCGCGAACCTCGAAAAGTTGCGGCAAAACGGCAGGGGATGCGATCCCGCGCTCAAGCCCGGCGTTAAACGCCTCTGGCGAAACAATCTGTTCCGGTAACCCCGTACCCACCAGCGAATGATTAAGCAGTAAATGGTGTAATTCGCCGGTCATCACGGTACGAAAATCGTGGATCTGCTCTGTATCAGCCTGTACCCATTTGCAGTGCGTTCCGGGCATGACGTAGACAGAAGAAGGAGAAAGGGTGCGCGCACCGAGCAGTTGTGTCTCTTCACCGCGCATCACGTTGTGGTTATCGTCGCGAGAGACGCACAAGCCTGGAATAATCCAGATATTGTCGCCAACGGACGTCAACTGTTCGCCAATGGCAGAGAAATGGGCAGGAACGGGCAGATAAGGTGCAACCTTCCAGCCCACGTTGCTGCCAACCATTCCTGCCATCACCACTGGCGTGGCGCTATCGCGCCAGTTTTGCGTCACCTCTGCTAACACCGCCTTAGGGGATTTACCTTTCAGGCGCGTCACGCCTGCTTCTGATTGCCTGCTCTCCAGGCACTGCTCACCCTGATAAAGCCAGGCGCGCAGGTTGGTTGATCCCCAGTCAATTGCGATGTAGCGAGATGTCATGTGATTTCCTTCAACCTTCGTGTCGAGCTGGCGATCATGGTGAGCGCCGCCTGCTCTGCCGCATCGCCGTCCTGATGCCGTATCGCATCGAACAGCGCTTTATGTTCCTGGAGCGTTTTCGGCATGTTGGCCTCATCACCCATCCAGGTACGTTCAAATACTGCTCGCTGTAGCGAGCTGATCGCCACGCTAAGCTGCTGTAATACCGGGTTATGCACCGACTGCAGCACCGCTTCGTGGTAGCGAATATCCGCCTCGTTGAACGCATCACGATTCTGGTTATTGGCGATCATGTCGTTTAAAGCCGACTCTATCTGCGCCAGGTCGCCGGAGGTTGCGCGTTCTGCCGCCCAGCGGGCGATTGCCGGTTCCACCAGGTTTCGCACCTCGCTCATCGCCCCAATCAGCCGTGGGTCGTAGTCGTTTTCCAACACCCACTGCAATACATCGGTATCGAGGTAGTTCCACTGGTTGCGCGGCGCAACAAACGCGCCGCGATAACGCTTCATTTCAATCAGCCGCTTCGCCATCAGCGAGCGAAAGACTTCCCGGATAATGTTGCGCGAGGTTTCAAACTCTTCGCACAGTTCAGCCTCTGCAGGTAGCGGCGAACCGGGAACGTATTTGCCACCCACAATTTGGGTTCCCAGCGTGATCACAATGCGATCGGTTTTGTTAAGCGTCATGGAGAGTCCTTGTGCTCTGTAAGTCCATCACTACTTTACCTCGACCGCTGAATTTCGCCTCACTTTTGCAGTACAAACGTGATGCTATTCGTCATTGCTGTGGTTGTAATGTAGTACAATCAATTAATGTTGTACTACAATACAGATCACAAAAAGAACAATTCGATAAATTCAGAGCCAAAAAAAGCCCCGGTTGATAACCGAGGCTGATGTTTTAGAGCCGCTGTTACTGGAGCACAAATTTCTCGATCGCCCATGCAACACCGTCTTCCAGGTTGGATTTGGTGACGAAATTAGCCACTTCTTTCACCGACGGGATCGCGTTATCCATCGCCACACCCATACCCGCGTATTCAATCATCGCGATGTCATTTTCCTGGTCACCCAGCGCCATGATCTCTTCCGGTTTAATCCCTAACGCATCAGCAAGCGATTTCACACCTGTGCCTTTATTGACGCGTTTATCGAGGATTTCCAGGAAGTACGGCGCACTTTTCAGCACGGTGTATTTCTCTTTTACCTCCGCCGGGATGCGCGCGATGGCCTTGTCCAGGATTTCAGGCTCATCGATCATCATCACTTTCAGGAACTGGGTGCTCGGGTCCATCTTCTCTGCTTCGCAGAACACCAGCGGAATGGTGGCGACAAAGGATTCATGCACGGTGTAGTAGCTGATATCGCGGTTGGCGGTATAGAGCGTATTGCGATCGAGCGCGTGGAAGTGGGAACCAACGTCGCGGGACAGTTTTTCCAGGAACAGGTAATCGTCATAGTTCAGCGCGGTTTGTGCCACCGTGCTGCCATCTGCGGCCTTCTGCACCAGCGCACCGTTGTAAGTGATGCAGTAATCACCCGGCTGATTCATGTGCAGCTCTTTCAGGTAGCTGTGCACGCCAGCATACGGACGACCGGTGGTCAGCACTACGTTCACCCCTTTTTCACGCGCAGCCGCAATCGCGTTTTTAACGGCAGGAGAGATAGTGTGGTCTGGCAGCAACAGTGTGCCGTCCATATCGATTGCAATGAGTTTGATGGCCATGAGATCCCCGGTTTGAATGAGTCTGTACTCATGCTAACGCGATTCCGCTCAAAAAACACGGTAAGAAAGGAGGATGAGCCTGGAAAGGGGATTCCCCTTTTCCACCTAAAGAAAAGCCCGGTGGCGCTAACGCTTACCGGGCCTGTTGAACCTACAGAGACAACGATTTAGATATCGATATTCGCCGCTTTCAGGGCGTTCTCTTCGATGAAGGCACGGCGAGGTTCAACCGCATCGCCCATCAGGGTAGTGAACAGCTGGTCCGCAGCGATCGCGTCTTTAACGGTCACGCGCAGCATGCGACGGCTTTCCGGGTCCATGGTGGTTTCCCACAGCTGATCCGGGTTCATTTCGCCCAGACCTTTATAACGCTGAATGGAGAGACCACGACGGGACTCTTTCACCAGCCATTCCAGCGCCTGCTCAAAGCTGGCAACCGGCTGACGACGCTCGCCACGTTCGATAAACGCATCGTCTTCGATAAGACCACGCAGCTTCTCGCCAAGCGTACAGATACGACGGTATTCCGGGCCGGTCACAAACTCGTGCTCCAGCGGGTAGTCGGTATCGACGCCGTGAGTACGCACGCGAACGATCGGCTCGAACTGCTGCTCAGCGTTCTGCTGAACATCGAATTTCCACTGGCTGCCGTGCTGTTCTTTCTCGTTCAGCTCGCTCACCAGGGTGTTCACCCAGCGGGTAACGGTCTGTTCGTTGCTCAGATCGGCTTCTGTCAGAGTTGGCTGATAAATCAGCTCTTTCAACAGCGCTTTCGGATAACGACGCTCCATACGACCAATCATCTTCTGCGTGGCGTTAAACTCAGACACCAGACGCTCCAGCGGCTCGCCTGCCAGTGCTGGCGCGCTGGAGTTCGCGTGCAGGGTCGCGCCATCAAGGGCAATCGCGATCTGGTATTGATCCATCGCGTCGTCATCTTTGATGTACTGTTCCTGTTTGCCTTTCTTCACTTTGTACAGCGGCGGCTGGGCAATGTAGACGTGACCACGTTCAACGATTTCCGGCATCTGACGGTAGAAGAAGGTCAACAGCAGCGTTCGGATGTGCGAGCCGTCGACGTCCGCATCGGTCATGATGATGATGCTGTGATAACGCAGTTTATCCGGGTTGTACTCGTCACGGCCGATACCGCAGCCGAGTGCCGTGATGAGCGTCGCCACTTCCTGAGAAGAGAGCATCTTATCGAAGCGCGCCTTCTCTACGTTGAGGATTTTACCCTTCAGCGGCAGGATAGCCTGGTTTTTACGGTTACGGCCCTGCTTCGCAGAACCGCCCGCGGAGTCCCCTTCCACCAGGTACAGTTCAGAGAGCGCCGGGTCGCGTTCCTGACAGTCCGCCAGTTTTCCCGGCAGACCGGCTAAGTCCAGCGCGCCTTTACGACGGGTCATTTCACGGGCTTTACGCGCCGCTTCACGGGCACGTGCCGCGTCGATAATTTTACCGACCACGATTTTCGCGTCGGATGGGTTTTCCAGCAGGTATTCGCTCAGCAGTTCGTTCATCTGCTGTTCCACCGCCGATTTCACCTCAGAAGAGACCAGCTTGTCTTTGGTCTGAGAGGAGAACTTCGGATCGGGCACCTTCACGGAGACAACAGCAATCAGGCCTTCACGGGCATCATCACCGGTGGCGCTGACTTTCGCTTTTTTGCTGTAGCCTTCTTTGTCCATATAGGCGTTCAGAGTACGGGTCATCGCCGCGCGGAAGCCCGCAAGGTGAGTACCACCGTCACGCTGTGGAATGTTGTTGGTGAAGCAGTAGATGTTTTCCTGGAAACCGTCGTTCCACTGCAGCGCCACTTCCACGCCGATACCGTCTTTTTCGGTGGAGAAGTAGAAGATATTCGGGTGAATTGGCGTTTTGTTCTTGTTCAGATACTCAACGAACGCCTTGATACCACCTTCATAGTGGAAGTGGTCTTCTTTGTTGTCGCGTTTGTCACGCAGACGAATTGAGACACCGGAGTTCAGGAACGACAGTTCACGCAGGCGTTTCGCCAGGATGTCGTACTCGAATTCGGTGACGTTAGTAAAGGTTTCGAGGCTCGGCCAGAAACGCACCATCGTACCGGTTTTATCGGTATCGCCCGTGACAGCCAGCGGGGCCTGCGGCACGCCGTGGGTGTAAAGCTGACGGTGAATTTTGCCTTCGCGCTGGATAACCAGCTCCAGCTTCTGCGACAGGGCGTTAACCACGGACACACCTACGCCGTG
Organism: Enterobacter oligotrophicus; assembly: GCF_009176645.1. NCBI lineage: Bacteria > Pseudomonadati > Pseudomonadota > Gammaproteobacteria > Enterobacterales > Enterobacteriaceae > Enterobacter > Enterobacter oligotrophicus. The sequence goes on from NZ_AP019007.1 coordinate 2,444,430, forward strand.
CAGACCGCCGGAAACTTTATAGGAGTTATCGTCGAACTTACCGCCTGCGTGCAGAACAGTCATGATCACTTCCGCAGCCGATACGCCCTCTTCCGGGTGAATACCGGTTGGGATGCCACGACCATCATCGGTAACGGACACGGAGTTATCCGCGTGAATCGTCACCACGATATCTTTACAGTGACCTGCGAGCGCTTCGTCGATAGCGTTATCTACCACCTCGAATACCATGTGGTGCAGACCGGTGCCGTCATCCGTATCGCCGATATACATACCAGGGCGCTTACGCACCGCATCCAGCCCTTTCAGGACTTTGATACTGGAGGAGTCATAAGAATTCGACATCAACGTTTCTCGCTCATTTCAACTTGGGTTAATCCGTTATTTTACCCTTTTCCACGGTAAACATCTTCGAATTTTCGTCCGACATGTCTATAACGTGTTCAGCGCTAATGGCGCTGACGAAAACCTGCGACTGCGTAGCTTTTAAGCGGCTGGCAAGCAGCCCGCGCCGCGCGTCATCAAGTTCCGAGGCAAAATCATCTATCAGATACAGGCAGCGTCGCCCGCTCTCGCGGGTTAAAAACTCCCCCTGCGCCAGGCGCAGCGCGCACATCAGCAGCTTGAGCTGCCCACGTGATAGCGTATCTTCGACCGGCGCGCCGTCTGCACGAATGCGGAAATCCGCCTTGTGCGGGCCGTGCGCGGTGTAGGTCAACATGCGGTCGCGCTCGAAATTTCTCTCCAGCACGTCGGCATAATCAGTCTCTTTCTCCCAGCCGCGCTGGAAGGAGAAGGTAAGAGAAAACTCGGGTAAAAACTGTTTGCAGGTGTCGGCCATATCTTCGGCGATACCTGCGCTGTATTCGGCACGCCAGCGGCTGATTTGTTCCGCGAGGGGAATTAATTCCTTGTCCCACGGACGTAACTGGGCGTAACGCGTGACCTGGCGCAACGCGGCGTTACGCTGCTTGAGCAGACGCTTCAGGTTACTCCAGGCGTTAAAGAAACCGGCTTCGTTGTGAAAGCATCCCCAGTCGAGGAACGCTCTTCTGTATTTGGGGCCGCCGTTGAGTAAAGTAAACCCCTCAGGCGTAATCAGCTGCATCGGCATCAACAGCGCCAGCTCCGCCACTTTGTGACCGTCGGTGCCGTCAATGCGCACCTTGCTGTCGCCCTGCTTGTCTTTGGTCAGGCCGATGGCGGTTTCCCGCTCTTCACCCTGTAAACGCCCGTGCAGAACAAAAGATTCCTGCTCATGGCGAATAACGCGACCAATCTGCAAACTGCGAAACGCCCGACCGTGGCCGAGCGTATAGATGGCTTCCAGCACGCTGGTTTTGCCGCTGCCGTTCGCGCCAACCAGGAAATTAAAGCCAGGGGATAAAGCGAGATCCGCGCTTTCAATGTTGCGAAAGTCGCGGATCAACAGACGGGTGAGCGACATTACAGTCTCATTGGCATGACAACATAAGCAGCCGACTGTGATGCGGCATCTTCAATCTGTACGCTCGAAACGGAGTCGATCAGCAGAATGCGAACGTTCTCGCATTTCAGTGCATTCAGCACATCCAGCACGTAGCTGACGTTGAAGCCGATTTCCATCTCAGCCCCGGCGTAGGTGACGTCCAGAATCTCTTCTGCCTCTTCCTGCTCCGGGTTATTGGCGGTGATTTTGATCTGGTTTTCACTCACGTACAGACGCACGCCGCGGAATTTCTCGTTAGAGAGAATAGCCGCACGGGCAAATGCCTGCTTGAGGATATCGCAGCCCGCTTCCAGCGTTTTGTCCGGGTTCTTCGGCAATACGCGGCGATAATCCGGGAAACGTCCATCAACGAGCTTGGAGGTGAAAACAAAATCGCCTACGTGTGCGCGGATGTTATTGCTGCCGATCTGCACGCGCAGCGGCGTATCGCCACCGTCGAGCATACGCATCAGCTCAATGACGCCTTTACGCGGCACGATCACCGAATGGTTTGGCAATGAATCGCCAATCGGCATGGAGCAGACCGCCAGACGGTGGCCGTCGGTCGCTACGGTACGCAGCTCTTCACCTTCGGTTTCGAACAGCATGCCGTTTAAGTAGTAACGAACGTCCTGGTGCGCCATGGAGAACTGCGTGGCTTCAATCAGACGTTTCATCGTCGCCTGCGGCAGGGTGAATTCCACTTCACTCTGCCAGTCGTCCAGATTCGGGAAATCTGCAGCAGGTAACGTAGAGAGCGAGAAACGGCTGCGGCCAGAGCGTACCAGCATACGGTCGCCCTCCAGCTGCACCGCAATTTCAGCGCCTTCCGGCAAGCCGCGGCAGATATCAAAGAATTTACGTGCCGGAACCGTGGTCGCGCCTGCGTCGTGCGGCTGAGTCAGCGTAACGCGCGCGATCATTTCCATTTCCAGGTCTGTTCCGGTCAGCGACAGCGTACCGTCCGCGACCTGAAGCAGCAGGTTTCCGAGAATAGGCAGCGTTGGGCGGCCACCTAATGGGCCACTCACCTGTTGCAGCGGTTTTAATAAATGTTCACGTTCAACGGTAAATTTCATAGCGTCACGATGATAATGTTCTGATTAAATTGGAAAAATCTTCTTTTATGTCGTGGCTTTCTTCGCGTAACTGCTCAATCTTACGACAAGCGTGCAGCACGGTCGTATGGTCACGGCCACCAAACGCATCGCCGATTTCCGGCAGACTGTGGTTGGTTAACTCCTTTGCCAGCGCCATCGCCATCTGACGCGGACGCGCCACCGAGCGGGAACGACGTTTAGACAGTAAATCTGCCACTTTGATTTTGTAATACTCGGCCACGGTCTTCTGAATATTGTCGATAGTGACCAGTTTTTCCTGCAATGCCAATAAATCACGCAGCGCTTCACGCACAAAATCGATGGTGATGGCGCGACCGGTGAAGTTGGCATTGGCGATAACGCGGTTCAGCGCCCCTTCCAGCTCACGGACGTTAGAACGCAGACGTTTTGCGATAAAGAACGCCACTTCACCCGGCAGGCGAATGTCGTTCTCATCGGCTTTTTTCATCAGGATCGCTACGCGGGTTTCCAGCTCCGGTGGCTCGATCGCCACGGTCAGGCCCCAGCCGAAGCGGGATTTCAGACGATCTTCAACACCGTTGATCTCTTTTGGATAACGATCCGAGGTCAAAATGATCTGCTGATTACCTTCCAGCAGCGCATTGAAGGTGTGGAAAAACTCTTCCTGCGATCGTTCTTTGTTGGCGAAGAACTGAATGTCATCGATCAGCAGCGCGTCAACGGAACGATAGTAGCGTTTAAACTCTTCGATCGCATTGTTTTGCAGGGCTTTTACCATGTCCTGAACGAAGCGCTCGGAGTGCATATACACCACTTTCGCATTGGGCTTGCGCGCCATAATACCGTTACCCACTGCGTGCAGCAGGTGCGTTTTACCGAGACCCGTGCCGCCATACAGGAACAGCGGGTTATAAGCGCCACCGGGGTTATCGGCAACCTGGCGAGCCGCCGCGCGCGCCAGCTGGTTCGATTTACCTTCAACGAAGTTATCGAACGTGTGTTTAACGTTAACGTTAGAGCGGTAGGTTGGCTCGGCGGGTGCAGGAACATTATCCCAGCCCTGACGGGCAGGTGCGACGCGAGGGGCCGGAGCGGGTGCCGCCTGAGCAGGCGTTGCCACATTCACGGTTTCACGAACAGTTTGGGTGACCGGCTTTGTTCCCACTTCAAAGCGCAGCTGCGGGGCATCCGTCCCGCAGAAATCGTTCAGCAGTCCATTGATATTATTAAGGTACTTGTCCCTTACCCAATCGAGCACAAAACGGTTTGGCGCATACAAAGCCAGCGTGTTATCGCTCAGTTCCGCCTGCAACGGGCGGATCCACATACTGAATTCTGTGGCTGGTAACTCATCCTGCAATCGGGCAAGACACTGCTGCCAAAGCGAAAGTGACACGGCGGACTCCACTCGAACAATAAAAGAAAACTATTGAATATTCATGATTGTTGGCGCACATCGACATGACCCTGTGCAAAAGGGTGACGTGCGAATTGCTATCTGCAATTTTATCCTGACCAGGCTCCTGAGATCCCGATCGGGACCGCGGATCATAGCCTAAACTGAGCCAGAGATCTTCTGTTTCTCACAGATTCTTCCCGATTTATCCACAGGAAGATCCGAAACCGGGTAAGTGTAAACGATCCTGGCGCAAGTGCCCCACGATTTAGGCCGCATATTGGAAAAATTAATGAGCACAGACAATTTTTTGCTTAAATGATCTAACGAAGATCCGGGACGATCCTTGCGCTTTGTCGGGGAGGCCGTATAATCCTCGACCCGGCGCGTGATGCTCATCTTCCTGCGTCGTCCGTTGCTCATTTTTCACGCGAAAACGTGCGGAAATACGCAGGGATTTAAGGAAAGAGAATTGACTCCGGAGTGTACAATTATTACAATCCGGCCTCTTTAATCACCCACGGCTTCGGCGTCCGTCATTCGAAACTCGGTCGGGCATCCGCAAAAGTCATGAATTTTTTCAAGTTTAGGTAGAAATCGCCATGAAACGCACTTTTCAACCGTCTGTACTGAAGCGCAACCGTTCTCACGGCTTCCGTGCTCGTATGGCTACTAAAAATGGTCGTCAGGTTCTGGCACGTCGTCGTGCTAAAGGCCGCGCTCGTCTGACCGTTTCCAAGTAATAAAGCTAACCCCTGAGTGGTTAAGCTCGCATTTCCCAGGGAGTTACGTTTGTTAACTCCCACTCATTTCACTTTCGTCTTCCAGCAGCCACAACGGGCTGGCACGCCGCAAATCACCATCCTCGGCCGCCTGAATTCGCTGGGGCATCCCCGCATCGGTCTCACAGTCGCCAAGAAAAACGTTAAGCGTGCGCATGAACGCAACCGGATTAAACGTCTGACGCGTGAAAGTTTCCGTTTACGTCAGCACGAACTGCCTTCAATGGATTTCGTGGTGGTGGCTAAAAAAGGGGTTGCCGACCTCGATAACCGTGCTCTCTCGGAAGCGTTGGAAAAATTATGGCGCCGCCACTGTCGCCTGGCTCGCGGGTCCTGATAGCCCTTATCAGGGTCTATCAACGCCTGATTAGTCCGCTACTCGGGCCACATTGCCGTTTCACGCCAACGTGCTCAAGCTACGGAATTGAGGCATTGCGCAGGTTTGGAGTGATAAAAGGCAGTTGGTTGACGGTGAAACGCGTATTAAAATGCCACCCTTTACACCCAGGTGGAGACGATCCCGTCCCCCCCGGACCCTTTGATACCAGAGAACACTAACGATGGATTCGCAACGCAATCTTCTTATCATCGCTTTGTTGTTCGTGTCTTTCATGATCTGGCAGGCATGGGAACAGGATAAAAATCCTCAACCCCAGCAGCAGACCACGCAGACCACGACCACCGCAGCGGGTAGCGCCGCCGACCAGGGCGTACCGGCCAGTGGCCAGGGGAAACAGATTACGGTTAAGACCGATGTGCTTGAACTGACTATCAACACCCGTGGTGGTGATGTTGAGCAGGCGCTGCTGTTGACCTACCCGAAAGAGCTGAAGTCTACCGAACCGTTCCAGTTACTGGAAACCACGCCTGAGTTTATCTACCAGGCTCAGAGCGGCCTGACCGGTCGTGATGGCCCGGATAACCCGGCTAACGGTGCGCGTCCACTGTATAACGTCGAGAGCGATACCTTTGTACTGGCTGATGGCCAGAACGAACTCGCGATCCCGATGACCTACACTGACGCCGCGGGCAACACCTTCACCAAAACCTTCACCCTGAAGCGCGGTGAGTATGCGGTGAACGTGGGCTACAGCGTGCAGAACGCCGGTGCGAAACCGCTGGAAGTGTCGACCTTCGGTCAGCTTAAGCAGTCCATCAATCTGCCGTCTCACCGTGACACCGGAAGCAGCAACTTTGCGCTGCATACCTTCCGTGGCGCGGCGTACTCCACGCCTGATGCGAAGTACGAGAAATACAAATTCGACACCATTGCCGATAACGAAAACCTGAACGTCAGCGCTAAAGGCGGTTGGGTGGCGATGCTGCAACAGTATTTCGCGACGGCATGGGTGCCGAATAACGACGGAACAAATAACTTCTACACCGCGAACCTGGGCAACGGTATTGCAGCCATCGGCTACAAATCTCAGCCGGTTCTGGTTCAGCCGGGTGAAACCGGTAAGCTGGCAAGCACCCTGTGGGTCGGCCCGGAAATCCAGGACAAAATGGCTGCCGTGGCACCACACCTGGACCTGACCGTAGATTACGGCTGGTTGTGGTTCATCTCTCAGCCGCTGTTTAAGCTGCTGAAGTTCATCCACAGCTTCCTGGGTAACTGGGGCTTCTCCATCATCGTTATCACCTTTATCGTTCGTGGCATCATGTACCCGCTGACTAAAGCGCAGTACACCTCCATGGCGAAGATGCGTATGCTGCAGCCGAAGATTGCGGCAATGCGTGAGCGTCTGGGCGATGACAAGCAGCGTCAGAGCCAGGAGATGATGGCCCTGTATAAAGCAGAGAAAGTGAACCCACTGGGCGGTTGCTTCCCTCTGATTATCCAGATGCCAATCTTCCTTGCGCTGTACTACATGCTGATGGGCTCCGTTGAGCTGCGCCATGCGCCGTTCGCGCTGTGGATCCATGACTTGTCTGCACAGGACCCGTACTACATCCTGCCGATCCTGATGGGCGTGACGATGTTCTTCATCCAGAAGATGTCTCCGACCACCGTGACCGACCCGATGCAGCAGAAGATCATGACCTTTATGCCGGTCATCTTCACCGTGTTCTTCCTGTGGTTCCCGTCAGGTCTGGTGCTGTACTATATCGTCAGCAACCTGGTGACCATCATCCAGCAGCAGCTGATTTACCGTGGTCTGGAAAAACGTGGCCTGCATAGCCGCGAAAAGAAAAAGTCCTGATTCGGTAAGTTAACGCTAAAATAAGGGCGGTCGATTGACCGCCTTTTTTATTTGTATTGAACGAGACCAACTATGAGCCATAACGACACTATCGTCGCCCAGGCAACCCCACCGGGACGCGGTGGTGTAGGCATTCTGCGTATTTCCGGCCTGAAGGCGCGCGAGGTGGCTGAAGCGGTGCTGGGTAAACTGCCAAAGCCGCGCTACGCTGATTACCTGCCGTTTAAAGATGCCGACGGCACCCCGCTGGACCAGGGCATTGCGCTGTGGTTCCCCGGCCCGAACTCCTTTACCGGTGAAGACGTGCTGGAACTTCAGGGCCACGGCGGGCCGGTTATCCTCGACCTGCTGTTAAAACGTATTCTGACATTACCTGGCCTGCGTATAGCAAAGCCGGGTGAATTCTCCGAGCGTGCATTTCTGAACGATAAGCTCGACCTGGCGCAAGCCGAGGCGATTGCTGACCTGATCGACGCCAGCTCTGAACAGGCGGCCCGCTCCGCGCTGAACTCGCTGCAGGGGGCATTTTCCGCGCGCGTGAATCATCTTGTGGAAGCACTCACTCACCTGCGCATCTACGTGGAAGCCGCTATCGACTTCCCGGATGAGGAGATCGATTTCCTCTCTGACGGCAAAATCGAAGCTCAGCTCAACCAGGTGATGAACGATCTCGACGCCGTTCGCGCCAAAGCGCGTCAGGGCAGCCTGCTGCGTGAAGGGATGAAGGTAGTCATTGCCGGACGTCCTAATGCCGGGAAATCGAGCCTGCTGAACGCCCTGGCGGGACGTGAAGCGGCGATCGTGACCGATATAGCCGGAACCACCCGCGATGTATTGCGCGAACATATTCATATCGACGGGATGCCGCTGCACATCATCGACACCGCCGGTCTGCGCGATGCCAGCGACGAAGTGGAACGCATCGGTATCGAACGTGCCTGGCAAGAGATCGAGCAGGCTGACCGCGTGCTGTTTATGGTGGACGGCACCACGACTAATGCCGTTGACCCGGCAGAGATCTGGCCGGACTTTATCGCCCGTCTGCCCGCCAAATTGCCGATTACCGTGGTGCGTAACAAAGCGGACGTTACCGGCGAAACGCTGGGCATCAGCGATGTGAATGGTCACTCACTCATTCGCTTGTCGGCGCGTACCGGTGAAGGCGTGGACGACCTGCGTAACCATCTCAAGCAGAGCATGGGCTTTGATACCAGCATGGAAGGCGGCTTCCTGGCGCGTCGTCGTCATCTTCAGGCGCTGGAAGAGGCAGCACGCCATCTTGACCAGGGCAAAGCGCAGCTGATTGGCGCGTGGGCGGGTGAACTGCTGGCGGAAGAATTGCGCCTGGCACAGCTGAATCTGAGCGAGATCACCGGGGAGTTTACGTCGGACGATCTATTAGGGCGAATTTTCTCGAGCTTCTGTATTGGTAAGTAACCCTCGCTAACCCGTGGTGATTTCCTCCCAGGAAATCACCATTGTCCAAACGGCAACTCGCTTAATCCCTTTTATCCCCCTATTCTGCATGCCTGCATCTATGGGGGGTTTATGGCTCGTTTTCTGTTTTGTAGTTTTGCGCTGGTTCTGCTTTATCCGTCGGGCATTGATATGTATCTGGTGGGATTACCGCACATCGCCCGCGATCTGGGTGCCAGCGAAGCGCAACTGCATATCGCGTTTTCGGCCTACCTCGCGGGAATGGCATCGTCGATGGTCTTTGCCGGGAAAGTCGCCGACAAAGCCGGTCGTCAGCCCGTCGCCATTACCGGTGCCATTATCTTTGCGCTGGCTTCTGTACTGTGTTCGCAGGCACAGGACAGCACCCTGTTCCTGGCGGGGCGTTTTATCCAGGGTATTGGTGCCGGTGGCTGTTACGTCGTCGCCTTCGCGATTCTGCGCGACACCTTAAGCGCCCAGCGCCGCGCTAAAGTGCTCTCCATGCTGAACGGTATCACCTGCATTATTCCGGTGCTGGCACCGGTTGTCGGTTACCTGATCATGCTGAAATTCCCGTGGCAAAGCCTTTTCTGGACCATGGCGGCCATGGGCGCACTGGTCTTTATCCTGTCGATTGCGGTGCTGAAAGAGACCCATCCCGGCGCACAGAAAACGGGACATACCGCAACGATTCACCCGACAGAAAAGCTCCTGAACCGCTTTTTCCTCAGCCGTCTGGCTGTCACCACGTTGAGCGTGGCGGTGATCCTGACCTATGTAAACGTTTCCCCAGTTCTGCTGATGGAAACCATGGGCTTCGATCGCGGCGAATATTCGACAGTGATGGCATTAACCGCAATGGTCAGTATGGCCGTCTCTTTCTCAACACCGTTTGCACTGAATATCTTTCGCCAGCGCACGCTGATGCTCACCTCGCAGACGCTGTTCCTGGCCGCGGGTGTGATTCTGGCAACCGCCAGCTCACACGCGATTATGCTGGCCGGTATCACGCTGATCTGCGCCGGGTTCTCAGTTGGGTTTGGCGTAGCAATGAGCCAGGCACTTGGTCCGTTCTCGCTGCGCGCGGGCGTGGCAAGTTCGGTACTGGGCATCGCACAGGTCTGCGGTTCGTCGCTGTGGATTTGGCTGGCAGCGGTAATCGGCCTTAACGCGCTGAATATGCTGATCGGGATACTGATTGGCTGTAGCATGGTCTGCATCACCTTACTTATGGTCATCCATCCCGCAGCGCATTATGAAGAAGCCCATCAGCAGTCTCGATCTTAACCTTTTGCTTTGCCTTCAGCTTTTGCTGCAGGAGCGCAGCGTTACCAAAGCCGCGAAACGGATGAACGTGACGCCGTCTGCGGTGAGTAAATCGCTGGCCAAACTGCGTGACTGGTTCGACGACCCGCTGTTTGTGAAAACGCCGTTAGGGTTATTGCCAACGCCGCTGACGGTAAGCCTGGAGCAGGATCTGGCAGACTGGATGCAGATTGGCAACCAGATCCTCGATAAATTCCATCACGACTCACCGGGCGGACTAAAGTTTGAGCTGGCAGCGGAAACGCCGCTGATGCTGATACGGTTTAACGATCTGCTGGAAAAGGTAAACCAGCGCTACCCGCAGGCCACGGTGAAGATGCGCCACTGGGACTATGACTCACTGGACGCCATTACGCGCGGGGAAGTGGATCTCGGCTTTACCGGGCGTGAAACACACCCGCGCTCACGCGAGTTGCTGAAGCTGATGCCGTGGTTTATCGACTACGAAATCCTGTTTAGTGACCGCCCGTGCGTCTACCTGCGCGAAGACCATCCGGCTCTTCAGGAGGAGTGGGATCTGGAGACGTTTCTGCGCTACCCGCATATCAGCATCTTCTGGGAGCGCAGCGACACCTGGGCGCTTGATGAGGTGCTAAAAGAGATGGGGCGTGAGCGAAATATTGCCATGAGCCTGCCTGGTTTCGAGCAGTCGATGTTTATGGCAGCGCAGCCCGGCCATAATTACATTGCTACCGCACCGCACTACTGCCATCACTATAATCAACTCCACCAGCGGAAGTTGATCACCCTCCCCATTCCCATCGATGAAGCGCAGGCAGAGAAGCTGACCGTACCCTTTACGCTGATCTGGCATAAACGGAACAGCCACAATCCTAAAATCGTCTGGCTGCGCGAGACGATTAAGGCGCTGTACGCTGCTTCAGGTCCTGTTTTTGCCTAAGAAAATGTAAAGTTCGGTCCTCAGGCTTCTCTTACGGCCATTTACTGATTAAAACAGGAGCTAAGTTGAGCGATAATAATGTAACCGTTTAACTAACAACGACCATTATCAAGGAGCGACAAATGGCTACGCACTTTGCACGAGGGATGCTGACAGAAGGGCGTCTCGTATCGGCCAGAATGTCTTCGGCCTGTCACAGTGAAGCGCTCAAGCTGCCGGAACATCGCAGGACGCGGTTTTTGGCTTCCCGAGCGCTCCTCGCAGAACTGATGTTTATGCTCTATGGCACCAGTGAATTGCCGGATATCATCACCCAGCCGGAAGGTCGCCCGGTCTTTGCGGACCCGGAGCTTCCACGCTTTTCCATCGCCTATACCGGCAATATTGTTGGCGTTGCGCTTACCACCGAAGGCGACTGCGGGCTGGATCTGGAACTTCAGCGCGCCACGCATGGTTTCCTCGGCGCAAACCCGCACGATGATTACCCGCTCTCCAGCAATGAAAAACTGTGGGTGCGCAACCAGAACGATCCCATTGAGGCCAGAGCCCAACTCATCACCCTGCGCCAAAGCATTCGCAAACTCTGTGGCTGCGCGTCAGACGACGCCAGCCTGTTACAGCTGCTTCCAGGCTCCGGACGCCTGCGCGCCGCTAAAGCAGCGCTGGTGGAAGCGCTCAGCGACGCAGAGGACGTATTGATCTGGTCTGTAGCCGTCACTCCCGCCATTGAGCGACTGAAAATCTGGGAATTTGACAGCAAACGTGGATGGCGTAGCCTTCCTGATGTGCCCGAGCGCGCCAACGAACCCGCCGCGCGCCTGATGCGATTAACCAGTTTACCGGCAGAAAAAGCATTCACCCTTAGCTGATCCGTTCAGGGTCATCATGATGAAACAGGAGTAATCATGTCTGATACGTTGAAAGTCGTTACGTTACTGGGAAGCCTGCGCAAAGGTTCATTTAACGGGATGGTTGCCCGCACGCTGCCACAGCTGGCACCAGCAGGCATGGAGATCGCCGCCCTGCCTTCCATTGGTGAAATCCCGCTTTATGATGCGGATGTGCAGCAGGAAGAAGGGTTTCCGCAAAGCGTTGAAGCGCTGGCGGAGCAAATCCGTCAGGCCGATGGCGTGGTCATCGTCACGCCAGAATACAACTATTCGGTTCCGGGTGGCCTGAAGAACGCCATCGACTGGTTATCCCGTTTACCGGAGCAGCCGCTATCGGGTAAACCCGTGTTGATCCAGACCAGCTCGATGGGGGCGATTGGCGGCGCGCGCTGTCAGTATCACCTGCGCCAGATCCTGGTGTTCCTGGATGCGATGGTGATGAACAAGCCGGAATTTATGGGCGGTGTGATTCAGAATAAGATCGACCCGCAAACGGGTGAAGTGGTGGATCAGAGCACGCGTGATCATCTGTCTGGCCAGTTGACGGCGTTTGGGGATTACATTAAGCGGGTGAAAGCCTGATAAAAAAGCCCGGTGGCGCTAACGCTTACCGGGCCTACACTCGTCAGTAGGTCAGGTAAGCGAAGCGCCACCTGACACCACAAACCGCACCTTAGTGCGCGTCAATAAACACAATCTTCAGCACAAACAGCAGCGCCACCACAATCACGCATGGGCTAAGTTCGCGGAAGCGACCAGTCCCGACTTTCATCACGCAGTAAGAGATAAAGCCCAGCGCGATACCTTCGGTGATCGAGAAGCTGAACGGCATCATCACCGCGGTAATAAACGCCGGAACCGCTTCGGTCAAATCTTCCCACTTCACACGCGCCAGGCTCGACGTCATGAGTACACCGACATAAATCAGCGCACCGGCTGCCGCATACGGTGGAACCATGCCCGCCAGCGGCGAAAGGAAGATCACCAGCAGGAACAGGATACCCACGACAACCGCCGTCAGGCCGGTACGACCACCCACGGACACGCCGGAAGAAGATTCAATGTAAGCGGTAACAGAAGAGGTGCCGATAAACGCGCCGGTAACAGAGGAAACACTGTCAACAAACAGCGCCTGCTTCATACGCGGGAATTTGCCTTTCTCATCCGCCAGGCCTGCTTTATCGGTCACGCCGATCAGCGTACCGGACGAGTCAAACAGGTTCACCAGCATGAAGGAGAAAATCACCCCCGCCAGGCCCAGGTTCAGGGAACCCGCCAGGTCTACGTGGCCGATCACGCTAGAAACGCTCGGTGGCGCAGAGACGATACCGCTGTAATGCACATCGCCCAGCATCCAGCCCAGCAGGGTGGTCACGACAATAGAGACCAGCACTGCCGCGTGAATATTACGGGAAGCCAGAATCGCGATGATAAAGAAGCCCAGCACCCCCAGCAACACGCTGTGAGAAGTCAGGTTACCGATACTCACCAGCGTTTCCGGGTTCGCAACAATCACACCCGCGTTTTTCAGGCCCATCATACCAATGAACAGACCGATACCGCTGGTGATGCCCACGCGCAGGCTTACGGGGATATTAGCAATCATCCAGTAACGCACGCGGAAAATGGTCAGCAACAGCAGGCCAATCGCGCCCCAGAAGATAGCCCCCATCCCGACTTGCCACGGCAGGCCCATCGCCTGAACCACCACGAACGCGAAGAACGCATTCAGGCCCATTGCCGGAGCTAGCGCAACCGGAAGGTTGGCAAATACACCCATAAGAATGCTGCCAAGCGCCGCGATCAGACAGGTAGTAACGAAGACGGCGCTGGTATCCATGCCAGCCACGCCCAGAATTTGTGGGTTAACAAAAACGATATAGACCATCGTCAGGAAGGTGGTGAAACCGGCGATCACTTCGGTGCGTGCCGTGGTGCCGTGCTCGCGCAGTTTGAACACGCGCTCAAGCAGACCCTGACCAGATGTCTGGGTAGTGTGTTGTTGACTCATCATCAATTTCCGAACAAGGAGGGAAAATTCGTCGCTATCCTATACCAAAATGCGACAATAAGGGCGGTTACGAGATACTTTTTTTCATTGATTTTGCTTATACGGCAACGATTGCGTCTCGTTAAACTGCAGTACGTAAACGTTAAACTTGTTAAAAGGGAAAGGCATGTCCGAAATTGAAGCGGTATTTTTCGACTGCGACGGTACGCTGGTCGACAGTGAGGTCATTTGTTCCCGCGCGTATGTCGCCATGTTCCAGGAATTTGGCATTACGCTCGATCTCGAAGAGGTGTTCAAACGCTTTAAGGGCGTGAAACTCTACGAGATTATCGACATCATTAACGAAGAGCACGGGGTAGATCTGGCAAAAGCCGATCTGGAACCGGTGTACCGCGCCGAGGTCGCACGCCTTTTCGACTCAGAACTGGAAGTTATCGCTGGTGCTAACGCGCTGCTGGACGCGATGACGGTACCAATCTGCGTGGTCTCAAACGGCCCGGTCAGTAAAATGCAGCATTCGCTGGGTAAGCTGGAAATGTTGCATCATTTCCCGGAAAAACTGTTCAGTGGTTACGATATCCAGCGCTGGAAGCCCGATCCGGCCCTGATGTTCCATGCGGCGAAGGCAATGAACGTCAACGTAGAGAATTGTATTCTGGTCGATGACTCGTCTGCGGGCGCGCAGTCGGGAATTGATGCGGGCATGGAGGTGTTTTACTTCTGTGCCGATCCGCACAACAAGCCGATCGATCATCCAAAAGTGACGACCTTTACCGATCTGGCGCAGTTGCCGGAGCTGTGGAAGGCGCGCGGGTGGAATATTACTCGTTGAAAAAACAAAGCCGGATGGCGCTAACGCTTATCCGGCCTACAGAGCTCGTAGGCCCGGTAAGCGCAGCGCCACCGGGCATATTTACGCGGATCACTCTTTCGGATCTTTCCCCGCCAGCAGCTTGTCCAGCTCATCACCGCCCACGTGACGGAAATCCTGCCCCTTCACGAAATAGAAGATGTATTCGCAAATGTTCTGGCAACGGTCACCGATACGCTCGATTGAGCGCGCGCAGAACAGCGCGGTCAGAACGCTTGGAATGGTTCGTGAATCTTCCATCATGTAGGTCATCAGCTGACGCACAATGCCTTCGTACTCTTGGTCGACTTTCTTGTCTTCACGGTAGATACGAATGGCTTCGTCAAGATCCATACGCGCGAAGGCATCCAGCACGTCGTGCAGCATCTGCACGGTGTGGCGGCCCAGCGACTCCAGGCTTACCAGTAGCGGCTGGTGCTGCTGAGAGAATTTCTCCAGCGCGGTGCGGCAAATTTTGTCCGCAACATCACCAATGCGTTCCAGTTCAGCGATAGTTTTGATGATCGCCATCACCAGACGCAGGTCGCTCGCCGTCGGCTGACGCTTCGCGATAATGCGCACACAGGCTTCGTCGATAGCGACTTCCATCATATTGACGTTTTTGTCGCCTTCGATAACGCGCTTCGCCAGTTCGCTGTCCTGGTTATGCATGGCGGTAATCGCATCAGAAAGCTGCTGCTCCACCATACCGCCCATGGTCATCACCTGAGTGCGGATGCTTTCCAGTTCAGCGTTGAACTGTCCAGAAATATGTTTATTAAGGTTGAGATTATCCATAGCGCACTCCTAATCAGCCGTAACGGCCGGTGATGTAATCTTCCGTTTGTTTCTTCGCGGGCTTAGTGAACAGATCGTCCGTGTTGCTGAACTCAATGAGCTCGCCCAGGTACATAAACGCCGTGTGGTCGGAACAACGCGCAGCCTGCTGCATGTTGTGGGTCACGATCACCACAGTGTAATCCTGCTTCAGCTCAGTGATCAGCTCTTCGATACGCCCGGTTGAGATTGGGTCCAGCGCTGAACAGGGCTCATCCAGCAGCAATACTTCCGGGCGAATGGCGATACCACGCGCAATACACAGACGCTGCTGCTGACCACCGGAGAGAGAGTACCCGCTCTGGTGCAACTTATCTTTGGTTTCGTTCCATAATGCGGCTTTGGTCAAGGCCCACTGCACGCGCTCGTCCATATCCGCGCGGGAGAGCTTCTCGAACAGGCGCACGCCAAACGCGATGTTGTCGTAAATCGACATCGGGAACGGCGTCGGTTTCTGGAACACCATGCCGACTTTCGCACGCAGCAGGGCGATATCCTGGGTATTGGTCAGGATGTTGTCGCCATCCAGCAGGATCTCGCCTTCTGCACGCTGTTCCGGATAGAGCGAATACATTTTGTTAAAGGTACGCAGCAGCGTGGATTTACCACAGCCAGACGGACCAATGAATGCCGTAACCTGGTTCTTCGCGATATCCAGGTTGATATTCTTCAGGGCATGGAATTTGCCGTAGTAGAAGTTCAAATCACGAACCTGAATCTTACCTGGGGCAGTATCAACCATACTCATTGACTTATTTCCTCATTCGACGCCGCGATGTGCCGCGCCGTAAAAATTAACCGTGTTTCTGCTTCGCGAAAATGACGCGCGCCAGAATGTTCAGCAACAGTACGCAAAGGGTAATGATCAGCACCCCGGCCCAGGCCAGTTGCTGCCATTCCGCGAATGGGCTCATCGCAAATTTAAAGATCGTTACCGGCAGGTTGGCGATCGGCTGCATCATGTCCGTGCTCCAGAACTGGTTGGAGAGGGACGTAAACAGCAGCGGTGCCGTCTCACCGGCAATACGCGCAACCGCCAGCAGGATACCGGTCATGATCCCGGAGACGGACGCTTTCAGCGTAATCGCGGAGATCATTTTCCATTTTGGCGTTCCCAGCGCGTAAGCCGCTTCACGCAGGCTATCCGGCACCAGTTTCAGCATGTTCTCGGTGGTTCGAATGACGATAGGCACCTGCAGCAGCGCCAGCGCAATCACGCCCGCCCAACCGGAGAAGTGCTCCATTTGCGCCACCACGACGGTGTAAACAAAGAGACCCACCACGATTGACGGTGCAGAAAGCAGGATGTCGTTAATAAAGCGAATCACTTCCGCCAGCCAGGATTTACGCCCGTATTCCGCCAGGTAGATACCCGCCATGATGCCAAGCGGTGTACCGAATACCGTCGCCCACAGGATCAGCAGCCCGCTGCCGGCCAGGGCATTCGCCAGACCGCCACCCGCGGTGTTTGGTGGCGGCGTCATTTCGGTGAACAGCGCAAGGGACATGCCATCGACACCGCGCACAATGGTGGAGAAGAGTATCCAGACCAGCCAGAACAGACCGAACGCCATCGTCGCCATTGAGAGCGTCAGTGCGATACGGTTTTTCGTGCGGCGCTTCGCCTGCATTTTGCGACGAGATTCCGCCAGCTGGGCTGTATTTTGCATTTCGAGAGTCGCCATTAGCGTGCCCCCTCATTTTTAGCGAGACGCATAATCATCAGCTTGGAAATCGCCAGTACAATGAAGGTGATAACAAACAGGATCAGGCCCAGTTCCATCAGTGCCGCAACGTGCAGCCCGGATTCCGCTTCAGCGAATTCGTTCGCCAGCGCGGACGTAATACTGTTACCCGGCATGTAGAGCGAGGCGCTGTCGAGCTGGTAGGTGTTACCGATGATAAAGGTCACCGCCATGGTTTCACCCAGCGCGCGACCTAAGCCCAGCATGATGCCCCCGATAACCCCATTTTTGGTGAACGGAAGCACGATGCGCCAGATAACTTCCCAGGTGGTGCAGCCGATACCGTAGGCCGACTCTTTCATCATCACCGGGGTTTGTTCGAAGACATCGCGCATAACCGCCGCAATGTACGGAATGATCATAATGGCGAGGATCACGCCTGCCGCCAGGATACCAATACCAAATGCCGGGCCAGAGAAGAGTGCACCCACAAACGGAATGGCGGAGAGAACATTACCCACCGGCTCCTGGAAGTACGTCGCAAACAGCGGCGCAAAGATAAACAGGCCCCACATGCCGTAAACGATACTTGGAATGGCCGCCAGCAGTTCAATGGCGATACCGAGCGGACGTCGCAGCCAGCCTGGTGCCAGCTCCGTCAGGAACAGGGCGATACCAAAGCTCACCGGAACCGCAATCAGCAGGGCGATGAACGAGGTGACCAGCGTGCCGTAAATCGGCACCAGCGCACCGTAGATATCGTTCGGTGCATCCCACTCTTTGGTCCACAGGAAGGAGAAACCGAATTTCTGAATGCTCGGCCAGGAGGAGAAAATCAGAGACACGATAATGCCGCCGAGCAGCAATAGCACAATCAGCGCAGCCAGTTTGACCAGTGCGCTGAAAATCATGTCACCTTTTTTACCCGGAGGGTTAAATGCAGGCTTGGTTGCAGCCATAAATTACTCTTCTGTTAAACGCGTTTACGAAATCGCCGGGTGGCGCTTGCGCTTACCCGGCCTACAGTCGGAACCGTAGGGCGGGTAAGCGCAAGCGCCACCCGCCATTTTCGTCAGAATGCTAAATTAATACAATGCCTTACCGCTGCTGTCTTTCACATTGGTTTTCCATGCAGCACGAATCTGCTCAACCACGCTGTCTGGCAGGCTGGCGTAATCCAGGTCATTAGCCTGTTTGCCACCATTTTTGTATGCCCAGTCGAAGAACTTCAGCACTTCAGCACCCTGCTCAGGTTTCTTCTGATCTTTGTGAACCAGAATGAAGGTGGTAGAGGTGATTGGCCAGGCGTCGTCGCCTTTCTGGTTAGTCAGATCCTGAGCGAAGGATTTGCTCCAGTCAGCGCCTTTCGCGGCGTTAGCAAAGTTCTCTTCGGTCGGGCTAACCGGTTTGCCGTCAGCAGAAACCAGCTTCGTGTAAGCCAGGTTGTTCTGTTTGGCGTAAGCGTATTCTACGTAACCGATAGAGCCTGGCAGACGCTGTACAAACGCGGCGATACCGTCATTCCCTTTACCGCCCAGACCGGTTGGCCAGTTAACGGTAGAGCCAGAGCCGACTTTAGATTTCCACTCTTCGTTCACTTTCGCCAGGTAGCTGGTGAAGACGAAGGAGGTGCCAGAACCGTCAGCGCGACGAACCACAGCGATGTTCTGAGAAGGCAGCTTCAGGCCTGGGTTGAGTTTCGCGATCGCTTCGTCATCCCATTTTTTGATTTTACCCAGGTAGATATCACCCAGGGTTTTGCCGTCCAGCACCAGCTCACCCGATTTCACGCCAGGCAGGTTGATCGCCAGAACGACACCACCGATAACGGTCGGGAACTGGAACAGGCCTTCCTGAGCCAGTTTGTCATCAGACAGAGGTGCATCTGATGCGCCGAAATCAACGGTGTTAGCGGTAATTTGTTTTACGCCACCGGAGGAGCCGATACCCTGATAGTTAACCTTGTTACCGGTTTCTTTCTGGTAGGTATCTGCCCATTTGGCATACACCGGCGCAGGGAAGGTTGCACCAGCGCCAGTCAGGCTTGCTGCTGCGAATACAGAGAAAGCGCTCAGAGATAAGGTCGCGGCGACAACAGTTGCGACAGTGGTACGCATAACTTTCATAATGTCTCCTGCAAGGATTTCGTAAATCGTTGTTTAGTGGCTACGATGAGCAAAATAGGACAAACAGGTGACAGATAAATGTACGAATTATGACAGTTTTATGACAATGAAAGTTTCACTTAAAAATCAGCAAAACTATTCTTAATTATCATTATGTTAGCCGCAAACATGACAGTACGTTTTCAGTAATATTTTCTTTATGTGACACTGAAAAAAGTAGCTGAAGATGACAGATTGTCATAAATAAAAACGAGAAAGAATTGATTAAAAACAAACCAGGCAAGGTAAAAAGCTCCACCAGAAGGTGGAGCCTGGAGAGATTATTCGACGGTTACGGATTTCGCCAGGTTACGCGGCTGGTCAACGTCGGTGCCTTTGATCAGCGCAACGTGGTAAGCCAGTAACTGCAGCGGAACGGTGTAGAAGATAGGTGCAATCATCTCTTCCACATGCGGCATCTCAATGATGTGCATGTTATCGCTGCTGGCGAAACCGGCATCTTTATCCGCAAAGACGTACAGTACACCGCCGCGGGCGCGCACTTCTTCGATGTTGGATTTCAGTTTTTCCAGCAGTTCGTTGTTTGGTGCCACAACGATAACCGGCATATCCGCATCAATCAGCGCCAGCGGGCCGTGTTTCAGCTCGCCTGCCGCGTAGGCTTCCGCGTGGATGTAGGAGATCTCTTTCAGCTTCAGCGCGCCTTCCAGCGCAATCGGATACTGATCGCCACGGCCCAGGAACAGCGCGTGATGTTTGTCAGAGAAATCTTCTGCCAGCGCTTCAATGCGTTTGTCCTGAGACAGCATCTGCTCAATGCGGCTCGGCAGCGCCTGCAGACCATGAACGATGTCGTGCTCAACGGAAGCATCTTCGCCTTTCAGGCGCGCCAGTTTCGCCACCAGCATCAGCAGAACGGTCAGCTGCGTGGTGAACGCTTTGGTCGATGCTACGCCGATTTCAGTGCCCGCTTTGGTCATCAGCGCCAGATCGGACTCGCGTACCAGCGAGGAGCCCGGCACGTTACAAATCGCCAGCGAACCCAGGTAGCCCAACTCTTTAGAGAGACGCAGTGCCGCCAGGGTATCCGCCGTTTCGCCTGACTGAGAAAGGGTAATCATCAGGCTGTTACGACGCACCGCGGATTTGCGGTAGCGGAATTCAGAGGCGATTTCGACATCACACGGCACACCTGCCAGGGATTCAAACCAGTAGCGAGACACCATACCGGAGTTGTAAGAGGTGCCACAGGCCACGATCTGAATGTGCTCAACCTTGCCCAGCAGTTCGTTCGCGTTTGCGCCCAGTTCGCTCAAATCAACTTCACCGTGGCTGATACGCCCGGTCAGGGTGTTTTTGATGGCATTCGGCTGCTCGTAAATCTCTTTCTGCATGTAGTGACGGTAAGCGCCTTTGTCGCCTGCGTCGTACTGCAGGTTAGATTCGATCTCCTGGCGCTTCACCTGCTCGCCTTTGGTGTTGAACACCGTCACGCTGCGACGCGTCACTTCCGCAATATCGCCCTCTTCCAGGAAGATAAAGCGACGAGTAACCGGCAGCAGCGCCAGCTGGTCAGAGGCGATAAAGTTTTCCCCCATGCCCAGGCCGATAACCATCGGGCTACCGGAACGCGCGGCCAGCAGCGTGGACGGGTCGCGGGAATCCATGATCACCGTACCGTAGGCACCGCGCAGCTGAGGAATAGCACGCAGCACCGCGTCACGCAGCGTGCCGCCCTGCTCCAGCTCCCGGTGCACCAGGTGAGCAATCACTTCGGTGTCGGTTTCAGAGACGAAGGTATAGCCTTGCGCTTTCAGCTCTTCGCGCAGTGGTTCGTGGTTTTCGATAATGCCGTTATGCACCACCACAATGTGTTCAGACACATGCGGGTGCGCATTGCCTTCAGACGGTTCGCCGTGGGTCGCCCAGCGGGTATGCGCAATACCAGTGCCACCATGCAGCGGATGTTCTTCCGCGGCCTGAGCCAGCATTTGCACTTTACCGAGACGGCGCAGACGGGTCATATGACCTTCTGCATCCACGACAGCCAGACCGGCAGAGTCGTAACCACGGTATTCCAGACGACGTAAGCCTTCGAGAAGGATTTCAGCAATATCACGCTGCGCAACTGCGCCAACAATTCCACACATAGTTAGATTTCCTGATTATGGCGTTATGCCATGCGTTGTCGCTGACCTGTATTTGCCCTTTCCGGGCACCCCGAGCCTTGTAGAGAGTGGGGTTATTTTTATGGGTACTGCTTGTGGGGGGAGGATTATATTATCCCCTCACCCCGGCCCTCTCCCCAAAGGGGCGAGGGAGAAAAACACCGCACCGTTCAGTTCCCCTCTCCCCTGGGGGAAGAGGGTCAGGGTGAGGGGTGACTATTGTTGTTACTTCTTCTTCACCGGGCGTTTCCAGCCCTGCTTGTGAACCTGTGGCACACGGCTTAATACCAGTTCGTTGTCCGCCACATCGCGCGTCACGGTTGTCCCGGCGGCAATGGTCACACCGTTGCCGATGGTCACAGGTGCCACCAGCTGCGTATCGGAACCGACAAACACGTCATCGCCGATAATGGTTTTGAATTTATTGGCCCCGTCATAGTTGCAGGTGATAGTGCCTGCACCGATATTCACATTGTCGCCAATTTCCGCATCGCCCAGGTAGGTCAAATGACCGGCTTTGGAACCTTTCCCCAGACGCGCTTTTTTCATCT
Source organism: Enterobacter oligotrophicus (assembly GCF_009176645.1). Lineage (NCBI taxonomy): Bacteria > Pseudomonadati > Pseudomonadota > Gammaproteobacteria > Enterobacterales > Enterobacteriaceae > Enterobacter > Enterobacter oligotrophicus. The sequence continues at coordinate 2,466,144 of NZ_AP019007.1, forward strand.
CTACGAAGTTACCAACATGTGAGCCTTCCAGCAGCTCAGCCCCCGGACGCAGCCGCGCAAACGGGCCAATAGTACATGCCGTGTCCAGACGGGCATCTTCCACCACGCTGTATGGGCTGATTTCGCAGTCGTCACCGATGACGCTGTTTTTAATCACACAGCCAGCGCCAATTTTGACGCGGTTACCTAACGTGACGTTACCTTCAAGGATAACGTTAGTATCAATTTCGACGTCGCGCCCGTGGGACAACGTTCCGCGCAGATCAAAGCGCGCCGGATCGCGCAGCATCACACCTGCCAGCAGCAGTTTTTCAGCCTGCTCAGCCTGGTAAATACGCTCAAGGCGAGAAAGCTGCAGGCGGTTATTCACACCATCCGTTTCGCTAATGCGTGCCGGATGAACGGCAGCAATTTCACGCCCTTCCTGATACGCCATCGCAATGATATCGGTGATGTAGTATTCACCCTGTGCATTGTTATTGTTGAGCTTCGACAACCAGCGTTTCATATCTGCACCGTTGGCAATCAGGATACCGGTGTTGATCTCCTGAATCAGGCGCTGTTCTTCGCTCGCATCTTTGTGCTCGACAATCCCCGTGACGTTACCGTTTTCACGGGTGATACGGCCATAGCCGCTCGGGTCGTCCAGCACCACGGTTAACAAACCGATGCCGCCCTGCGGTTTGGCTTCACGCAGGCGAGTCAGTGTTTCAACGGAGATCAGCGGGACATCGCCGTAGAGCATCAGGATATCTTCGTCATCCGCAAAATACGGAGCGGCCTGCTGCATCGCATGGCCGGTGCCCAGCTGTTCAGCCTGAAGCACCCAGTTGAGCTTGTCATCGCTCAGCGTTTGTTTCAGCAGATCGCCGCCGTGGCCGTAGACCAGGTGTACCTGGCGTGCACCCAGTTCATTCGCTGCATCAATGACATGCTGCACCATTGGCTTTCCCGCCAGGGTGTGCAGCACCTTCGGAAGATCGGAATACATGCGGGTGCCTTTGCCTGCGGCAAGGATGACCACGCTCATCGTATTGTTCAACATACGCGTCCTGACTGTAATTTGAGTGAGAAGTAAAACCCTTTGACGTTGAAAATTCTACATATTTTGCGCCATAAAATGGAGTGGTGCGAAAACGTTCAACATCTGCCGTTAACGGCTATTTGAGGCTAGTTTCAGGGGCAGAGTAAATCACTTTTTCTCTGGAAAATAGCATTCTTGTGGTAAGTCGCTAACCCACACAATAGGTTAGCTATTTTTTTGGATCATGAATAAAGATCCCTTTAAAGCAAAACACTGTTTTAATTCTTCAATAGTGTGACGTTTGAAAAAGAAACAGCGTTTCATCTTGATGATAATGGCGCTCAATTATCAATCAGGAGAATAAGATGAACTATAAAATACCTCTGTCCTTAATGGTGTGTAGCGCCTTTACTGCAACGGCTGCGGATCAGCCAGTCTGGAAAGCCATTGCTTTTGGGCAGTCAACCGATCTGAATTTTTCGTCGAACGTACTGCCGGAAAAAATCGGCGTTAACGATGTCACTATCGACGGGAAAAAACTCTCTGCACAGGATACAGCCAACCTGTCTAAACCCGTCACCCTTGAAAGTCGTGGCGGTAAGATCGCCAACTCACATGACGGGTTAACGTTTTTCTATACCGAGCTGCCAGCAAAGGAGAACTTCGTTTTACAGGCCACTGTTCGGGTAGATCAATTTGGCCCGGAAAACGGGGCGAAACCCGCCGCCCAGGAAGGGGCTGGTCTGTTGGTGCGCGACATCCTCGGCGTGCCACGCCAGCAGCCGTTGAAAGAGGGTTATGAGGAGTTCCCGGCGGCATCGAATCTGGTGATGAATGCCATTATGACGCAGGATAAAAAAGACCATCATCGGATAAAACTGCAGGCCATAACCCGCGAAGGGATTTCTCATCCGTGGGGTGATGCCGGGGCGGCAATTAAAAAGCAGAGCTACCAGGAAGAGGTGGATATTAGCAAGACGCCAGCGTTTCGTTTAAAGCTGGAACGCACCAACGATGGGTTTATCACCGCGTGGGCTCCCGCAGGCAGTGACGCATGGGTGAGTAAAAGTGTGCCACGCGCCGATCTCATTTCTGTACAGAACAAAGATCATTACTACGTGGGCTTTTTCGCCTCGCGTAATGCCAAAATCACCGTATCCGACGCGATGCTGACTACTTCAGCAGCGAACACCGTGGTGTCTCACCCCTGGCAGGCAAAACCTGTTCCCGTTGTTGTTCAACTTGCTTCTGCGAGCAAAAGCCTGACTGACCACTATCTGGTTCAGGCCCGTGCGAACTACGACGGGGTATTCAGCGTTCGGCAAAACGAAGTGGTGATCGGGAGTGATAAACCGGTCAAAGCGGGAGAAATGTACGTCGTTCCCGCGACGCTAACGGAGAGTAATGCGTTTAGTCTGACATTCACCCCCACCAGCGGTGAAGCCGTTCATCAGACGTTTACCGTCGATAAGGTGAACGGTATTGATACAACAACGCTTCACGTTTCACCGGTGGGTAAAGCGGATGGAAGAGGTACGCAGGAATCTCCTGTGGATTTAGCCACCGCGATCGGTCTGGTTGCGCCGGGCGGAAAGATTATCCTGAGTGCGGGTGATTATCCACGGAGCGAAATTCCTCTGACGGCCAGCGGCAGTGCGGGAAAAATGACGACGTTACAGGCTGAAGGCAAAGCGGTAATCCACGGTTTGCTGGTGGATGCAAACTACTGGCATCTCAAAGATATTGAGGTAACAGATAAAAGTCTGCGCGTACAGGGGAGCCACAACGTTATTGAGAACGTCACCGCTTATCGCAACGACGATACTGGCATCCAGATCTCCTCCCCGGAAAATATTGGCCGACCACTGTGGGCCCGCGACAACCGGGTAATCAACTCTGAATCATATGCCAATGAAGATCCGGGCAAAATAAATGCCGACGGCTTTGCGGTCAAAATGCGCGTCGGCGAGGGCAATCGCCTGGAAAATTGCTATTCCCATGACAACATCGATGATGGCTTTGACCTGTTCAACAAGATTGAGGACGGTGCTAATGGCGTTGTGGTGATCGAGAATTCAATTGCCCGTAACAATACCAGCAACGGTTTCAAACTCGGCGGGGAGGGCCAGCCTGTCGCACATGAAATCCGCAATAGTAAAGCAATCGGCAATCATCTGGATGGTTTTACCGATAACTTCAACCCAGGCGCGCTGGTGGTGGCGAATAATATCGCGATAGATAACCTGCGCTTTAACTTTATCTTCCGGCCCAGCCCGTATGGTGAAACAACCACACAAGGTGTATTTACCGGTAATAAATCGGTGCGCACAACACCCGGAAAGTATGACGATGCCGTAACGGGGAATATTGATGAGTCGAACTATTTTATCGTGAAAGGGGAAAGCGTGAACGACAGCGGGGAGATACTGCCAGATGGCGCTTCGCTTATCTCACAACGGTAAGCTCAGCGCCACGCAGTATTCAGCGGATTAGTGGTTGAACGTACCGAAAGAGACGTTCATGTTGCTGAAGAGAGCGATGATTTTATTGACCAGTTTCATGATGGCATCCTGATTTATTGAGGTTTGTTTTGTGACACACTTCACAAAAAAGAGTCTACGCCTCATTTTTTAACCGATCAATATTTTTGTGACGAAAATCACAAAATAATAAAACAGCTTTTCAGTTTCATTTTTCATGAAACGAAACCATAAAAAAAGCCAGTCTGAAACCAGACTGGCTTTATGCTTTTCAAGCCGGTGTTACATCGCTTTTTTGGTCAACTCGATAACGCGCAGTTTGGCGATCGCTTTGGCCAGCTCCGCAGACGCCTGAGCGTAATCCACGTCACCATGAGAGCTGTTAATGTGCTCTTCAGCCTTACGCTTCGATTCCAGGGCTCGCGCTTCGTCGAGATCCTGGCCACGAATAGCGGTATCGGCCAGAACGGTCACACTACCTGGCTGCACTTCGAGAATGCCGCCGGACAGATAGATAAACTCTTCATGACCGAACTGTTTAACGATGCGGATCATACCAGGCTTAATGGCGGTGAGCAGCGGCGCGTGACCAGGGAAGATACCCAGTTCACCTTCACTACCCGTTACCTGGATTTTCTCGACCAGACCAGAGAACATTTGTTGCTCTGCACTGACGACGTCCAGGTGGTAAGTCATTGCCATATCACCCTCCGATTAAGGCGTTAAAGTTTTTTGGCTTTTTCCACGGCTTCTTCGATGGAACCAACCATGTAGAACGCCTGCTCTGGCAGGTGATCGTATTCGCCTTCCATGATGCCTTTAAAGCCACGGATGGTGTCTTTCAGGGAAACGTATTTACCCGGAGAACCGGTGAATACTTCCGCAACGAAGAACGGCTGGGACAGGAAGCGCTGGATCTTACGCGCACGTGCTACCACCAGTTTATCTTCTTCAGACAGTTCATCCATACCCAGGATGGCGATGATGTCTTTCAGTTCCTGGTAACGCTGCAACAGGGACTGTACGCCACGCGCGGTGTCGTAGTGTTCCTGACCAACAACCAGTGGGTCCAGCTGACGGCTGGTGGAGTCCAGCGGGTCAACGGCCGGGTAGATACCCAGAGACGCGATCTGACGGCTCAGTACCACGGTTGCATCTAAGTGAGCAAAGGTGGTGGCTGGTGATGGGTCAGTCAAGTCATCCGCAGGTACGTATACCGCCTGAACGGAGGTGATAGAACCGGTTTTGGTTGAGGTGATACGTTCCTGAAGAACACCCATCTCTTCCGCCAGTGTAGGCTGATAACCTACCGCTGAAGGCATACGACCCAACAGTGCAGATACTTCCGTACCGGCCAGGGTGTAACGGTAGATGTTATCAACGAACAGCAGAACGTCACGACCTTCGTCACGGAACTTCTCAGCCATCGTCAGGCCAGTCAGCGCAACACGCAGACGGTTTCCTGGTGGCTCGTTCATCTGGCCGTAAACCAGGGATACTTTGTCCAGAACGTTGGAGTCGGTCATTTCGTGGTAGAAGTCGTTACCCTCACGAGTACGTTCACCTACGCCCGCAAACACGGAGTAACCGGAGTGCTCGATCGCGATGTTACGGATCAGCTCCATCATGTTTACGGTTTTACCTACACCCGCACCACCGAACAGACCAACTTTACCGCCCTTCGCAAACGGACACATCAGGTCGATAACTTTGATGCCGGTTTCCAGCAGTTCCTGAGAGCTGGACAGCTCTTCGTAGGACGGTGCTGCGCGGTGGATAGCCCAACGCTCTTCTTCACCGATGTCGCCTTTCATGTCGATGGGTTGACCCAATACGTTCATGATACGACCCAGTGTTGCTTTACCTACAGGCACTTCGATCGGGTGCTCGAGGTCTTTCACTTCCAGACCACGACGCAGACCGTCGGAAGAACCCATGGCGATGGTACGCACGATACCGCCGCCGAGCTGCTGCTGAACTTCCAGCACCAGGCTCTCGTTACCATTCTGTACCTCAAGCGCGTCGTACACGCGTGGTACGGCGTCCTGAGGGAACTCGACGTCCACCACGGCGCCGATTACCTGGACAATCTTTCCAGTAGCCATCTTGAATCCTCTACGTAATTCGTAAACCTGGTTAAACCGCGGCGGCCCCCGAGACGATCTCGGTGAGTTCCTGAGTAATGCTGGCCTGACGAGCTTTGTTGTATACCAACTGCAGCTCTTTAATCAGGCTGCCGCCATTATCAGTCGCGGCTTTCATCGCCACCATTCGTGCGGCTTGCTCGCTGGCCAGGTTTTCTACAACGCCCTGATAAACCTGAGATTCGACATAACGACGCAGCAGAGTATCCAACAGCGGTTTCGGATCGGGTTCATACAGGTAATCCCAGGCTTTTTGCTTCAGCTCTTCATCTTCTGATGCCGGTAAAGGCAGCAGTTGAGTGAGCGTTGGGACCTGAGACATGGTGTTAATAAATTTGTTGCTGACAACGTACAGTCTGTCCAGACGGCCTTCATCATAGGCCTGCAACATCACTTTAACCGGGCCGATCAGTTCGGACAGGGACGGGTTATCACCCATACCGGTCACCTGAGCGACAATGTTGCCACCCACGGAGTTAAAGAAAGAAACGCCCTTAGAGCCAATCAGTGCCAGATCGCACTGAACGCCTTTTTCGGACCATGCTTTCATATCCGTCAGCAGTTTTTTGAACAGGTTAATGTTCAAGCCGCCACACAGACCACGGTCGGTCGACACCACCAGGTAGCCCACGCGCTTAACGTCGCGTTCTTCCAGGTAAGGGTGCTTATATTCCAGATTACCGTTTGCAAGGTGACCAATCACTTTGCGCATGGTATCTGCATAAGGACGGCTGGCCGCCATGCGATCCTGCGATTTACGCATTTTGGAAGCGGCGACCATCTCCATCGCTTTAGTGATCTTCTGCGTGTTCTGGACGCTTGCGATCTTACTACGTATCTCTTTTGCGCCGGCCATGAGCTTCTCCTCAATGCCTGGCGGCCTGTCCTGAGACAAGCCGCCGGACGATTACCAGGATTGGGTTGCTTTGAAGGAATCGAGGATAGCTTTCAGCTTGCCTTCGATTTCGTCGTTATAGCCACCGGTCTGGTTGATCTCTTGCATCAGCGGAGCGTGATCACGGTCGACGTAAGCCAGCAGAGCGGCTTCGAAGCTACCGATTTTCGCCAGTTCCACATCTTCGAGGTAACCGCGTTCAGCCGCGAACAGCACCAGACCCTGCTGAGCAACAGTCATTGGAGCGTACTGTTTCTGCTTCAGCAGCTCGGTCACTTTCTGACCGTGGCTCAGCTGTTTACGGGTTGCTTCGTCCAGATCGGATGCGAACTGAGAGAACGCAGCCAGTTCACGATACTGTGCCAGCGCGGTACGGATACCACCGGACAGTTTCTTGATGATCTTGGTCTGAGCAGCACCACCCACACGGGATACGGAGATACCAGGGTTAACTGCCGGACGAATACCGGAGTTAAACAGGTTGGTTTCCAGGAAGATCTGACCATCGGTAATGGAAATTACGTTGGTCGGAACGAACGCAGAAACGTCACCCGCCTGGGTTTCAATGATCGGCAGAGCCGTCAGAGAGCCCGTTTTACCCTTCACTTCACCTTTGGTGAAGTTCTCGACGTATTCCGCGTTAACGCGGGAAGCACGCTCCAGCAGACGAGAGTGGAGGTAGAATACGTCGCCAGGGAACGCTTCACGTCCAGGTGGACGACGGAGCAGCAGGGAAACCTGACGATAAGCAACAGCCTGTTTAGACAGGTCATCGTATACGATCAGTGCATCTTCACCGCGGTCACGGAAGTATTCGCCCATTGCGCAACCGGCGTATGGTGCCAGGTATTGCAGTGCAGCAGATTCAGACGCGGTCGCCACCACAACGATGGTGTTAGACAGCGCGCCGTGCTCTTCCAGTTTACGAACCACGTTAGAAATGGTGGACGCTTTCTGGCCGATAGCCACGTACACACATTTGATGCCGGAGTCACGCTGGTTGATGATGGCGTCGATTGCCATCGCGGTTTTACCGGTCTGACGGTCACCGATGATCAGTTCACGCTGACCACGACCGATTGGGATCATGGCATCAACGGACTTATAACCTGTCTGAACAGGCTGATCTACGGACTGACGGTCGATAACGCCTGGTGCGATAACTTCGATTGGGGAGAAGCCATCGTGCTCAACCGGACCTTTACCGTCGATTGGCGCACCCAGGGTGTTAACAACGCGACCCAGCAGGCCACGGCCAACCGGCACTTCCAGAATACGGCCAGTACACTTAACCTTCATGCCTTCGGCGAGGTCAGCGTATGGACCCATCACAACGGCACCCACGGAGTCGCGCTCCAGGTTCAGTGCGATGGCGTAACGGTTACCCGGCAGGGAAATCATCTCACCCTGCATACAATCGGCCAGGCCGTGAATGCGGATAACACCGTCACTTACAGAAACAATAGTACCTTCGTTGTGAGCTTCACTCACAACATTGAACTGAGCAATGCGCTGCTTGATCAGTTCGCTGATTTCGGTGGAATTCAGTTGCATGCTCCAGTCCCCTTAAGACTGCAAGACGTCTGCAAGGCGCTCAAGACGGCCGCGTACGCTGCCATCAATGACCATATCACCCGAGCGGATGATTACGCCTGCCATTACAGACTTATCGATTTTGCAATTCAGCTTAACTTTGCGTGACAGACGTTTTTCCATCGCGGCGGTAATTTTCGCAAGCTGTTCTTCACTCAGTTCAGTTGCGGAAGTCACTTCGACTTCGGCAGTAGCTTCACTGAGGGCACGTAAGTGCTCAAACTGCTCGAGAACATCCGGGAGCACACGGAGACGACCATTTTCTGCCATCACCTTAATCAGGTTCTGGCCGTTGGCATCCAGTTGCTCTCCGCACACGGCGATAAACGACGCGGCGAGGGTTTCAGGTGCTAACGCACCGGAAAGCAACTCAGCCATTTGTTCGTTTTTCGTCACCTCAGCGGCAAACGCCAGCATATTCTGCCAGCGATCGACATTTTGGTGTTCGACAGCAAAGTCAAAAGCTGCTTTGGCGTAGGGGCGAGCTACCGTAACAAATTCAGACATCAGCCCCTCCCTCCTTACAGTTCAGCGACAAGTTTGTCCACGATGTCGCTGTTAGCAGCTTCATCCACGGAACGTTCGATGATCTTCTCGGCGCCAGCAACAGCCAGAATCGCAACCTGCTTACGCAGTTCTTCACGAGCACGTTTACGCTCAGCTTCAATTTCAGCCTGAGCCTGTGTCACGATCTTAGTACGTTCCTGTTCTGCTTCAGCTTTGGCTTCGTCCAGGATCTGAGAACGGCGTTTGTTAGCCTGTTCAATGATTACCTGAGCTTCCGCTTTCGCTTTTTTCAGCTGGTCTGTCGCGTTGGCCTGTGCAAGGTCCAAATCTTTCTTAGCGCGTTCTGCAGAAGCCAGACCGTCAGCAATTTCTTTCTGACGTTTTTCGATGGCAGCCATTAAAGGCGGCCATACATACTTCATGCAGAACCAGACAAAGAGAATAAACGCGATGGCCTGGCCGAGGATTGTTGCGTTCATGTTCACAGCACAATACCTCTTAAATATCTGTGGCTTAGGGTTTTAAAACTACTACTACGCGACAGCAAACATCACGTACAGACCCAGACCTACAGCGATCATTGGGATTGCATCCACCAGACCCATAACGATAAAGAACTGAGTACGCAGCAGAGGAATCAGATCCGGTTGACGCGCTGCGCCTTCCAGGAATTTACCTCCGAGGATGCCGATACCGATCGCAGCACCGATAGCCGCCAGACCCATCATCACAGCGGCAGCCATGTACAGCAGATCCATATTCAGGTTTTCCATGACAGTCTCCAGTTTGTTTCAATTAAAACGTAGTAGTGTTGGTAAAAAATCAGTGCTCTTCAGACGCCATCGACAGATAGACGATCGTCAGAACCATGAAGATAAAGGCTTGCAGCGTAATGATCAGGATGTGGAAAATGGCCCATGGCACATTCAGAATCCACTGTGACCACCACGGCAGAAGACCCGCGATCAGAATGAAAATCAGCTCACCCGCATACATGTTGCCGAACAGTCGCAGACCCAGTGAAACAGGTTTGGACAGCAGGCTCACGCCTTCCAGGATCAGGTTGACCGGAATGAACGCCCAGTGGTTGAACGGCTGCAAGGTAAGCTCTTTCACAAAGCCGCTTACGCCTTTCATTTTGATGCTGTAGAAAAGAATCAGGATAAACACGCCCAGCGCCATCGACAGGGTGATGTTCACGTCCGCAGACGGTACAACACGCAGTGCTGGCAGGCCGAAGATGTGCTCGCCGATGAACGGCAGCAGGTCAATTGGCAGCAGGTCCATCAGGTTCATCAGGAAGACCCAAACGAACACGGTCAGGGCCAGCGGAGCAATCAGCTTGCTCTTGCCATGGTACATGTCCTTAACGCTGCCATGTACGAAACCGATGATCATTTCGACGAACGTCTGGAATTTCCCTGGAACACCGCTGGTCGCCCTTTTAGCAACACCGCGGAACATGGCCAGGAACAGAAGACCCAAAACCACCGAGAAGAACATGGAGTCGATGTTGATCGTCCAGAAGGTGGCCGGGGGGTTATGTGGATCCACCAGCGAGAATGTACGCAGGTCCAGCTGAAGGTTATTCAGATGGTGACCTATGTAATCCTGCGGCGTCATATTTTCTGAAGCCATGATGCCTTTTACCCTTTGTTATTGATTACAGCTGGAGCCAGAACTTGTACCACCAGCACCAAAACCCACGTTGCTATCAGTGGCATAAAGACCACTTTCAAAACCGCCAGCGCCATCACCAGTAGAGCAAAGGTCAGCAACACCTTACACACTTCACCAAGAGCGAAGGACCAGGCCACGCGGCCTTTAGCAGGTGTATGCGCCTGATGACGCCAGGCAAAAATCATAAACAACACGTTTGGCAGAACAACCGCCAAACCCCCGCATACGGCGGAGATGCCCCAGAAGGGGTCTTTGAGGCTAAACAGCAGTCCACTTGCTATCACGGCCAGAAACTGAATGAACAGAAGTTTACGAGCAACGTTTCCACTCAAGAGCGACACAGACATCACGTTTTTACTCCTGCTCCCTTCGAGGTATGCCGCGTGTCGTATAAAACGTCCTTTAAGGCTCAGAGTCAAGCATCAAAAAGCGGTCAAATTATACGGTGCGTACCCGTGATTTCAAACATTAAGTAGCGAAAAGGTGAATAAATGTTTAAATATTTTTCCCCGTCGCTGTTTTTTAACTTTTGTCGAAAGCGTCCACCTTCAGGCAAAACTGCAAACCACGCGAAAACGTTGGTGATAAAGCGTGCACGAGATCACAAAATACACATTTACGATAAGGATGTATTTATCAAAGACGTAAATCGATTAATTTCATCTTTATGAAATTAAAGACAAAATATCGCAACTATTTTCAAAACAGCCCTGTATACAACAAAAACCTTTCATTGACATTCTTAATAAAAATTTAACACTGCGTTCTTGTTGCAGGTTTCTATATTTAGCAGGCTGATATTTCCGCGCTTGATTATCTTCCTGATAAACAATTTTAGTAACGTTAACCGTAAGAAAACCCCTGGTAACAATCCGGTTAAATTTGCTTCAGTGAAATCTCTCCATGTGTGCTCATTTTTAACACAACAAGAACAGCACAAATTCCACATTTTTTATTAATTATTTAAAAATTTTTTGGCTTAATAATCACCAGGTGACGCTCACCGTCGAGATGAGGAATCTGTAATTTCTCAATAGATTCGACGGAAAAACCTTCCGGTAACTGTTCAATTTCGTCTTCAGGAACCTGCCCTTTCAGGGCGTAAAAACAGCCATCTTCTGCCGGCAAGTGCTTGCACCAGCTCACCATGTCGTTGAGTGAGGCGAATGCGCGGCTAATGACGCCATCAAACGGCGGCTCTGCCGGGAACGCCTCTACCCTGCTCTGGACGGGAGTGATGTTTTCCAGCTTCAGTTCATGCTGCACCTGGCGTAAGAAGCGGACGCGTTTCCCGAGGCTATCCAGCAGCGTGAAATGGCTTTCAGGGCGGACAATCGACAAAGGGATTCCCGGCAGGCCTGGGCCTGTGCCGACGTCAATAAAGCGCTCGCCGTTCAGATAAGGTGCCACCACGATGCTATCGAGAATATGGCGAATCAGCATCTCGTTGGGATCGCGTACGGAGGTCAGATTGTACGCTTTGTTCCATTTATGCAGCATTTCGACATACGCCACCAGCTGGTTTTTCTGGTGATCGGTGAGCGAAATACCTGCTTCTTCCAGCAGACGAGAGAGTTTATTGAGCACGGTAAATACCTGTTGAGACGCTTAATGGCGGGTGGAGCTTCGCTTACCCGCCCTACGGAGTTCAGTAGGCCCGGTAAGCGCAGCGCCACCGGGCGATTTTCAAACACTACGCGCTGCGGCGCAGCATGCCTTGTTTTTTCAGCCACACCAGCAGAATTGAGATAGCGGCAGGTGTGACGCCGGAGATACGGGAAGCCTGGCCGATCGACACAGGCTTGTGATCGTTCAGCTTGGCGATCACTTCGTTAGAAAGGCCCGTCACCTGCCGATAGTCCAGCATTTCCGGCAACAATGTATTTTCGTTGCGTTGCTGTTTTTCGATCTCGTCTTGCTGACGTGCAATGTAACCTTCGTATTTCACCTGAATTTCGACCTGCTCAGCCGCTTCAGCGTCTTCAAGGCCCGGCGCAAACGCGGTCAGTTTAACCAGGTTCTCATAGGTCACTTCAGGACGACGCAGTAAATCTTCACCACTGGCTTCGCGTGAAAGCGGCGCTGTTAAGTGAGCGTTCACTTCAGCAGCGGTTTCCGCCTGTGGGTTCACCCACGTTGTTTTCAGGCGCTGACGTTCCTGTTCAATGCGTTCCAGCTTCTCGTTGAAACGCGCCCAACGTTCGTCATCCACCAGACCCAGCTCGCGGCCCTTTTCGGTCAGGCGCAGGTCGGCGTTGTCTTCGCGCAGCATCAGGCGGTATTCCGCACGTGAAGTGAACATGCGGTACGGTTCTTTGGTTCCCAGCGTGCAGAGATCGTCAACCAGCACGCCCAGATAGGCCTGAGAGCGACCCGGTGCCCAGCCCTCTTTCTCAGCGGAGAAGCGTGCGGCATTCAGACCTGCAAGCAGTCCCTGTGCTGCGGCTTCTTCGTAGCCGGTGGTGCCGTTAATCTGGCCCGCGAAGAACAGACCGTGGATGAATTTGCTCTCCAGAGTCGGCTTCAGGTCACGTGGGTCGAAGAAATCGTACTCAATAGCGTAGCCAGGACGAACGATTTTCGCGTTCTCCATACCCTGCATTGAGCGAACAATTTGCATCTGCACATCAAACGGCAGGCTGGTGGAGATACCGTTCGGGTAAATTTCATTAGACGTCAGTCCTTCCGGCTCAAGGAAGATCTGGTGCTGGTTACGATCGGCAAAGCGCATCACTTTGTCTTCGATCGACGGGCAGTAACGTGGGCCGATCCCTTCGATCACACCCGCATACATTGGGCTGCGATCGAGGTTATTGCGGATCACGTCATGGGTTTTCTCGTTGGTATGCGTGATGTAGCACGGCACCTGTTGCGGATGCTGCGCGGCATTGCCCATAAACGAGAAGACCGGCATTGGGTTATCACCGTGTTGCTGTGCCAGTACGCTGAAATCGATGGTTCGCGCATCAATGCGTGGAGGCGTGCCGGTTTTCAGGCGGCTGACGCGCAGCGGCAGTTCACGCAGACGGCGAGACAGCGGAATAGACGGCGGATCGCCTGCACGGCCGCCGCTGTAGTTGTCCAGACCAATATGGATTTTACCGTCCAGGAATGTCCCGACGGTCAGCACCACCGCTTTGGCCCGGAATTTGAGCCCCATCTGGGTCACCGCACCGACAACGCGATCGTTCTCAACGATCAGATCTTCAACGGCCTGCTGGAAGATCATCAAATTCGGCTGGTTCTCCAGCGCGGTACGTACAGCCTGGCGATAAAGCACGCGGTCTGCCTGTGCACGGGTAGCACGAACGGCAGGGCCTTTACTCGCGTTTAGTATCCTAAACTGGATGCCCGCCTGATCGATGGCTTTCGCCATCAGGCCGCCAAGCGCATCCACTTCTTTTACCAGGTGTCCTTTCCCAATGCCGCCAATCGCCGGATTACAGGACATTTGTCCCAGCGTGTCGATATTGTGTGTCAAAAGCAGGGTCTGCTGACCCATTCGCGCTGCGGCCATTGCGGCCTCAGTGCCTGCATGACCCCCGCCAATGATGATGACGTCAAAAGGATCCTGATAAAACATGGTGGTCTGCCTCGCGTAAAGCGGTATGAAAATGGATTGAAGCCTGGGCCGTGGATTCTACTCAACTTTAGTCTTTCGAGAAAGCATTGGGATCCTGGGCTATTAAAAAGAAGATCTTTTTATTTAGAGATCTGTTCTATTGTGATCTCTTATTAGGATCGCAACTCTTTGTGGATAAGTCCGATCTCGCAAAGAAGATCATGCGGTTAGAAAGGATCGTTTGCTGTGAATGATCGGTGATCCTGGACCGTATAAGCTGGGATCAGATCGCGACTTTATACACAGGCCAAAAACACCAGCAGAGTTATTCGTTGGATAACTACGGGTTAATACGAGCTTTTAAGCGTAGTTATCCACATCTGTTTGCGTGATCTTTAATCGTTTTTGAGTAAATTTTTCCATTCACCCAGCCAGATCTCCGCCGGATCTTCCGGAATATCATGATCGAGGATGTTGATCTTCAGCGTTTCACCCAACTGTTTTGCCCCACAAGAGGTCACAGCGGCTTCGACTTTCTCTATTGCACCGCAGAAAGTGTCATATTCACGGCTACCGATACCGACTGCACCAAACCGGACATTTGACAGGTCGGGCTGTTGTTCCAGTAGTTCGTCATATAAAGGTTGCAGGTTATCCGGCAGATCGCCCGCACCGTGCGTGGAGGTGATCAGCAGCCAGACCCCGTCAGTCGGGAGATCTTCAAGTAACGGGCCGTGCAGCGTTTCTGTTGAGAAACCTGCATCTTCCAGCTTCTCAGCCAGATGTTCCGCTACATATTCCGCACCGCCCAGGGTGCTGCCGCTGATAAGAGTAATGTCCGCCATTGATCGCTCGCTCACAGAAAGAGGCGGCCATTGTACGCTGTGAACGAGCTGGGATCTACCTGTGGAAAATGTGGGAATGAATTTGCCCGATCACGGGCGGATGGTCCGCATGATCGGGTTTTGCAGGGAGATCAGGGTCTCGGTGGACTGAATTTCATCAATTGTTTGGATCTTGTTGATAAGTACCTGCTGGAGGGCGTCGATGGATCGGCACATCACCTTTATAAAGATGCTGTAGTGCCCGGTGGTGTAATACGCCTCTGTGACTTCATCCAGCGCGTTCAGTTTTGCCAGGGCTGAAGGATAGTCTTTGGCGCTTTTAAGAATAATGCCAATGAAGCAGCAGACGTCGTAACCGAGTTGCTTAGGGCTAACGTCAATACGCGCGCCCGTAATGATCCCCGCCTGTTTCATCTTCTCTACGCGAACGTGAATCGTCCCCGGACTGACGCCAAACTGTTTAGCCAGTTCGGCATAGGCGGTGCGCGCATTGGCCATTAAGGCCTCCAGGATGCCGCGATCCAGATTGTCGATCTGATAATTTTCCATAGGTTTTTCTTATGAAGATTGATGAATCTCTCTATTCTAGCGCCTTATTTTAACGAATCAAAAGTGAAGGTGGCTTTTTGTTGTTTGAATATTGAATTCAAGGCCATTTCTGTTGCTTAATCAATACCAACAGGACGCAGGAGTATAAATAATGAAAACCGCTTACATCGCAAAACAACGCCAGATCAGTTTCGTTAAATCCCATTTTTCTCGCCAGCTGGAAGAAAAACTTGGCCTGATTGAAGTCCAGGCACCGATTCTCAGCCGCGTGGGGGACGGGACGCAGGATAACTTATCCGGATGCGAAAAAGCGGTACAGGTGAAAGTGAAAACACTGCCAGACGCTCAGTTTGAAGTGGTTCATTCACTGGCGAAGTGGAAGCGTCAAACTCTGGGACAACACGACTTCAGCGCGGGCGAAGGGCTTTACACGCACATGAAAGCCCTTCGCCCCGATGAAGACCGCCTGACGCCCATTCACTCTGTCTACGTTGACCAGTGGGACTGGGAGCGCGTGATGGGGGATGGTGAGCGCCATATCGGTACGCTGAAATCGACGGTTGAGGCGATCTACGCCGGGATCAAAGCCACCGAAGCGGCCGTGAGCAAAGAGTTTGGTCTGGCACCGTTCCTGCCGGATACGATCCACTTTGTCCACAGCCAGGAATTGCTGAGCCGCTTCCCGGAACTGGATGCTAAAGGCCGTGAACGGGCGATCGCCAAAGAGCTGGGCGCGGTGTTCCTGATTGGGATCGGCGGTAAATTGTCTGACGGTAAACGTCATGACGTTCGCGCACCGGATTATGATGACTGGAGCACTACCGGCGAGAGCGAATTTGCCGGCCTGAACGGTGATATCCTGGTCTGGAACCCGGTTCTGGAAGATGCGTTCGAGCTTTCTTCCATGGGTATCCGCGTGGATGCTGACGCGCTGAAGCGCCAGCTGGCAGTGACCGGCGATGAAGATCGTCTCCAGCTGGAGTGGCACCAGGCGCTGCTGCGCGGGGAAATGCCGCAGACTATCGGTGGCGGTATCGGCCAGTCCCGTCTGACCATGCTGCTGCTGCAGCTGTCTCATATTGGTCAGGTGCAGTGCGGCGTGTGGCCGCAGCAGGTTCGTGAAAGCGTAGGTTCTCTTCTTTAATTAACGCCGCCAGCGTCTGAGCAGGCGGCTACGCAACCCGGTATCGAAGCGCCAGATATGATCGAAGATGCGCATGATGCCGGGTTTTCCATGTGCAGACATCGCCACAGCATGGAAACGGTGCTGATGCACTCGCTGTAACTCCTTCACCTTATTTACCACGTCATCCGGCAATCGCTGGGCAATAAAATCGGAAATCACCACCGCGTCGGCGTCATACCAGTCTCCGCCCTGCATACGCTCAACGATGCTGCGAAAACAGCTGGCCAGATCGGTGCCACCCCGAAAGCGCTGGCTCAAAAAGCGGATCGCCTGCTCGATACCCTGCTGGTTGGTCAGTTCGTAGCCCACCACTTCACTTGAGAACAGCATGATGAAGCAGCGACGACGATCGGCAAGCGCCACCCGCATCAGCGCCAGGCAGAACGCTTTCGCACACTGCTCGTTAAACCCACCCATTGAGCCGGACGTATCCACGCAAACAATAAAGGGACCACGCGGCTGTTCATCAAAATCCTGATGGACGACAGGGCGCTGGCTTAACTTTTCGCGCCAGGCTTCGCCATGTAGCCGATAGGTCAGAAGCTGCTTTTCCACCAGCCTGCGGTAGAACTCATATTCCAGCTCGGTCATCCCCAGCGTACTCAGCTCCGTGGGCAGCAGGCGCAATATGTCATCGCTTTGCTGGAGTCCATCAACCTGCTCCGGCACGGTAGCCGGTTCACGCACCAGCGTGCGGAAGGTTTCCATCGGCGCATCTTTCTTTGGGACGGATTTTGCCTCCCGTGAACGGCCGAGCTGTTCCGCGAGCTTCATTAGCTCTGGCTGCTGGGTCAGAAAATCGCCGTATTTAACGATCAGCTGATAGTCTCCACGCCGCAGCTGACCAGCGCTCATATCCCAGAGACGTCCGGCGGCGTTTTCATTTTCCACCAGCACCTGTTCCAGTTGGCCGCTCAGCGTCATGCGTTCCTGAACTTCACTGAGCAGTTGTTCGCGTTCTTCATCCAGTAACTGCTGGTTGAGCGTGGTGGCTTGTACGACGAGGCTGAGCCGCCAGCGCTGTAAAAACAGGGTATGCAGCGCGGGCGTAAAGGTGGCGTTATCCGTGACCAGCGCGCGGGCCTGGCTGGCAAAGGGAGAGTGAACTTTGTCGAGCAGCGTCAGCGTTTGCGGTAGCTGGACGATAAATTGTGGTGTCGAAAGCCGCTGGCATTGCTGATAGCTGGCAACCTCCTCCGTCAATTCCGGCGGGACTTCGGTCTCTTTAAAACGCTGCCGCAAATTATCGCGCCAGCGTGGGAGATCGTCGGTCATCGCCTTTTTGAGCTTTGGGAATTTTTCAAAGAATGCCGCCAGTTGCGGTGAGGCCAGCAGAGTGATGACCACCTCTTCGATCAACCCCTCTTCACTGACCGCCAGCATGACGTTGAGCGTGTCCAGCGTTAGCATTGTCGCGCCTGTTTGATCTGCGCGCTGACATCCTGCAGGCTGGCTTCGATACGACCTAACCAGTCGCTATGAATAAAGAGGCATTTTTGCTGTTCGCTGAAGCGCGTATGCTGCTGATGCCACTCGGTATCAAGCGACTCCAGTTGCTGTTTGATCTCTTCCGGCACGCTGTCTGAGGCGGTGCCCGGCAGCGCAAGACGCGATCCCTGCAGGCTGACATCACGGATCACCAGATGCTGGCTGCTGTCGACTTCCATCGTCAACGGCTGCGCAAAACCGATGCCGTTGAGCTTGCCGCGGATTTCTCCGCCTTTATCCAGCCACTGTGCCAGGGCGATGCGTTCAATCGTCACGTGCACTACCTGCATGTCATGAAGTTTAAGCGGCTGCTGAAGCAGAAGCGTGAGCGAGACGTCAGTCAGTTCGGCGGGCAATTCGTAATGCGGTTTACGGGCGAACATACCGCCAAGACGGTTCACTTTCAGCGCCGTTTTGTCACTTTGTTGCTGCTGGAGTTGAATGCGCCGTTGGGCAATCGCGCCCAGCTGATTGAGCATCGACTGCTGCCCCCAGGCGTGCCCGGTCATCAATATTTCAAGCTGCTGCTGCATCAGGTTCATGCCTTCAGCATCGTGCCAGAGGCAGTCTTTCAACAGGATCAGATCAATCGGTGCTACGGCATCACGGCCACTGAACAGCGCGCTCGCCTGCAGCAGGCGGATCGCTTTTTTCCAGCGACGGTCAGAGACGTAGGGGGCGGAAGGTAAGAGATCAAGCTGCTGGCGCAGCATGAAGATTAGCTCAAAGACAGCGTCAGGCAGCTTGATTTTACCGATATCCTGCTGCCACTGGTGGTACTCCTCATCTGTCACCTGAAGTGAGGCAGACACCGGGTTTTCATTTTCATCCTGCTGACTTACCAGCATGGAGCGAAAGTTCGATTTGTCCTGCACTTTGTCCAGCCACAGGCGAATCAACATACGGTCATACAGCGCTTCAAGGCTGCTGTCGGCTTCCGGCAGTTCGTTTGAGGCGGCCACCAGCAGGCGCATCGGGATTTTCTCTTCGCTGGCACCATTGCGGAACCGACGTTCGTTAATCGCGGTGAGCAGGGTGTTCAGGATAGCGGGGCCAGCTTTCCAGATCTCATCAAGAAAGACAATTTCTGCTTCAGGAAGATACCCTGTCGTTAAACGCTCATAGCGCCCCTCATCTTTTAATGCCTGAATGGAGAGCGGGCCGAAAACCTCTTCGGGGGTGGAGAACCGGGTCATCAGATATTCGAAGGCGCGCGCGTTCTGAAAGGCAAATTTCAGCCTGCGGGCAATCAGGCTTTTGGCAATGCCCGGCGGCCCCAGCAGAAACACGCTTTCGCCACTCAACGCTGCCAGTAAACAGAGACGAATGGCGTGGCTACGCTCGTACAGGCCTTTTTCCAGTGTGCTGCTGAGGCGGGAAATTCTTTCTGCTAATAAATGTGAGTGAGCCATAATAGTTTTGCATCCTTTCGCCGTCGTGGCGGCCAATTGAAGCGAGTATAGACGTTTCAGTCAGGGCTGGTAATAGACTGAAGTGCGGCGCTATTTTCTTTGCGCTACATTAACGCGGTTGCATTTAGGGGTACGATTTTGCATTGAATCGTGCATACTGTGCGCTTTTTGTGGGCCAAGGGACTAAGCACACATTTGTTATTTAAACGAAAAGACTAGTCTATGAGCACTGATAATAAGCAATCATTACCCGCAATAACACTTGCGGCGATCGGGGTTGTCTACGGTGATATCGGCACCAGCCCGCTTTATACGCTTCGTGAATGTCTGTCCGGTCAGTTTGGCTTTGGTGTTGAACGTGACGCCGTGTTCGGTTTCCTGTCACTCATTTTCTGGCTACTGATCCTGGTGGTTTCTGTTAAATATCTCTCCTTCGTGATGCGCGCGGATAACGCGGGCGAAGGCGGTATCCTGACGCTGATGTCCCTTGCCGGACGCAATACCTCCGCCCGAATGACATCGGTGCTGGTCATCATCGGTCTGATTGGCGGTAGCTTCTTCTATGGAGAGGTAGTTATTACCCCGGCAATTTCGGTGATGTCTGCAATTGAGGGGCTGGAGATCATCGCGCCGCAGCTCGATACGTGGGTCGTCCCGCTTGCCATTATTGTGCTGACGCTGCTGTTTGCTATTCAAAAACACGGCACCGGGCTGGTGGGTAAACTGTTTGCGCCAATTATGCTGGCGTGGTTCCTGATCCTGGCGGCACTGGGCTTACGCAGCATTATCGCTAACCCGGATGTCCTGCATGCGCTGAACCCGATGTGGGCCGTTCACTTCTTCCTTGAATATAAAGTGGTGTCGTTTGTGGCGCTGGGCGCGGTGGTGCTTTCTATTACCGGTGTTGAAGCGCTGTATGCCGACATGGGGCATTTCGGGAAACTGCCTATCCGCGTGGCGTGGTTTACCGTCGTGCTGCCGTCACTGGTACTGAACTACTTTGGTCAGGGCGCGCTGTTGCTTAAACACCCTGAAGCGATTAAAAACCCGTTCTTCCTGCTGGCACCGGACTGGGCGCTGGTACCGATGCTGATCCTCGCGACGCTGGCGACGGTTATCGCATCTCAGGCGGTGATTTCCGGTGTGTTCTCGCTGACGCGCCAGGCGGTGCGTCTGGGGTATCTCTCTCCAATGCGCATTATCCACACCTCAGAAATGGAATCCGGCCAGATCTACATTCCGTTTATTAACTGGCTGCTCTACTTTGCTGTGGTGATCGTTATCGTTAGCTTTGAGCACTCCAGCAACCTGGCGGCGGCCTACGGTATCGCTGTGACCGGTACGATGGTGCTGACGTCGATTCTCTCCACCACGGTGGCGTACCGTAACTGGCACTGGAACAAATTCCTCGTGGGGCTGATTCTGGTTGGCTTCCTGTGTATCGACGTGCCGCTGTTCTCCGCAAACCTGGATAAGATTGTCTCCGGTGGCTGGTTGCCGCTGACGCTCGGCCTGGTGATGTTCATTGTGATGACCACGTGGAAGAGCGAGCGTTTCCGTCTGCTGCGCCGCATGCACGAGCACGGTAATTCTCTGGAGGCGATGATCGCGTCGCTGGAAAAATCCCCGCCGGTGCGCGTACCGGGCACGGCGGTGTATATGTCCCGTGCGCTGAATGTGATCCCTTTTGCGCTGATGCATAACCTCAAGCACAACAAAGTGCTGCACGAGCGGGTGATCCTCCTGACGTTGCGTACCGAAGATGCGCCGTATGTTCACAACGTACGCCGAGTGCAGATCGAGCAACTGTCGCCAACCTTCTGGCGCGTGGTGGCAAGCTACGGCTGGCGCGAAACGCCGAACGTGGAAGAGGTGTTCCACCGCTGCGGTCTGGAAGGGTTGAGCTGTCGCATGATGGAAACATCCTTCTTTATGTCGCACGAGTCGCTGATTATCGGAAAACGTCCGTGGTATCTGCGCCTGCGCGGCAAGCTGTACCTGATTCTGCAGCGTAACGCCCTGCGTGCGCCTGACCAGTTTGAGATCCCGCCTAACCGCGTGATTGAGCTGGGGACGCAGGTCGAGATTTAAGTCCTCATGAAATGCCGGGTGGCGCTGCGCTTACCCGGCCTACCAGACCCGTAGGCCCGCGCAAGCGTAGCGCCGCCGGGCAATTTTCCTCTATTACATTTCACTTAGCGAAACGTTTCGACGTCGATCACAATTCCGTTACGTCATGGTGGTTTTCTGAACACTCTTGCGTCTACACTCTTTTTAGCGAAACGTTTCGCTAGTGGAGCAAGAAAATGAAGAAAGGCACGGTACTCAACTCAGAAATCTCATCGGTTATTTCCCGTCTTGGGCATACCGATACGCTGGTGGTTTGCGATGCAGGCTTACCGGTTCCGCGCAGCACTACCCGTATTGATATGGCATTAACGCAGGGTGTTCCTTCGTTTATGCAGGTACTGGATGTAGTGACCGCGGAGATGCAGGTTGAGACGGCCATTCTCGCGACGGAAATCAAACAACATAATCCGCAACTCCACGAAACGTTGCTCAGCCACATTGAGCAACTGCAGCAACACCAGGGAAACACCATAGAAATTCGTTACACAACGCACGAGCAGTTCAAACAACAAACCGCAGACAGTCAGGCGGTGATTCGCAGCGGGGAGTGTTCCCCGTATGCGAATATCATTCTCTGTGCTGGCGTCACTTTCTGAGGCCATCATGGACGCATTACTGCAACTCAAAGGGATCGATAAATCGTTCCCTGGCGTAAAAGCCCTCTCCGGCGCAGCGCTGAACGTATACGCCGGACGCGTCATGGCGCTGGTCGGCGAAAACGGCGCTGGTAAATCCACCATGATGAAAGTGTTGACCGGTATCTATCAACGCGATGCTGGTTCGCTCGTCTGGTTGGGTAAAGAGACCACCTTCAACGGCCCAAAATCCTCTCAGGAAGCGGGTATCGGTATTATCCACCAGGAGCTGAACCTGATCCCGCAGCTCACTATTGCTGAGAACATCTTCCTCGGCCGCGAGTTCGTGAACCGGTTTGGCAAAATCGACTGGAAAACGATGTATGCCGAAGCGGACAAACTGCTGGCGAAGCTGAACCTGCGCTTTAAGAGCGACCGCCTGGTGGGGGACCTCTCCATTGGCGATCAGCAAATGGTGGAAATCGCGAAGGTGCTGAGCTTTGAGTCGAAGGTCATCATCATGGATGAACCGACCGACGCCCTGACCGATACCGAAACCGAATCCCTGTTCCGCGTTATCCGCGAGCTGAAATCGCAGGGACGCGGAATTGTTTATATCTCTCACCGCATGAAAGAGATTTTCGAGATCTGCGATGACGTCACCGTCTTCCGCGACGGGCAGTTTATTGCCGAGCGTGAAGTGGCAACCCTGACCGAAGATACGCTTATCGAAATGATGGTGGGACGTAAGCTCGAAGATCAGTATCCGCGTCTGGACAAAGCGCCGGGTGAGATCCGCCTGAAGGTGGATAACCTCTGCGGTCCGGGCGTGAACGACGTGACCTTTACTCTGCGTCAGGGCGAGATCCTGGGCGTCGCGGGCCTGATGGGTGCGGGCCGTACCGAACTGATGAAAGTGCTCTACGGCGCACTGCCGCGCACCAGCGGTTACGTCACCCTTGACGGCCATGAAGTGGTCACTCGCTCTCCGCAGGATGGTCTGGCAAACGGCATTGTTTATATCTCTGAAGACCGCAAACGTGATGGCCTGGTGCTGGGCATGTCAGTGAAAGAGAACATGTCGCTGACCGCGCTGCGCTATTTCAGCCGCAGCGGCGGCGGTCTGAAACACAAAGATGAGCAGCAGGCCGTCAGCGATTTTATCCGCCTCTTTAACGTCAAAACCCCGTCGATGGAGCAGGCGATTGGCCTGTTGTCTGGCGGTAATCAGCAGAAAGTGGCGATTGCGCGTGGTTTGATGACGCGCCCGAAAGTGCTGATCCTCGACGAGCCAACCCGCGGCGTTGACGTAGGCGCGAAGAAAGAGATCTATCAGTTGATTAACCAGTTCAAGGCTGACGGCCTGAGCATCATTCTGGTCTCTTCCGAGATGCCAGAAGTATTAGGTATGAGCGATCGCATTATTGTTATGCATGAAGGGCATCTCGGCGGTGAATTCACTCGCGAGCAGGCCACCCAGGAAGTTCTGATGGCTGCCGCTGTGGGCAAGCTAAATCGCGTGAATCAGGAGTAAGAAGATGACTACCCAGGCTGTTTCTGGTCGCCGTTATTTCACAAAAGCATGGCTGATGGAACAAAAATCGCTGATTGCCCTGCTGGTGCTGATCGCGATTGTGTCGACCATGAGCCCGAACTTTTTCACCGTTAATAATCTGTTCAACATTCTGCAGCAGACGTCTGTGAACGCCATTATGGCGGTCGGGATGACGCTGGTGATTTTGACGTCAGGTATCGATCTGTCCGTCGGTTCCCTGCTGGCGCTCACCGGTGCGATAGCGGCTTCCATTGTCGGGATTGAAGTCAACGCGCTGGTGGCCGTTGCTGCTGCCCTGGCGGCAGGCGCGGCGATTGGTGCTGTGACCGGCGTGATTGTGGCGAAAGGCCGCGTTCAGGCGTTTATCGCGACGCTGGTGATGATGCTGCTGCTGCGCGGCGTGACGATGGTTTATACCAATGGTAGCCCGGTCAATACTGGCTTTACCGATAACGCGGATCTGTTTGGCTGGTTCGGTATCGGCCGCCCGCTGGGTGTGCCGACGCCGGTCTGGATCATGGCTATCGTCTTCCTGGCGGCGTGGTACATGCTGCACCACACTCGTCTTGGCCGTTATATCTATGCGCTGGGCGGTAACGAAGCGGCAACGCGTCTGTCCGGTATTAGCGTCAACAAAGTTAAAATTATCGTTTACTCCCTGTGCGGTCTGCTGGCGTCTCTGGCGGGCATCATCGAAGTGGCGCGCCTCTCTTCTGCGCAGCCGACGGCGGGTACAGGGTACGAGCTGGATGCCATTGCGGCAGTGGTTCTGGGCGGTACGAGTCTTGCGGGCGGTAAAGGTCGCATTGTTGGGACATTGATCGGCGCACTGATCCTTGGTTTCCTGAATAATGGTTTGAATTTATTAGGTGTTTCCTCCTATTACCAGATGATCGTTAAAGCAGTGGTGATTTTGCTGGCGGTACTGGTAGACAACAAAAAACAGTAACTGACGACACTACAGGACATCTTAGATATGAACATGAAAAAACTGGCTACCCTGGTTTCTGCTGTCGCGCTGAGCGCAACCGTGAGTGCTAACGCAATGGCAAAAGACACCATCGCGCTGGTGGTCTCTACCCTGAACAACCCGTTCTTCGTCTCCCTGAAGGATGGCGCGCAGAAAGAAGCGGATAAACTGGGTTACAACCTGGTGGTGCTGGATTCCCAGAACAACCCGGCGAAAGAGCTGGCTAACGTTCAGGACTTAACCGTTCGTGGCACCAAAATTCTGCTGATCAACCCAACCGATTCCGACGCCGTGGGTAACGCCGTGAAGATGGCAAACCAGGCGAAGATCCCGGTCATCACGCTGGACCGTCAGGCCACTAAAGGCGACGTGGTCAGCCACATCGCGTCTGATAACGTGCTGGGCGGCAAAATTGCGGGTGACTACATCGCGAAGAAAGCAGGTGAAGGTGCGAAGGTTATCGAACTGCAGGGCATTGCCGGGACTTCCGCAGCGCGTGAACGTGGCGAAGGCTTCCAGCAGGCCGTTGCAGCACACAAATTTAACGTGCTGGCGAGCCAGCCGGCAGACTTCGACCGTACTAAAGGTCTGAACGTCATGCAGAACCTGCTGACCGCGCATCCTGACGTGCAGGCTGTGTTCGCACAGAACGACGAAATGGCGCTGGGTGCACTGCGCGCGCTGCAAACTGCAGGTAAATCTGATGTGATGGTTGTCGGATTTGACGGCACGCCGGATGGTGAAAAAGCGGTAAATGATGGCAAACTGGCTGCGACCATCGCTCAGCTGCCTGAGCAGATTGGCGCGACTGGCGTTGAAACTGCCGATAAAGTGCTGAAGGGCGAAAAAGTTCAGGCCAAATATCCGGTTGACCTGAAACTGGTTATCAAGCAGTAAAAGGCGATTCAGGCAGTCGCTGGCTGCCTGAGGGACACCAATAAAGAAAAGTGTGGCATACGCCACCGGGTAACACCGGTGGCGCTCTCAGACGGACACCCCAACCATGAAAACCGCAGGCAACCTCGTCGTCCTTGGCAGTATCAATGCCGATCACATTCTTAACCTTGAAACGTTCCCGACGCCGGGCGAAACCGTCACGGGTAATCAGTACCAGGTGGCATTTGGTGGTAAGGGCGCAAACCAGGCCGTCGCCGCCGGGCGCAGTGGCGCGAATATCGCGTTTATCGCTTGTACGGGCGATGACGATACCGGTGAGCGCGTGCGCAAACAGCTGGTAAGTGACAACATTGATATTGCACCAGTGAGCGTGGTCGAAGGGGAATCCACCGGCGTGGCGCTGATTTTCGTCAATGCGGAAGGTGAGAATGTCATCGGTATTCATGCGGGCGCTAACGCCGCGCTGACGACAGAACGTGTCGAAGCCCAACGAGAGATTATTGCGGGCGCAGAAGCACTGCTAATGCAGCTGGAATCGCCCGTGGAAAGCGTGCTGGCTGCGGCCAAAATTGCGCATGAAAATCATACCACTGTCGTACTTAATCCCGCGCCTGCCCGTGTATTATCAGACGAGCTGCTGGCGCTGGTAGATATCATTACCCCCAACGAAACCGAAGCGGAAAAGCTAACGGGTATTCGCGTTGAAAATGACGACGATGCTGCCCGTGCGGCAAAAGCATTGCATGATAAAGGCATCGGGACGGTGATCATCACGCTTGGCAGCCGCGGCGTGTGGGCAAGCGTAAATGGTGAAGGCCATCGTGTGCCGGGCTTTAAGGTGAAAGCCATTGATACCATCGCGGCGGGAGATACCTTTAATGGTGCGCTGGTGACGGCGCTGCTGGAAGGCGAGAGAATGGAGGATGCCATTCGCTTTGCACATGCTGCTGCAGCGATAGCGGTAACACGCAAAGGGGCACAGCCTTCCGTTCCGTGGCGCAACGAGATTGATGAATTTTTAAGTCAGCAGGGGTAACGCTTGGCTACGATGAAAGATGTCGCCCGCATGGCGGGCGTTTCTACTTCGACGGTCTCCCACGTTATTAATAACGATCGCTTCGTTAGCGAGGCGATTCGGGAGAAAGTCGAAGCCGCAGTAAAAGATCTCAACTATGCGCCATCGGCGCTGGCGCGCAGCCTGAAGCTCAACCAGACGCGCACCATCGGCATGCTGATCACGGCCAGTACCAACCCTTTTTATTCTGAACTTGTGCGCGGTGTGGAGCGTAGCTGCTTCGAGCGTGGCTACAGCCTGGTGCTGTGCAATACCGAAGGTGATGAGCAGCGTATGAACCGTAATCTGGAGACGCTGATGCAAAAACGCGTCGACGGGTTATTGCTGCTGTGTACCGAAACGCATCAACCCTCGAAAGAGATTATCCAGCGCTATCCCTCAATTCCCACGGTGATGATGGACTGGGCACCGTTCGACGGCACCAGCGATCTGATTCAGGATAACTCGCTGCTGGGCGGCGACATGGCGACGCAGTATTTGCTCGATAAAGGTTATACCCGCATCGCCTGTATTACCGGCCCGTTGGATAAAACCCCGGCGCGCTTGCGTCTGGAAGGGTATCTCTCCGCAATGGAGCGGGCAGGGCTTGCCATTCCTGATGGCTATCGGATCACCGGCGATTTTGAATTTAATGGTGGTTTTGAAGCGATGCAGAAACTGCTGACGCAAGAGCCGCGCCCGCAGGCGGTCTTTATTGGCAATGATGCGATGGCATTTGGTGCTTATCAGGCGTTGTATCAGGCGGGGCTGCGCGTTCCGGACGATATGGCGGTGATTGGTTATGATGATATCGAACTGGCGCGCTATATGACGCCGCCGCTGACGACCATTCATCAGCCGAAAGATGAACTGGGTGAGCTGGCCATTGATGTCTTGATCCACCGTATGGCGCAGCCCACGCTGCAACAACAACGCCTGCAGCTTACTCCTGTTCTGATGGAACGGGGTTCGGTTTAGCCTTTGCTTTATGGCGCTCTTTAATCAGGTTCCGGCCATCTTTCGGTTTTAACAACATAAAGACCAGCGCCGACACCACGGTAAGTGCGCCCATGGTGATAAAGGTATAGTGGAACTGCTCGACGGTGTTCGCGCTATCAAAACCTTCATAAAACCGCAGCACTGCGGCACTCACGGCAACACCCAGGCTTATCGACAACTGTTGCGTGACAGCCAGTACGCTGTTGCCGCTGCTGGCGTTTTCGTCGGTCAGATCCGCAAGCGTGATGGTGTTCATTGACGTGAACTGCGTCGACATCGCCATTCCCAGCACAAACAGCGGCAGGATCAGCATCCAGACCGGTAACGCGGCGGACTGCAGCGAGAACTGCGCAATCATCAGCCCGATAAAGATCGTTACGCCAACCAGCGTTTTACGGTAGCCAAACCAGCGTAGCACCTGCGTGACGGTCGATTTTGCCAGAATCGAGCCCATCGCCGTGGGTGCCATCATGCAGCCCGCAATCAGCGCCGGATAGCCAAAACCCACCTGTAACATTAATGGCATCAGGAAAGGGACGCAGCCCGTCCCCAGACGTGAGGCAATATTGCCTGCGATACCGACCGAGAAGGTACGGGTATTAAAGAGGGACAGAGAAATAAGTGGTGTCGGGTGGCGACGCGCATGACGTATATAAAGAAGAAACAGCAGAATACCAGCGAGAATGACGGACAGTGCAAGCCACGTCGCCACAATTTTCTCACCGAACAGCTCCATCCCGCTGGAGAACAGCACCAGACTCAGGCCAAACAGGAAAAAGCCGCCCATGTCGAAGCTGCGTCGTGGCGTGGTGAAGTTCGGCATATATTTTCGGGCATAAATCAGGCCCGCCACACCGATCGGAATATTAATCAGGAAGATCCAGTGCCAGCTCGCCCAGGTGACCAGCACACCGCCGAGCACTGGGCCGAGTATCGGACCGACCAGCCCCGGCATCGTGACAAAATTAAGAACGGGAAGGAGCTCGCTGCGCGGGTAGGCGCGCAATAATGCCAGACGTGCTACGGGCATCATCATTGCCCCGCCAACTCCCTGAAGTACGCGGAAGATGACCAGCTCCGTTAAGGATGTGGACAGCGCACAGGCCAGCGAACCGAGCGTAAAGAGCGTGACCGCCAGCATAAACACTTTGCGTGTGCCAAAACGATCGGCCAGCCAGCCGCTTACCGGAATGAGCATGGCAACCGTCAGGGTGTAGCTGATGATGGCGGATTGCATCGCCAGCGGGGAGCGGTTAAGGCTTTGCGCTATTGCAGGAAGGGCGGTATTAAGGATGGTGGCATCCAGTGCCTGCATAAAAAACGCCATGGCTGCAATCCAAGGCAGTCCCGCCATGCTGCGCGCTTTTTTCTCTGTCATTTATTTACCTGCTGGTGGGTTGGTGCGGCCAGTAGTGCCTGGCATGCACTCAGGGCTCGCTGCCCGTCGCTCTCCTGAATGGCATCTACAATCGCCTGATGCAGATCCAGCTTCACCACTTCATTTTGGGTAATAGAAGTAAAGTAGGTGTGGTACACCGAATGGAATAAAGAGGCAAAGGACGTCAGGAACGGATTTGCGCTCATCATATAGATATGTTCATGCCAGGCCATATCCACCTCAATCCAGCGTTCGCGGTTGAAGTGTTTTTTCAGGAACACCATTTCTTCCATTAAAGTGTTGAGCTGTGCTTTTTGTTCTGCTGTCCCGAGCGTAGCGGCAAGAAGACACGCCTGAGGTTCAAGGCTGCTGCGCATCACCAGGAAATGATCGACGACCTGATGGAAATTATCTTCGGTCATCCACCAGGAGAGAAGCTCCTGATCGAGGAAGTTCCAGTTGCTCTGAGGCATCACACGTGTGCCAATGCGTGGACGCGGCAGTACCATTCCTTTTGCCGTTAAGGTTTTCACCGCTTCACGAACGGCGGTACGGCTTACGCCAAACTGGTCGCCCAGTTCCATTTCACCCGGCAGGATGCTACCTGGGGCATATTTACCCACTAAGATCAGCTGAGCCAGCTTCTCTGCCAGCACATATGATAAGTTTTTTTGTGCTGCCAGCTGTTGTGCGCTTAAGGGCATTGCTCTGATTCCTTAATTGTTCATGCGGGTAAGTATGCCATCTGGAGTGTGCTTGTGGTTGCAGATACATCAAATAGAACAATTTGTAGCTTGATTTCATCTCTTCTGGTGAAAAAAAACACGGACGGAAATTTTTTTTAAATTTCCTCTTGTCACATCGGAATAACTCCCTATAATGCGCCTCCACTGACACGGAACAACGGCACACACGCCGCCGGGTTAGCAGGGAAATGCGAAATAAACGCTTGACTCTGAAGCGGGAAAGCGTAATATGCACACCCCGCGCCGCTGCGAAAGCGAAGCGGCACTGCTCTTTAACAATTTATCAGACAATCTGTGTGGGCACTCAAAGTGACATGGATTCTTAATGTCTTCGGACAATAAATGAATACCAAGTCTCTGAGTGAACATACGTAATTCATTACGAAGTTTAATTCACGAGCATCAAACTTAAATTGAAGAGTTTGATCATGGCTCAGATTGAACGCTGGCGGCAGGCCTAACACATGCAAGTCGAGCGGCAGCGGAAAGTAGCTTGCTACTTTGCCGGCGAGCGGCGGACGGGTGAGTAATGTCTGGGAAACTGCCTGATGGAGGGGGATAACTACTGGAAACGGTAGCTAATACCGCATAACGTCGCAAGACCAAAGAGGGGGACCTTCGGGCCTCTTGCCATCAGATGTGCCCAGATGGGATTAGCTGGTAGGTGGGGTAACGGCTCACCTAGGCGACGATCCCTAGCTGGTCTGAGAGGATGACCAGCCACACTGGAACTGAGACACGGTCCAGACTCCTACGGGAGGCAGCAGTGGGGAATATTGCACAATGGGCGCAAGCCTGATGCAGCCATGCCGCGTGTATGAAGAAGGCCTTCGGGTTGTAAAGTACTTTCAGCGGGGAGGAAGGTGTTGTGGTTAATAACCACAGCAATTGACGTTACCCGCAGAAGAAGCACCGGCTAACTCCGTGCCAGCAGCCGCGGTAATACGGAGGGTGCAAGCGTTAATCGGAATTACTGGGCGTAAAGCGCACGCAGGCGGTCTGTCAAGTCGGATGTGAAATCCCCGGGCTCAACCTGGGAACTGCATTCGAAACTGGCAGGCTGGAGTCTTGTAGAGGGGGGTAGAATTCCAGGTGTAGCGGTGAAATGCGTAGAGATCTGGAGGAATACCGGTGGCGAAGGCGGCCCCCTGGACAAAGACTGACGCTCAGGTGCGAAAGCGTGGGGAGCAAACAGGATTAGATACCCTGGTAGTCCACGCCGTAAACGATGTCGACTTGGAGGTTGTGCCCTTGAGGCGTGGCTTCCGGAGCTAACGCGTTAAGTCGACCGCCTGGGGAGTACGGCCGCAAGGTTAAAACTCAAATGAATTGACGGGGGCCCGCACAAGCGGTGGAGCATGTGGTTTAATTCGATGCAACGCGAAGAACCTTACCTGGTCTTGACATCCACGGAAGTTTTCAGAGATGAGAATGTGCCTTCGGGAACCGTGAGACAGGTGCTGCATGGCTGTCGTCAGCTCGTGTTGTGAAATGTTGGGTTAAGTCCCGCAACGAGCGCAACCCTTATCCTTTGTTGCCAGCGGTTAGGCCGGGAACTCAAAGGAGACTGCCAGTGATAAACTGGAGGAAGGTGGGGATGACGTCAAGTCATCATGGCCCTTACGACCAGGGCTACACACGTGCTACAATGGCGCATACAAAGAGAAGCGACCCTGCGAGGGCAAGCGGACCTCATAAAGTGCGTCGTAGTCCGGATTGGAGTCTGCAACTCGACTCCATGAAGTCGGAATCGCTAGTAATCGTGGATCAGAATGCCACGGTGAATACGTTCCCGGGCCTTGTACACACCGCCCGTCACACCATGGGAGTGGGTTGCAAAAGAAGTAGGTAGCTTAACCTTCGGGAGGGCGCTTACCACTTTGTGATTCATGACTGGGGTGAAGTCGTAACAAGGTAACCGTAGGGGAACCTGCGGTTGGATCACCTCCTTACCTTAAAGAACCTGCCTTTGTAGTGTCCACACAGATTGTCTGATGAATGATGAACTTCTGAATGTACTTTTGAGTGCATTAAGAAGTTTTGCTCTTTAAAAATCTGGATCAAGCTGAAAATTGAAACGACACACAGTTAATGTGTGTTCGAGTCTCTCAAATTTTCGCAATCATGAAGATGAAACATCTTCGGGTTGTGAGGTTAAGCGACTAAGCGTACACGGTGGATGCCCTGGCAGTCAGAGGCGATGAAGGACGTGCTAATCTGCGAAAAGCGCCGGCGAGGTGATATGAACCCTTGACCCGGCGATGTCCGAATGGGGAAACCCGGTGCACTACGGTGCATCATCACAGCATGAATACATAGTGCTGTGAAGCGAACCGGGGGAACTGAAACATCTAAGTACCCCGAGGAAAAGAAATCAACCGAGATTCCCCCAGTAGCGGCGAGCGAACGGGGAGCAGCCCGGAGTCTGAATCAGTGTGTGTGTTAGTGGAACGGTCTGGAAAGTCCGACGGTACAGGGTGATAGTCCCGTACACGAAAGCACACATGCTGTGAACTCGAAGAGTAGGGCGGGACACGTGGTATCCTGTCTGAATATGGGGGGACCATCCTCCAAGGCTAAATACTCCTGACTGACCGATAGTGAACCAGTACCGTGAGGGAAAGGCGAAAAGAACCCCGGCGAGGGGAGTGAAAAAGAACCTGAAACCGTGTACGTACAAGCAGTGGGAGCCTACTTGTTAGGTGACTGCGTACCTTTTGTATAATGGGTCAGCGACTTATATTCTGTAGCAAGGTTAACCGAATAGGGGAGCCGCAGGGAAACCGAGTCTTAACTGGGCGTTAAGTTGCAGGGTATAGACCCGAAACCCGGTGATCTAGCCATGGGCAGGTTGAAGGTTGGGTAACACTAACTGGAGGACCGAACCGACTAATGTTGAAAAATTAGCGGATGACCTGTGGCTGGGGGTGAAAGGCCAATCAAACCGGGAGATAGCTGGTTCTCCCCGAAAGCTATTTAGGTAGCGCCTCGTGAACTCATCTCCGGGGGTAGAGCACTGTTTCGGCTAGGGGGCCATCCCGGCTTACCAACCCGATGCAAACTGCGAATACCGGAGAATGTTATCACGGGAGACACACGGCGGGTGCTAACGTCCGTCGTGAAGAGGGAAACAACCCAGACCGCCAGCTAAGGTCCCAAAGTCATGGTTAAGTGGGAAACGATGTGGGAAGGCACAGACAGCCAGGATGTTGGCTTAGAAGCAGCCATCATTTAAAGAAAGCGTAATAGCTCACTGGTCGAGTCGGCCTGCGCGGAAGATGTAACGGGGCTAAACCATGCACCGAAGCTGCGGCAGCGACACTATGTGTTGTTGGGTAGGGGAGCGTTCTGTAAGCCGTTGAAGGTGGCCTGTGAGGGTTGCTGGAGGTATCAGAAGTGCGAATGCTGACATAAGTAACGATAAAGCGGGTGAAAAGCCCGCTCGCCGGAAGACCAAGGGTTCCTGTCCAACGTTAATCGGGGCAGGGTGAGTCGACCCCTAAGGCGAGGCCGAAAGGCGTAGTCGATGGGAAACAGGTTAATATTCCTGTACTTGGTGTTACTGCGAAGGGGGGACGGAGAAGGCTATGTCGGCCGGGCGACGGTTGTCCCGGTTTAAGCATGTAGGCGGAGGTTCCAGGTAAATCCGGTACCTTTTAACGCTGAGGTGTGATGACGAGGCACTACGGTGCTGAAGTGACAAATGCCCTGCTTCCAGGAAAAGCCTCTAAGCATCAGGTAACATCAAATCGTACCCCAAACCGACACAGGTGGTCAGGTAGAGAATACCAAGGCGCTTGAGAGAACTCGGGTGAAGGAACTAGGCAAAATGGTGCCGTAACTTCGGGAGAAGGCACGCTGATATGTAGGTGAAGCCCCTGCGGGTGGAGCTGAAATCAGTCGAAGATACCAGCTGGCTGCAACTGTTTATTAAAAACACAGCACTGTGCAAACACGAAAGTGGACGTATACGGTGTGACGCCTGCCCGGTGCCGGAAGGTTAATTGATGGGGTTAGCGGCAACGCGAAGCTCTTGATCGAAGCCCCGGTAAACGGCGGCCGTAACTATAACGGTCCTAAGGTAGCGAAATTCCTTGTCGGGTAAGTTCCGACCTGCACGAATGGCGTAATGATGGCCAGGCTGTCTCCACCCGAGACTCAGTGAAATTGAACTCGCTGTGAAGATGCAGTGTACCCGCGGCAAGACGGAAAGACCCCGTGAACCTTTACTATAGCTTGACACTGAACACTGGTCCTTGATGTGTAGGATAGGTGGGAGGCTTTGAAGCGTGGACGCCAGTCTGCGTGGAGCCGCCCTTGAAATACCACCCTTTAATGGCTGGTGTTCTAACGTGGACCCGTTACCCGGGTTGCGGACAGTGTCTGGTGGGTAGTTTGACTGGGGCGGTCTCCTCCCAAAGAGTAACGGAGGAGCACGAAGGTCAGCTAATCCTGGTCGGACATCAGGAGGTTAGTGCAATGGCATAAGCTGGCTTGACTGCGAGCGTGACGGCGCGAGCAGGTGCGAAAGCAGGTCATAGTGATCCGGTGGTTCTGAATGGAAGGGCCATCGCTCAACGGATAAAAGGTACTCCGGGGATAACAGGCTGATACCGCCCAAGAGTTCATATCGACGGCGGTGTTTGGCACCTCGATGTCGGCTCATCACATCCTGGGGCTGAAGTAGGTCCCAAGGGTATGGCTGTTCGCCATTTAAAGTGGTACGCGAGCTGGGTTTAGAACGTCGTGAGACAGTTCGGTCCCTATCTGCCGTGGGCGCTGGAGAACTGAGGGGGGCTGCTCCTAGTACGAGAGGACCGGAGTGGACGCATCACTGGTGTTCGGGTTGTCATGCCAATGGCACTGCCCGGTAGCTAAATGCGGAAGAGATAAGTGCTGAAAGCATCTAAGCACGAAACTTGCCCCGAGATGAGTTCTCCCTGACTCCTTGAGAGTCCTGAAGGAACGTTGAAGACGACGACGTTGATAGGTCGGGTGTGTAAGCGCAGCGATGCGTTGAGCTAACCGATACTAATGAACCGTGAGGCTTAACCTTACAACGCCGAAGGTGTTTTGGCGGTGAGAGACGATATTTTCAGCCTGATACAGATAACAGAATTTGCCTGGCGGCTGTAGCGCGGTGGTCCCACCTGACCCCATGCCGAACTCAGAAGTGAAACGCCGTAGCGCCGATGGTAGTGTGGGGTCTCCCCATGCGAGAGTAGGGAACTGCCAGGCATCAATTAAGTGAAGAGGCCATCCGGAAGGATGGCCTTTTTGCGTTTCTGAACCGCCGAATTTTGTAGGCCGGGTAAGGCAAAGCCGCCAAAGTCAGACCGCACACCACTCCAGAATAAATTCCGCAATCCCTTCCGCATTATTCAAATCCAGAATTGGCACTTCCAGTGAAAGCGCAACATCACTGGCCACAGCAATCACATGCTCATCCAGCGTTAACTCATGAACATCATGCCCGGTATCGCTTCTGAATAGCAGGATCTTCGCAACATCCTCATGCTTGAAGCCCTCAACCAGCACTAAATCCAGCGTGGAATGATCCATCCGGCTGACAAGATAAGCGAGATCCAGCGGTGCTTCATCCGGTGTTTCTGTCATCAACGCCCAACGCTGATTGCTCGCCACCATCGTTTGTGCTGCGCCCGCCTTACGCAGCTCATAGCTGTCTTTTCCCGGCTTATCAACATCCATATTATGGTGAGTATGCTTAATCAATCCGGGGCGAATACCTTTAGCGCAAAGCGCTGGTATTAGTTTCTTCAGCAGCGTGGTTTTACCTGTGCCGCTCCATGCGGCAATCGCTAATACGGGGATCATTTATGCTCCTGCATCGTCTGCAAATCTTCTGTCGTATTCACGTTCACAAATGCGGATTTCAGATCGCCAAAATCAACCGAATGGCCGCCAGACTGGCGCATAAACACCATTACTCTTCGTTCTCCAGCAGCCAGATAATCTTGCATATCAGGTTCTAGCTCGCTGTTAATCAATGCGATTGTAGGATGATCACGCTCGCCGTCGTGTACCCATACTACGGGTGAATTACCACGATGCTGCACCAGGCGTTCCACCAGGCAAGACGGGATAAACGGCGTATCGCATGAACAAAAGAGAAACCATTCACCCTTTGACTGCTGCATAACCGAGAGCATACCCGCCAGCGGCCCTGGGTAATCCGCCAGGTTATCCTGGTAAACGGGATACCCGCTTTGCTGATAAGTATCGATATGACGATTGGCACTAATCGCTATGGATGCAACCTGAGTTTCAAGCGAATCAGCAACATGCAGCCATAATGGTTTGCCGTTCAGGAGTTGAAGTCCCTTATCTTTACCGCCCATTCGCGTCGCTCTGCCACCGGCCAGAACGACCCCGATAATTTCCCGACACTCATTCACGAATATCGCCTCTTTTATTGTGGGATTGACCCTGCTAACGTGTCTCTCTAAATGAAAGGAGCACCATTATGAAATGTAAACGTCTGAATGAAGTTATTGAACTCCTCCAGCCAGCCTGGCAGAAAGAGCCCGAGCTGAATCTGATGCAATTTTTACAGAAACTGGCGAAAGAGTCAGGTTTTGACGGCGAACTGGCTGACCTTTCTGACGATATCCTGATCTACCACCTCAAAATGCGCGACTCTGCTAAGGATGCTGTAATTCCGGGTATTCAGAAAGATTATGAGGAAGATTTTAAAACGGCACTGCTACGAGCGCGTGGCGTAATTAAAGAGTAAAACCTTGTAAGCGGAGCCACCGAAATCGCCACAAGATGATATCCTGAATCATTCGTATAATTTCCGGATGATCGGATGAACGACCAGGCTTTTACTTTCCAGACACTACACCCGGATACCATTATGGATGCGCTGTTCGAGCAGGGTATTCGGGTGGATTCCGGGCTAACCCCTTTAAATAGCTACGAAAACCGCGTCTATCAATTTCAGGACGAGGATCGCCAGCGCTTCGTCGTAAAGTTCTATCGTCCCAAGCGCTGGTCGGCAGAACAGATTCAGGAAGAGCACCAGTTTGCCCACGATCTGCTGGATGACGATGTACCCGTTGCTGCACCTCTGAAATTCAATAACCAATCGCTGCTCACGCACGAAGGGTTTTACTACGCCGTATTTCCAAGCCTGGGCGGCCGTCAGTTTGAAGCTGATAATATTGATCAAATGGAATGGGTTGCTCGCTATCTGGGGCGCATTCACCAGACGGGACGCAAAAAACCGTTTATTTCCCGCCCGACTATCGGTATTCAGGAATATCTTATCGAGCCCCGCCAGGTATTCGATAACTCGACGCTTATCCCTGGTGCGCTTAAGGATAATTTCCTCCACGCGACCGATAAACTTATTGATGCGGTAAAAGACTGCTGGCGTGAGGATATTCCTGTCCTGCGCCTGCATGGCGATTGTCATGCGGGTAATATTCTCTGGCGCGATGGTCCTCTGTTTGTCGATCTTGATGATGCGCGCATGGGCCCCGCGATTCAGGATCTGTGGATGCTGCTCAACGGTGATAACGCTGAGCAACGCATGCAGCTTGAAACCATTATTGAAGCGTATGAAGAATTTAGCCCCTTTAATTCAGACGAAATTGCCTTGATAGAGCCTTTACGTGCGATGCGTTTTGTTTATTATCTCGCATGGTTAATCAGGCGTTGGGAAGATCCCGCATTTCCCCGAAATTTCCCGTGGCTTGCCGGAGAGGATTACTGGCGCAACCAGATATCCACTTTTACCGAGCAGGTTAAGGTTCTTCAGGAACCGCCTCTACAATTAACGCCGATGTACTAAATTGGACACACCCAGGAGAAAGTTGATCATGAAAAAAATTTGGCTGGCGCTGGCAGGTATGATTCTGGCATTTAGCGCTTCTGCTGCGCAGTTTACCGACGGCAAGCAGTACATCACGCTGGACAAGCCGGTTGCTGGCGAGCCACAGGTGCTGGAGTTCTTCTCGTTCTACTGCCCACATTGCTATCAGTTCGAGCAGGTGCTGCATGTTTCTGATAACGTGAAGAAAAAGCTGCCAGAAGGCACCAAAATGACGAAATACCACGTTGAGTTCCTTGGCCCGTTGGGCAAAGATCTGACTCAGGCGTGGGCGGTTGCGATTGCACTGGGTGTGGAAGATAAGATCACCTCCCCAATGTTCGAAGCCGTACAAAAAAACCAGACTGTTCAAACCACTGCGGATATCCGCAAAGTGTTTGTTGATGCCGGTGTGAAAGGCGAAGACTACGACGCAGCGTGGAACAGCTTCGTGGTGAAATCGCTGGTTGCTCAGCAGGAAAAAGCCGCCGCTGACCTGCAGTTGCAGGGCGTTCCGGCAATGTATGTTAACGGCAAATATCAGCTGAACATGCAGGGCATGGACACCAGCAGCATGGATATCTTCGTACAGCAGTACGCAGACACCGTGAAATACCTGGTTGAGAAAAAGTAATCCTTTCGCAAAAATAAAAACGCCGGTCAATGACCGGCGTTTTTATATGAAGATTTTATGTTGTTTATCCGCTCATCTTTTTCTTTCCAGAGCGTATTAAGCCAAAGCTGGAAACGACGTTTGAAATTCTTATCGTTCACATAATCCCCATGCAGTTCAGCATCGACTGGCAACAGATCAACGCGCACGACAATGCGCGTCAGTTTACCGCTAAGCATATCGTAAAACGGCGTTTTGTCGTTTTCCGGGTAGCAGAGCGTGACGTTGAGTAATTTATCGAACTGCTCACCCAGCACGTTAAGTGCCATTGCAATACCCGCCGCCTTAGGGGGTAGCAAGTTCTGAAAAGGGGAGCGCGTCTGTTGACGTTTCTCTTCGGTAAAACGAGAGCCTTCGACAAAGTTAACAATCGTCGTCGGATGTGCGCGAAACTTCTCGCAGGAGCGGCGCGTGGTTTCCACATCTTTCCCACGGCGTTCCGGATGACGAATTAAATAGCTGCGCGAATAGCGTTTCATAAACGGCATATCCAGCGCCCAACAGGCCAGACCAATAAAAGGAACCCAGGCAAGCTGTTGCTTCAGAAAGTATTTATTCATCGGGATGTGTTTACGAAACAGAACACACAAAATAACGATATCTGCCCAACTGTGGTGATTGCAGATCAGCAAATACCAGTTCTTTTTGTTCAGCCTGTCCAGACCTTCAACATCCCATTTGAGATGTGGGTTCAGATGCAACAGGATCGCCAGCCCTTCACACCAGCAGTACATCATGAAATTACAAAAAGCAGATACCGCTCGCCATACCGGAGGCACAGGCAGCAACAGTTTAATTATTCCGGCGACAATGATCGGTACAGAACAGGCGACGGTAACCAGAATAGTTAAAAGGATGCTTAGCAGTAATGTTATCGCAGCGAGAAATCTCGACATAATGAATATTTTCAGATAGTTAGCTGTAATTGAGCAGCCGGCTATCCGGTGCTGGGCGCTGATTTTACCAGAAATTAGACAAAAGCAGCGTGCTTTCACGCGGTGAGTTTGTGGCTTTACCGGCCAGACAGCGGATTCATCCAGGCGAGAACACTAAGCGGGCCTTATATCCACATAGTCTAAATTGTCATCAGTTAGACATATTGACAAAGATCGATTTATAACAGACTGATATAGAACGTAAAATTACACTATCCTGTATCAAATTAACGAACGTTATTCATCTGAATTTAAAATATACACAAACTTATCCACAGATTGAATTTGCGAGCGATCTTCACGATCGCAAAATCTTTTCCTCTATCTGGCGCTAAAAACTGATGTTTTCATCCTTCTGTGGCATCCTTTACCCATAAATTAATTAAAGGCACGGACATTATGGTTCAGATCCCAGAAAACCCTCTTATTCTCGTCGACGGCTCTTCTTACCTGTATCGGGCGTATCATGCGTTTCCTC
Source organism: Enterobacter oligotrophicus (assembly GCF_009176645.1). Classification (NCBI taxonomy): domain Bacteria; kingdom Pseudomonadati; phylum Pseudomonadota; class Gammaproteobacteria; order Enterobacterales; family Enterobacteriaceae; genus Enterobacter; species Enterobacter oligotrophicus. Next base: position 2,505,733 of record NZ_AP019007.1, read on the forward strand.
CTCTGACCAATAGCGCAGGGGAACCGACCGGCGCGATGTACGGTGTGCTTAACATGCTGCGTAGCCTGATTCTTCAGTATCAGCCATCCCATGCGGCGGTCGTTTTTGATGCGAAGGGCAAAACCTTCCGTGATGAGCTGTTTGAGCATTACAAATCTCACCGTCCGCCAATGCCAGACGACCTGCGTGCGCAGATCGAGCCACTGCATGCGATGGTGAAAGCGATGGGCTTACCGTTGCTGGCCGTGTCTGGTGTAGAAGCCGATGACGTGATCGGCACCCTGGCGCGTGAAGCGGAAAAACTGGGCCGTCCGGTACTGATCAGCACCGGCGATAAAGATATGGCGCAGCTGGTGACGCCAGGTATCACTCTGATTAACACCATGACTAACACCATTCTGGGGCCGGAAGAGGTGGTGGCAAAATATGGCGTGCCGCCAGAGCTGATTATCGACTTCCTCGCGCTGATGGGCGACTCCTCGGATAACATCCCTGGGGTGCCAGGCGTAGGTGAAAAGACCGCTCAGGCGTTGCTGCAGGGGCTGGGAGGGCTGGATACGCTGTACGCGGAGCCTGAAAAAATCGCCGGGCTCACCTTCCGTGGTGCAAAAACCATGGCCACGAAACTGGAAGATAACAAAGAGGTGGCGTACCTCTCTTATCAGCTGGCAACAATCAAAACCGACGTTGAGCTGGAGTTAACCTGCGAGCAGCTGGAAGTCCAGGAGCCAGCCGCTGATGAACTGCTTGGCCTGTTTAAGAAATACGAATTCAAACGCTGGACCTCTGACGTGGAAGCCGGCAAATGGCTGCAGGCAAAAGGGGCGAAGCCCGCTGCGAAGCCGAAAGAGACGATTGTTGTGGATGCCGAAGAACAGGCAGAGGAAGAGGCCACAGCACTCTCCTTCGATAACTATGAGACCGTTCTCGAAGAGTCACAGCTCGTCGCCTGGATCGAGAAACTGAAAAAAGCGCCAGTATTTGCCTTCGATACGGAAACCGATAGCCTCGATAACATCTCAGCCAATATGGTAGGTCTGTCGTTTGCGACAGAGCCGGGCGTTGCTGCCTATGTGCCCGTTGCGCATGACTATCTGGATGCGCCCGATCAGATCTCGCGCGAACGCGTACTCGAACTCATGAAGCCCATTCTTGAAGATGACAAGGCGCTTAAGGTCGGGCAAAACCTCAAATACGATCGCGGTATTCTGCAAAACTACGGTATTGAACTGCGCGGTATTGCTTTCGATACCATGCTGGAATCCTACATTCTGGACAGCGTAGCGGGCCGACATGATATGGACTCCTTATCTGACCGCTGGCTGAAGCACAAAACTATCACCTTTGAAGAGATTGCCGGGAAAGGCAAAAATCAGCTCACCTTTAACCAGATTGCTCTGGAAGAGGCGGGGCGCTATGCGGCGGAAGATGCCGATGTCACGCTGCAGCTGCATCTGAAAATGTGGCCAAAACTACAGAAGCATGAAGGCCCACTGAATGTGTTCCAGCATATCGAAATGCCGCTGGTACCAGTGCTTTCCCGTATTGAACGCAACGGCGTGAAAATCGACCCAACGGTACTGCATAACCATTCGGGTGAGCTTGCACAGCGCCTGACTGAACTTGAGCAAAAGGCACATGAACTCGCTGAGGAGCCGTTTAACCTCTCGTCTCCGAAACAGCTACAAACCATCCTGTTTGAAAAAAAGGGTATCAAGCCGCTGAAGAAAACCCCTGGCGGCGCGCCTTCGACGTCTGAAGAGGTGCTGGAAGAGCTGGCGCTGGATCACCCGCTACCGAAAGTTATTCTGGAGTATCGCGGTCTGGCGAAGCTGAAATCGACCTACACCGACAAGCTGCCGCTGATGATCAACCCGAAAACGGGCCGCGTGCATACCTCTTATCACCAGGCAGTTGCAGCGACAGGGCGACTCTCATCAACCGATCCAAACCTGCAGAACATTCCGGTACGTAATGAGGAAGGGCGTCGTATTCGTCAGGCCTTTGTCGCTCCGGATGACTATTTGATTGTCTCAGCCGACTATTCGCAAATCGAACTGCGCATTATGGCGCATTTATCGCGCGATAAAGGCCTGCTGACGGCCTTTGCAGAAGGCAAGGATATTCACCGGGCGACTGCCGCTGAAGTGTTTGGCTTGCCGCTGGAGAGCGTGACAAACGAACAGCGTCGCAGTGCGAAAGCGATTAACTTCGGTTTGATTTACGGCATGAGCGCGTTTGGCCTTTCGCGCCAGCTCAATATTCCGCGTAAAGAGTCGCAGAAGTATATGGATCTCTACTTCGAGCGTTATCCGGGCGTACTGGAGTATATGGAACGCACCCGCGCACAGGCGAAAGAGAAAGGCTACGTTGAAACGCTGGACGGCCGTCGACTTTATTTGCCGGATATCAAATCCAGCAACGCGGCGAGACGTGCTGGCGCAGAGCGTGCGGCGATCAATGCCCCGATGCAGGGAACGGCTGCAGACATCATTAAGCGCGCAATGATTGCCGTAGATGCCTGGCTGGAAAAAGAGAAACCACGTGTGAAAATGATCATGCAGGTACACGATGAACTGGTGTTCGAAGTGCACAAAGACGATCTGGAAAACGTGTCGAAGAAGATCCACGAACTGATGGAAAGCAGCATGAAACTGGACGTGCCGTTGCTGGTGGAAGTGGGCAGTGGAGAAAACTGGGATCAGGCTCACTAAGGGTTCATCGAATAACGCGCGTTTTATGTAAGTTAGCAACATAACGACGTGCGTTTTGTGACGATCATTAGAATTCCCTATGTAAAGAATGAAAAAAAACTACAAAAAGTGCTTTGTCTACAGATAAAAAAGGGGTAGAGTTAACGGCGTAGGGTACAGAGGTAAGATGTTCTATCTTTCAGACCTTTTACTTCACGTAATCGGATTTGGCTGAATATTTTAGCCGCCCCAGTCAGTAATGACTGGGGCGTTTTTTATTGCGGCAAAGAAAATTCGGGCAAAAAAAAGCGCGGACATTGCCGCGCCGGGTATTACTCTTCTTCCGCTTCTGTCGCGGGTTCCAGCTCGTTAAACCAGCTGTCGAGCTTCTGGCGCAGCTTGTCCACGCCCTGTTTTTTCAGCGAGGAGAATGGCTCAACCTGCACATCGCCATTAAAGGCCAGCACTGCTTCGCGAACCATATTCACCTGCGCTTTACGCGCACCGCTTGCCAGCTTATCCGCTTTTGTCAGCAGTACCAGCACTGCGATATCACTTGCTACAGCCCAGTCGATCATCTGCTGATCGAGATCTTTTAGCGGGTGGCGAATATCCATCAGCACCACCAGACCTTTCAGGCACTGGCGTTTTTCCAGGTATTCACCCAGCGCGCGCTGCCATTTGATCTTCATCTCTTCCGGAACTTGCGCATAACCGTAGCCCGGCAAGTCGACCAGGCGTTTGCCTTCAGCCACTTCAAACAGGTTAATCAGCTGCGTTCGGCCAGGGGTTTTTGAGGTACGCGCCAGGCTCTTCTGATTCGTCAGCGTATTCAGAGCGCTGGATTTCCCCGCATTGGAGCGGCCAGCAAATGCCACTTCAATGCCCGTATCGGAAGGCAGGTGGCGAATATCGGGCGCACTGGTGACAAAATGCGTCTGTTGGTAGTTCCAGGTAGTCACGTGGTCGTCTCCAAAAATCGTAATCTGCGGGGGATTATACCTGAATGCGGGCAAAAGGCTTTTCTCATCGTAAGAAGCCTGTAAGCGAAAACCCTGGTAATTGTAAGAGATCTGCCATAAAGGCTATGGGAGATTTAAGAGAAATCGCAGGCGTTAAAAAATGCAAAATCTTTAAAATCAGTAAGTTGATGTTAGGTAATTATCTGAAAATCCATTTTTGTACTCTTTCGTTGCTTGTTAGTTTAAAGGAACAAGGTAAAGTGTGCGTCAAGGCGAGGATGCCAACAGGATAACGACTTAAGGATAAGGGTCAGGAGCGCCAGGAGGCGAAGACTCAGGATAGTCAGGATGACCAGCGCCTGGAGGCGTTTTAACAGGAAACGGAACGATATCACGGACGATAATGGCTAAGGGATAAACAGGGTTTGTTGTTGGCAAACACGGAATGTCTGACCCGTTAAGGGTTGTGAGTCAGGAAAAAAGGCGACAGATTGCTCTGTCGCCTTTTTTCTTTGCTTGCTTTCTGCTAGATTTCGCCGCAATTCTATACTGAAGAAAACGACTTAAAGATAAAACATCATGAAAAAACCGACCTCCGCTGCGGGCGCGAAACGCCCGGCAAAAGCACGCCGCAAAACGCGCGAAGAACTGAACCAGGAAGCGCGCGATCGCAAACGCGATAAAAAGCATCGTGGCCATGCTGCGGGAAGCCGTGCGAACGGTGGCGGTGCAGCGGGCAATTCTGCAAAAGGCAAACAGCAGAAAGATCCTCGTATCGGCAGTAAAACTCCCATTCCACTGGGCGTGACAGACACCCCGGTCACTAAGCAGCACAAACCAAAGAGCGAGAAACCTATGCTTTCACCGCAGGCTGAGCTGGATATGCTGGAGAACGATGAGCGCCTGGATGCGCTGCTGGAACGTCTTGAAGAGGGTGAAACCCTGACCGCCGAAGAGCAGTCATGGGTTGATGCCAAACTGGACCGCATTGATGAACTGATGCAGAAACTTGGTCTGTCTTACGATGATGAAGAAGACGAAGAGGAAGACGAAAAGCAGGAAGATATGATGCGTCTTCTGAAGGGTGGAAACTAACATTTGCACCCGGCAGGTACACTCGTCCTGCTTATAACCCTTCCGGTTATATGTTATCTGGTGTGGTTATTCGTTAAACTACGGCGGTTGTCGCGGCGACAGAAGTGGCTGCGCACCCGAATGATGGCCCACAATGGGGTCAGAACGGGCCGCCGTATACGAACGCGACACCAACGGAAGGAGTGAGCATGTCTGTACCATCTATCGACTGGGATTTGGCCCTAATCCAGAAATATAACTATTCCGGGCCGCGTTACACCTCATACCCCACCGCGCTGGAGTTCTCCGATGCCTTCGGCGAGGCGGATTTTCAGCAGGCGGTCGCGCGCTACCCTGAGCGCCCGCTGTCGCTCTACGTCCATATTCCGTTTTGCCACAAGCTCTGCTACTTCTGCGGCTGCAATAAAATTGTTACTCGCCAGCAGCACAAAGCAGACCAGTATCTCGATGCGCTCGAACAAGAAATTCTGCACCGCGCACCGCTGTTTAAAGGGCGTCACGTCAGCCAGCTTCACTGGGGCGGCGGTACACCAACCTACTTGAATAAAGCGCAGATCAGCCGTCTGATGGCGCTGCTGCGTGGTAACTTCCATTTTAACGATAACGCCGAAATCTCGATCGAAGTCGATCCGCGTGAAATCGAACTGGATGTACTGGATCACTTACGCAAGGAAGGTTTCAACCGCCTGAGCATGGGCGTGCAGGATTTCAACAAAGAGGTGCAGCGTCTGGTAAACCGCGAGCAGGATGAAGAATTTATCTTCGCCTTACTCAACCATGCGCGTGACATCGGCTTTACCTCGACCAATATCGACCTCATTTACGGCCTGCCGAAGCAGACGCCGGAGAGTTTCGCCTTCACGCTGAAACGCGTGGCTGAACTCAACCCGGACCGCCTGAGCGTCTTTAACTATGCACATTTGCCGACGCTATTCGCCGCACAGCGCAAAATCAAAGACGCCGACCTGCCATCCGCCCAACAGAAGCTGGATATCCTGCAGGAAACCATCACCTCGCTGACCGATACTGGCTATCAGTTTATCGGCATGGATCACTTTGCCCGCCCGGATGACGAGCTGGCGATTGCCCAGCGTGAAGGTGTTCTGCACCGTAATTTCCAGGGCTATACCACGCAGGGCGATACCGATCTGCTGGGTATGGGCGTCTCGGCTATCAGCATGATTGGCGACTGCTACGCGCAAAACCAGAAAGAGCTAAAACAGTATTATCAGCAGGTGGATGAAACCGGCAACGCCCTGTGGCGCGGTATCGCGCTAACCCGCGACGACTGCATTCGTCGTGATGTGATTAAGGCGCTTATTTGCAACTTCCGCCTCGTCTTTAGCGACGTGGAGGCGCAATGGGAGCTGCAATTTAGCGATTACTTTGCCGAAGACCTGAAGCTGATTGCGCCGCTGGCGAAAGATGGGCTGGTGGATGTCTCGGAGAGTGCGATTGAGGTTACACCGAAAGGGCGTCTGTTGATTCGTAACATCTGCATGTGTTTCGATGCATATCTGCGGCAGAAGGCGCGTATGCAGCAGTTCTCGCGGGTGATTTAAGGCGCATTACCAAAAGCGTGAAATGTAGGCCGGGTAAGGCGAAGCCGCCACCCGGCTTTTACATTCAAACCCGCTAGCTAAACAGCCCAACCAGCGCCGCACACAACACAGCAGCTACGGCGGTTTGTGGCGTGTGGCTTTCCGCTGCTCCGCTTGAGAGCAAATTTACGAATGATTCCAGCATGATGATCCCCCCAATTTCCGGGCACGATCATACAAAACTCATCGGAACAGTAAAGCGCAAAATAACGGCAATTTGCGCTCAATTAATCATCTTTACACAGCTATTCCATGCCCAGTTCTTTCAGCTTGCGCGTCAGGGTATTGCGTCCCCACCCCAGCAAGCGGGCGGCTTCCTGTTTATGCCCCTGCGTATGACGAAGCGCAGTGGTTAACAGCGTGCGTTCCATCTCCGGCTGAGCCTCAGAGAGCAAGTTTTGATGACCGGAACGCAGCGCGCGGTCAGCCCACTGCGCCAGCAGCGTCGCCCAGCTGTCCGGCAGCGCTTGCCCGGTACTGCTCTCTGGTGCAGTGGCTTCAAACAATTCAGCCGGTAAATCCTGAATCAGCACTTCCTGCCCGGCGGCCATGACCGTCAGCCAGCGGCAGGTATTTTCCAGCTGACGCACGTTACCCGGCCACGCCAGGCGGGTGAGGGCGGCATCGGTTTCCGGATGAAGCTGTTTGGCTTCCACACCCAGTTCGCGGGCGGCTACCTGCAGGAAGTGACGCGCCAGACGGGGAATGTCTTCACGACGCTCACGCAGCGGCGGCAGATGAACACGGATAACGTTCAGACGGTGGAATAAATCCTCACGGAATTTCCCCTCCTGCACGCGCAGCTCCAGGTTCTGGTGCGTTGCGGCGATAATGCGTACATCCACTTTCACCGGGGCATACCCCCCCACGCGATAAAACTGTCCGTCGGCCAGCACGCGCAGCAGGCGGGTCTGAACGTCCAGCGGCATATCGCCAATTTCATCCAGGAACAGCGTCCCGCCATCGGCCTGTTCGAAGCGCCCCTGACGAATGGTATTCGCGCCGGTAAACGCCCCTTTTTCGTGGCCAAACAGCTCGGATTCAATCAAATCTTTCGGGATCGCCGCCATGTTCAGGGCGATAAACGGCGCTTTTGCTCGTGGGCTGTGGCGGTGCAATGCATGGGCAACCAGCTCTTTACCGGTTCCCGATTCGCCGTTAATCAATACGCTAATGGATGAACGCGACAAACGGCCAATGATGCGAAACACATCCTGCATGGCAGGCGCTTCACCGATGATGTCCGTGGTTGGGCCAAAATCGGGGGTATTACGAGGCTGCTGCTGTTCCTGATAGTGGCTGATGGCGCGCTCAACCAGGGCCACCGCTTCGTCGATATCAAACGGTTTAGGCAGATAATCGAACGCCCCTTGCTGGTACGCACTGACGGCAGCGTCCAGGTCGGAGTGCGCCGTCATTATGATGACCGGAAGCATAGGGTGACGCTGTTTGATCTGCTTTAAAAGCGCCAGTCCGTCCATTCCCGGCATGCGAATATCCGACAGCAGAACATCCGGCGTTTTGGTGGTGAGTGCATCGAGCACTTCGCTGCCGCTCTCAAACGTCGTGCAGCTTAAACCCGCCCCCGTGAGTGCGCGTTCAAGCACCCAACGGATGGAGCTATCGTCATCGACTACCCAGACTATCCCTCGTTGCATAAACGTCACCTTTATTTTTTAATCGGCAGGAAAACCGAAAACTCGGTATGTCCCGGCCAACTAGTAAATTCAATTTTGCCAGAGTGTTGGTCGATCAAGTTACGGGCAATGGAGAGTCCCAGCCCGGTGCCACCTTCGCGGCCGCTTACCATCGGGTAGAACAACGTGTCCTGCAGATGCGACGGAATACCCGGTCCGTTATCTTCCACATCAATGCGTGCCGCCAGACGATAACGCACGCCGTGCAAAGTGAGCTGGAACGCAGTGCGGGTACGCAAAATGATTTCGCCCCCTTCCGGCCCCAGCGCCTGCAAGGCATTGCGCACAATATTCAGCAGAACCTGTTCAATCTGATCCGGATCGTGCGCCAGTTCCGGCAGGCTTGGGTCGTAATCGCGCACCAGCGTGATGTTCTCCGGCAGCTCCATCGAAACGAGCTTCACCACCCGCTCCGCCACCTTGTGAATGCTTTCCGAGACATGCATTCCCGGCTGCTGCGGCCCAAGCAGACGGTCAACCAGATTACGCAGGCGATCGGCCTGTTCAATGATGACGTTGGTGTACTCCGCCAGTGCAGGGTCGGGCAGCGCTTTGGTCAGGAGTTGTGCCGCGCCGCGTAAGCCACCCAGCGGGTTTTTGATTTCATGGGCCAGGCCACGCACCAGGTCGCGGGCAGCGATTTGCTGTGCGTGCTGAAGCTGCTCCTGGCTGAGCCGACGCTGATTATCCATCGGTGCCATTTCGAGCAGGATCAACCCATCAGGCAGGCGCTGCGCCGTCAGAGAAAGAATATGCGAACGCCCGTCGATCACCAGCGTCACTTCGTTATCGGTGAATCCCTGACCGGCCTGCAAACTTTCCTGCATCAGGCCAATATTCAGCGAAAAATAACTCAGTAATTCCGGAAGTGGCGTACCAAACAGTTTACGTGCGCTTTGGGCGAGCAGCTGTTGCGCCGCCGGGTTGGCGTAATGCACCGCCAGCTCGTCGTCGACCAGCAAAATACTGTTAATTAAAGAATTGAGGATCTGCCCAGCATCGGGCAGCGTGCCAGTTGCCATTCAGCAGTCTCCTGGAGTTGGTTGCACTAATTTAGTGCAGTATAGCTTTTTGGGCGCAAAAAGCGCGTGAGATCAGGTTGTTGGTGGAGAAAAAAGCCCATCCGAAGATGGGCTGAAAGTTTCCACGGCAACAAAAAATCTTCTGGCGAGTGTCTCGCCGGGTATTAATTTTTTACTTAAACGCTGTAGTACAGTTCGAACTCAACCGGATGCGGAGTCATACGCACGCGGTCATTCTCTTCAGTACGCAGCGCAATGTAAGCATCGATAGCTTCATCAGTGAACACGCCGCCAGCCGTCAGGAACTCACGGTCTGCGTCCAGCGCCTGCAGGGCTTCTTCCAGAGAGCCAGCAACCTGTGGGATCTCTTTCGCTTCTTCTGGCGGCAGGTCGTACAGGTTTTTGTCCATCGCTTCGCCTGGGTGGATCTTGTTCTTGATACCGTCCAGACCGGCCATCAGCAGTGCTGCGAAGCACAGGTACGGGTTAGCAGCCGGGTCCGGGAAGCGCACTTCGATACGACGTGCTTTCGGAGACGCAACCACCGGGATACGGATAGAAGCAGAACGGTTACGGGCAGAGTACGCCAGCATGACTGGTGCTTCGTAGCCTGGGACCAGACGCTTATAGGAGTTAGTGGTTGGGTTTGCCAGGGCGTTGATCGCTTTAGCGTGTTTGATAACACCACCGATGTAGTGCAGCGCCTGCTCAGACAAACCGGCATATTTGTCGCCAGAGAACAGGTTAGTACCGTTCTTGGACAGGGACATGTGGCAGTGCATACCGGAACCGTTGTCGCCAAACATTGGTTTTGGCATGAAGGTCGCGGTCTTACCGAAACGGTGCGCCACGTTGTGTACAACGTATTTGTAGATCTGAATCTCATCCGCTTTTTTGGTCATGGTGTTGAAGCGGGTCGCGATTTCGTTCTGGCCAGCGGTCGCCACTTCGTGGTGATGCGCTTCAACAACCAGGCCCATCTCTTCCATGATCAGACACATGGTAGAACGGATGTCCTGTGAAGAATCGACCGGAGGAACCGGGAAGTAACCGCCTTTCACGCCAGGACGGTGACCTTTGTTACCACCTTCGTATTTGGTGGAAGAGTTCCATGCACCTTCGATGTCATCGATGGCAACGTGAGAACCTGAAATAGACGCGCCGAAACGGATATCGTCAAACAGGAAGAACTCTGGCTCTGGCCCGAACAGAACGGTGTCTGCAATGCCGGTAGAACGCAGGTACTCTTCAGCACGTTTCGCAATGGAACGTGGGTCGCGGTCATAGCCCTGCAGGGTGCCTGGCTCGAGAATATCGCAGCGGATGATCAGGGTTGGTTCTTCGTAGAACGGATCAATCAGCGCAGTAGTGGCATCTGGCATCAGAACCATGTCGGATTCGTTAATACCTTTCCAGCCGCCAATGGAGGAGCCGTCAAACATTTTGCCTTCTTCAAAGAATTCGGCGTTCACCTGATGAGCAGGGATCGTGACGTGCTGTTCTTTACCTTTGGTATCGGTGAAGCGCAGATCAACAAACTTCACTTCATGTTCGTTCAGCATCGTCAAAACGTGTTCAGCGGACATACTTAACTCTCCAGATTGGTCATTGTCGTCGTGGTAACGAGGTCTTCAAATCGGCTGTGCTGCCATCTTTTTACTGTATTTGTATAAAGCGAAATCTGTGCCAACTTTTAAAACACCCCAAAAAGGCGTTATCATGCGCACCATAGTGCAAAAGGGCTGCACCACGATGGTTTTGTTGCACCAGTGTAGTGCTTCAATGTGAACATTGAGCACCATATTGGTGCAATTTACGTTAAAGTGCCCTTTTACCGCTCCGTGAAAGCGATCACAAAGCATCTCTGCAATACTTGTTTGCGGGGGATGTTTGTGATCCTGTTTTGTAGTGCGATTAATCCGTGTACAATAACGCGCTATTTCTAAATGCCTGAGGCAAAGTTGTGATCGAAAAATTGCGTAACATCGCCATCATCGCGCACGTCGACCATGGTAAAACTACCCTGGTTGATAAGCTGCTGCAGCAGTCCGGTACGTTTGATGCTCGTGCCGAAACTCAAGAGCGTGTGATGGACTCCAACGATTTGGAGAAAGAGCGTGGGATTACCATCCTCGCTAAAAACACCGCTATCAAATGGAATGACTACCGTATCAACATCGTTGATACCCCAGGGCACGCCGACTTCGGTGGTGAAGTTGAACGTGTAATGTCCATGGTAGACTCCGTTCTGCTGGTCGTTGACGCAATGGATGGCCCAATGCCCCAGACGCGCTTCGTGACCAAAAAAGCGTTTGCTCATGGTCTGAAGCCAATCGTTGTTATCAACAAAGTTGACCGTCCTGGCGCGCGTCCTGACTGGGTTGTTGACCAGGTATTTGACCTGTTCGTTAACCTCGACGCGACCGACGAGCAGCTGGACTTCCCTATCGTTTACGCCTCTGCGCTGAACGGTATCGCAGGTCTGGATCACGAAGACATGGCTGAAGACATGACTCCGCTGTACCAGGCGATTGTTGACCGTGTTCCTGCGCCAAACGTTGACCTGGAAGGCACCCTGCAGATGCAGATCTCTCAGCTCGATTACAACAACTATGTTGGTGTCATCGGCATTGGTCGTATCAAGCGCGGTAAAGTGAAGCCTAACCAGCAGGTCACTATCATTGATAGCGAAGGCAAAACCCGTAACGGTAAAGTCGGTAAAGTACTGACTCACCTGGGCCTTGAGCGTATCGAGAGCGACATTGCTGAAGCTGGCGACATCATTGCAATCACCGGTCTGGGTGAGCTGAACATCTCTGACACTATCTGCGATCCGCAGAACGTCGAAGCGCTGCCAGCCCTGTCCGTTGATGAACCAACCGTATCCATGTTCTTTAACGTCAACACCTCTCCGTTCTGTGGTAAAGAAGGTAAGTTCGTTACCTCCCGTCAGATCCTTGACCGTCTGAACAAAGAGCTGGTGCACAACGTTGCGTTGCGCGTTGAAGAAACCGAAGACGCTGATGCATTCCGCGTTTCTGGTCGTGGTGAGCTGCACCTGTCAGTTCTGATCGAAAACATGCGTCGTGAAGGTTTCGAGATGGCGGTTTCCCGTCCGAAAGTTATCTTCCGCGAAATCGACGGCCGTAAACAAGAGCCGTTCGAAAACGTCACGCTGGACGTTGAAGAGCAGCACCAGGGTTCTGTGATGCAGGCGCTGGGCGAGCGTAAAGGCGACCTGAAAAACATGAATCCAGATGGCAAAGGCCGCGTACGTCTCGACTACGTGATCCCAAGCCGTGGCCTGATCGGCTTCCGTTCTGAGTTCATGACCATGACCTCCGGTACGGGCCTGCTGTACTCCACCTTCAGCCATTACGACGACGTGCGTCCGGGCGAAGTGGGCCAGCGTAACAACGGCGTGCTGATCTCCAACGGTCAGGGTAAAGCGGTTGCGTTTGCACTGTTCGGTCTGCAGGATCGCGGTAAGCTGTTCCTGGGTCACGGTGCTGAAGTTTACGAAGGCCAGATCATCGGTATTCACAGTCGTTCTAACGACCTGACCGTTAACTGCCTGACCGGTAAGAAACTGACCAACATGCGTGCGTCCGGTACTGACGAAGCCACGGTTCTGGTTCCACCGATCAAGATGACCCTGGAGCAAGCTCTGGAATTCATCGATGACGACGAACTGGTAGAAGTGACTCCTCAGTCAATTCGTATCCGTAAACGTCACCTGACCGAGAACGATCGTAAACGTGCTATGCGCGGTGCGAAAGAAGACTAATACGGTCAATCCGTAGGCCGGGTAAGCGCGAGCGCCACCCGGCAACTAAAAAGCCGCTGAGAGATCAGCGGCTTTTTTATTAGAACGAGTACCGTAACCCCAACCGAATCCGGTACTGCTCCCGGTTGTAATCATTCCATCGGTCCAGCCACTGGAGTTCGAGGTACGGCAGCCAGTTTCTGTCGATCCTGTAGCTGAACTTATTGGTCATTTCCCAGTGATGGTCTTTGCCATTTTTGCTGTGGTAATCGTTCACGCGCTGGAAAAAGTGCGGCTCAAAGGTGTAGAAAAACGCATCCGTAACGTTGAAATTCCAGTAGTTGGCAAACTCGTGCGTGTCGTTCTTATCCATCTGCCCGTTATAGTCCGGCGTGTCGTAATTATTATGGTTATAGCGATAGCGGAACGTCAGATTAAACCAGTCCGTAAATTTATAGTTAGTATCTAAATAAACCGCGCCACCCGATCCGGCGCTGCTGTCGTTAATCAAGCCGCCGGGCTGAAAAGTGAGCTTTTCCGTGGGCTTAAAGAGCGGATACCATCCTTCGATTTCGTTATAGCTGTGCTTAAGTTCGTCCCATTTCCCCACGTTATAGGCATTGGTGAACATCAACCCTGCGCCCATATCGAAGTTATAGCCAGCACGCAGGATTACCTCGTGCAGTTCAGAGGCCGTATTGTATGCTTCGCGGGTTTCGACATACGCCCCGGCAAATACCGGGCAGGACACAGACGACACGATCAGTACAGTGATGATTCTTTTCATAATTTGTCCATGTATCAGGTACAGAAAGGCCACCCTCCTGATTAACAGGAAGGAAATAACGGCCGGATTTATTGTTATAAAGTGACTGCTGACGCTTTATTGTTGGTGGTCATCTCAGGGGTATTCGCGGTTTGTTTTTTCCGTTTTCCAATCTCCTCGATAATAAAGGCGAAGCGTGCTTCGTTGAGTTTATAAAACAGTCCCATCGTGATGGCGGCGATAATCGCCAGGCCGCACGGCCAGAGGAAAATAAGCTGACGCAACCCAAGCAGCGTGCCCGCGCTCTGCACGGCATGGGGAACGTAGCCAATCTGGGTCAGCATAATGCCCGGCAAAAAACCGGCGAGGGCGGCGGAGATTTTGCGCGAGAAGGTGTAGCCGGTATACACCGACCCTTCAGCGCGAATGCCGGTTTTCCACTCGCCGTAATCAACGGTATCCGGCACCAGCGCCCAGTTCAGGCTGTTCACAAACGCCGTACCGAAGAAGGCCATACAGGAAAAGAGCACGAACAGCAGGGAGCTGGTCCCCCAGAGGAAGTTCATCACGTCTCCCACGGCCCACAGCGTCAGCCCGCCGAGATAAACGGGCTTCTTGCCGAAACGCTTGACCGCGCCGGGCACCAGAAACACGCCAATCAGAATGCAGCCCATGCTGAAAAATCCCATCCACGACAGCAAATGCAGATCGTTCAGCACGTACTGGGTGTAATAGACCTGAATTGCCAGTTTGATATTGAACGCGGCGAGGGTACAGAGGTTGGCGATGCACAACACCAGCAACGGCGGATTACGGAAGATGGCGCAAAAGGATTTCAGAATGCCGGGCTTATGATGATCGGGCGTGATCTCCACATAACGCTCTTTCACGCCGCTGTAGCACCACCACATACAAAAAAGCCCGCAAGTGACAAACACCAGCGCGGCCACCAGATAGCCGAGGGACGGCTGGCTGACGAACAGCGCCTGGATGGGCATAAATCCTACCGTACAAAGCAACAGCCCGACCGTTGCGCCCCCCTGACGCCACGCCGCAAGCTGCGCGCGCTCGTTCGGGTTTTTGGTGATGGCCGGGACCATCGCACCGTAGGCGCAATTCATCAGGCTATAGCAGAGGCCAAACATCATAAACAGTACGGTGGCGAGGGCCGTTTTCACCGTCAGGCTAAAGTCGTTGGCCATAAACTGCGCCGTGGCAACCAGCGCCACCGGCACGGAGGCATACAGAATGAACGGCCGGAATTTCCCCCTCGCACCGATATTACGCCGGGAGTCCAACAGCACGCCGGTCAGCATGTCGGTCAACGCGGTAAAAAACTTCGCCACCAGGAAAATAATGCCGCCATAGAACGCGGGCATGCCCAGTTCGTCAGTGTAAAATTTCAGAAGATACAGCGTGCCGATACACAACATCAGGTTAGAGCCAAAATCGCCCATGCCGTAGGCGCACTTCTCGCGTAGGCTCAACTTCAGGGTTAACGGATCAGTATTGTGTGTCATGGTCGATCCTCACAGCGCCCCGCAGGGCGCTCTATCACGTCATTTATGCCGTACGTTTGCGCAATTCAATTTCTTCCACAATGCGCACATACATCTTCTCGTTGAGGTTGTAGAAGCAGCCCATCGCCACGATGGTGATGACCGCCAGCAGGCATGGGTAGATGAAAATCAGCTGCCGCAGCCCTTCAACCGTTCCGGCGGATTGCACCACATTGGGTACATAGCCGATTTGCGTCAGCATCATGCCGGGGAAGAAACCGGCCAGCGCCTGTGACACCTTACGGAAGAAGGTAAAGCCGGTATAAACCGTCCCCTCAGAGCGCACGCCGGTGCGCCATTCGCCGTATTCCACGGTATCGGAGACCAGCGCCCAGTTCAGGCTGTTCACAAACGCGGAGCCAAAGAACGCCAGGCAGGAGAACGCCACGAAGCTCACCGAGCCGCCGCCAAAGAAATAGTTGAGCAGATCGCCTGCCACCCAAATCATTAGCCCGCTGATATAGACCTTCTTCTTACCGAAGCGCCGCACCGCGCCGGGCATCATAAAGACGCCGATAAAAATGCAGCCCATGCTGAAAAATCCCATATACGACAGCAAAATCGGATCGTTCAGTACGTACTGTGTGTAGTAGACCTGGATGGCGAGTTTGACGTTAAAGGCACCGAGTGTGCACAGGTTAGCGATGCAGAGTATAAACAGCGGACGGTTACCGGCGATAGCGCGAAACGACTGCAATAACCCCGGTTTTTGCGCCGAACTGGCAGGGTGCGTCTCGACGTAACGCTCGGTCACGCCTTTGTAGCACCACCACATAAAGAACAGGCCGAACAGCGAGAAGAGGGTCGCGGCAAAGATATAGCCAAGCTGGTCATTGCCCTCTATCAGGTTCATCACCGGCACAAAACCGACGGTACAGAGCAGCAGGCCAAGCGTGGCCCCTCCCTGACGCCAGGCGGCCAGCGACGCGCGTTCGTCCGGGTTTTTGGTAATCGCGGGCACCATTGCGCCGTAGGAGCAGTTCATCATGCTGAAGAACAGGCCGTACAGCATGAACAGCACCGTCGCCATCACCGTTTTACCCGTTACCTCAAACGGCGTACCGACGAAGTTGGCGATTGCCAACAGCGTGACCGGAAATGCTGCATACAGCACGAACGGGCGGAACTTCCCTTTAGGCCCAATCTTGCGCCGGGAGTCGAGCATGATCCCGGTGCCCATATCGGTAAAGGCAGTAAAGAACTTGGCAATCAAAAAGATAATACCGCCATACGTGCCTGGTAAGCCCAGCACGTCGGTATAGAATTTCAGCAGATACAGCGTACCGATATCCAGCAGGATGTTAGAGCCGAGATCGCCCATCCCGTAGGCGAGTTTTTCTTTAAACGGCAGGCGCAGGGTCGCCGGATCAGAAGTATGTTGACTCATTATTATTCTCCGACTGCCCGCAGATTTCCCTGCGGGCAAGCCTTATCAGATATGACGTAAGGTGCCAAACAGGTCTGCCCATTCGCTTTGCTGGCGATAAAAGACCGGTGGTTTGCCGAGTGGAGCGGCAATGGTCACTTCACCGCCCTGGTACGCTTCACCCGTCCAGGCATTGACCCAGTTGTCCTGCGGCAGATACAACGTCCAGTCGCGGCGTCCCTCTTCATGAACAGGCGCGACCAGCAGGTCACGGCCAAACAGATACTGGTATTTCAGCGTGTAGGCGCGCGCGTCGTCTTCATAGTGCAGGAACAGCGGGCGCATCACCGGCAGGCCGCTTTTCGCGTTCTGCGCGACGGCGGCTTTGATATACGGCTTCAGGGTGGTAAAGACGGTGGTCATGCGCGCGAAGTGCGCGATGGTTTCCGCATCGCCGTCGAACTGCCAGTTATCGCCAGGACGGTTCCCTTCGTGGGTACGCATCATCGGCGTAAAGGCGCTGAAATCGCACCAGCGCAGCAGCAGCTCCTTGCTGCGTTTCATCTCGAACAGGGTGGTATAGCCACCAATGTCGCTGTGGTGCAGGCCGTGCCCGGTCATCGCCAGAGACAGCGCTGCTGGCACCACCGATGCCAGGCCGTCGTCCAGGCTCCAGTCAACGTTCTGATCTCCCGCCCACATCATCACCGAGTGCTTCTGGCTGCCGGTATAGCCCGCGCGCATAAAGAACAGGATCTCCCCGAGCTTGCCGGTCTCTTCCAGCGCCTCGTAGTTACATTTCGCCCACAGGGCAGGCCAGGCGTTATGCATGATCTCCGCGCTGACGCCGTTGTGCAGGAAGGTATCGGTCGGCAGATATTCCCCGAAATCGGCCATCCAGCCGCCACATCCCAGCGCGATCAGGTTCTTTTTAATGACCTCTTTGTACCAGTCCCAGGCTTCCGGGTTGGTCAGGTCGATAACGCCCGCGTAGAACTCGCCGAATTCGACGTGGTAGTCCTTGCCGTCGGCGTCTTTGGTCAAATAGCCGCGCTTTGACGCCTCCTCGCACAAATCCTTATCGCTGGCGACATAGGGGTTGATATAGGAGAGGAACTGCACGCCTTCCTCTTTCCACTGCGCAATTCGCTCGTCAAGCTGCGGATAAAGCTCGCTGTTCCACTTCCAGTTCCACATCACGCGTTTGCCGAAGGACGTCATGCGGATGCCGGACCAGTCCTGCGCCCAGATGCCGTTCACCTTCACGCCAGCGTTGCGCATGGTATCCAGCTTTTGCTGGCACACGTCGGTACCGCCCTGAATACCCAACGTCACGCCGTCGTACACCCAGTCCGGCAGTTCGGGTTGACGTCCCAGCAGGCCGGTCAGTTTTTCCAGCAGATCGACATACGTTTCTGCACATTCGAAGCGCAGCGTGGCGTTATTTTCCCAGAACGCCAGTTCGTGGAAGTCCGGCGCGCTGAAGTCGAAATTCATGTAGCAGCTGTTATCGACGTGGCAATAATATTTCTGCGTACTCACGAAGGTAGGTTGCGGGAAGAAGGTCCAGTAGTAGTCGCCGCCCGCATTCTCTTTGCAGTCGGCCTGCCAGGTCACATAAGTCTGCTTATTGCGGCCCACGCCCTGTTCGCTGGTCCACAGCGGGAACGGCTTGCCGCGCAAGTCAAAGTACGAGAACTGCTCGCCGCAGCCGTAAATGTGATCGTCAGGCTGAGCCGCCAGCCGTAACCAGATGCGGTTATGGCTGGTGGCGTCGTTATTGAGCTTCAGCTCCAGCCGGCCTTCGACATCGACACCTACCAGTAGCGTGGCACTCACCGCGTCGCCACGAGTAAAACGGATCGCCCAGCCCGTGTTTTGTTGCGTGACGGTGGCATCCGTCAGCGCAATCTTTTCGTTGAGTTTGTCCTTGATGCTGAAATTACCGCGAAACATCTCGATATCGGCCTCACCTGCGCCGATCCACAGGCAAGGAGACTCAACCGAGTGTGAAAGAATCAGACGGTCCTGCCAGTGCAGGGTGAAACCACTTTCGTTATTTTTCAGGTTAATATTGTGTAGGGTACGCATAAGATCTCCGTCTTTATTATTTGGCCTGGCTGTCCAGTAAACCGGCGGCTACGGCAGGGGCTAAGCCCGGAGCCAGCGGCAGGCGCGGGATCACCAGGCAGTGCAGCAGGTGGTAAATATCCTGCTTGCCGTCCCAGACTTTGGTGGTCACTTCGTTGTTGGTGTCCAGCTCCTGCCACCAGGAACCGTTCTCGTAGTCCATCAGGTACTTGATGCAGTAATCCCACCATTTCTGGTACCAGGCTTCGTACTGCGCCTCGCCGGTGACGGTATAAAGTGCATACGCCGTGCCCATCGCCTCGACGATTGGCCAACGCACGCGTTCACGCACGATAGGCTTGCCGTCCCAGCCAACGGAGTAGACAAAACCATCGGCTCCGTCGGGTGCCCAGGCATCGCGGATGGTGGCGTGGAACAACCCTTTCGCATCTTCCAGCAGCCACTCCGGCGGCGTTTCAAAGCGCGCTTCCAGCGCGGCGCGCAGGTGCAGCATCAGGCGGCCCCACTCAATCCAGTGTCCCGGCGTGCCGCCGTAGGCACGGAAACGGTGAGCAGGGTTATCAATGTTGTAATCGCGGATCGGGTTCCAGTTGGTGTCGAAATGCTCGTTAACGCGGTACTCCCCTTTGCGGGCCACGTCGTGAATAATCACCGAGGCGATGCGCAGGGCGCGGTCGAGCCATTTCCGGTCGTGCGTCACGTCATAGACGATCAGGAAGGCTTCCACGGCGTGCATGTTGGCGTTACCGCCGCGGTAATCTTCGGTTTTGCTGAAGGCCTCATCCCAGGATTCCAGGCACATTTGCTCCTGTTCACTCCAGAAGTAGCGCTCAATCACTTCGATGGCGTCGTCCAGCAACTTACGTGCCTGCGGGTGGCCGGTGGTGACGGCACTCGCCGCGCCCAGCAGGACGAAGAAGTGTTGATATCCCTGCTTGGAAGCATCGATCACGCCTTCGTCATTAACACAGGCGTACCAGCCGCCGTACTGTTTGTCGCGCAGCGAGCCATTCAGGGCATTAATGCCATGCTCCACCAGCGCATACGCGCCGGGACGCCCCATGTTCGCCGCCACCGCGTAAACGTGCAGCATACGGGCGGTGATCCACAGATGCGTACCCATATCGCTGCGAACCTGTCCGTTATTGCCCAGCCAGCCAAAGCCGGTCGGTACGGCGGCGTTTTTACCGAAATCGAGAATGCGATCGGTCTCTTGTTCGAGCCAGCGGTTATGGCTCAGGGTGTTAAACCATTTCATGTTCGGGTCCTTTCTTAGCAGCGAGCCATCATTTCGTCGACGATCTCACCCAGACGCTGCAGTTTCGGTACGGAAATATCGCGGAGCATCAGCTCTGTGTCTGGCAACCCAATCACGGATGACCAGACGGCGCGCCCGGCTAAAAAGCCCGATGCGCCCGCCTGCATCGCCACGCTCACGGCGCGCGGGAATAACTTATCGTCCACGCCGGACGAGAGGATCACCCACGGCATGGCGATGTTCTCGTTCAGCTTCTGCGAGGCGGCGAGCAGCTCCAGCTGTGTGCCTTTGCCGAACAGCGGCATCTCCACTTTGTAGAGATCGGCTCCGCTGTCCCCCAGCTCTTTGGCGGCGTCTATAATGGCCTGTTCGCGGTTAAACGCGGCTCCGCGACGTGGCGGGCGCACCACCGGTTCAATAATGCTGAGCAGCCCGTTGTCATGGCACAGCTGATTAAACGTCTTCACCATCTCCAGACGCTGCTGCGGATCTTCATCGCTACGCCACAGCACCAGCAGCTTCAACGCCTTGCCGCCATCGCGTTTGACCGCCTGAGCATCAACGTTTTTATCAATCACCACGCTGTCGACGGGAATACCGTTCCCCGGTATAAATTCGTCTGCCGCCACAATCATCGCGCAGCTTTTGGCGACGGCCTGTTGCTCCACAATCTGGCGATAGCAAAATTGCTGATCGACGAGGATTGCAGAGGCATACGGCGACAGGATTTTGGCCGCGTTGACCTTAAAATCCGTGAGATGCCGATCGGTAACTGGCACCGGTGCGCCTGCCGCCGCAAACATCAGGCGCATTGCTTCGCGCTGGTCAACGGCCAGCATTGCAAAACCGCCGGAAGGTCGGGTGATATCTTTCAGGGTGTACATCGTCATTCCTCAGTCCTTTCGTATCAGTGTGTTTTTTTCAGCCCGGCGGATGCGCGAACCTGTTCAAGAATGGCTGTCCAGTCTTCGCGCCCGCGCCCGGCGGCGCGTGCCTGGTTATAAATTTCGCGGGAGGCAGCGCCCAGCGGCATCGGCACGTGGAGCTGGTTCGCCACATCCAGTGCAATGCCCAGATCTTTATGCGCAAGGTCGATCATAAAGGCGGGTGAAAGATCGCCTTTCAGCACCTTGTTCGGCCATGACGTGGTGAAGTGGCCTTTGCCCGCAGGCGTACCGCTCATCACTTTCAGCGCCACATCGAAGGAGAGGCCGAGCGCTTCACATAGCACGGCCGTCTCCGCAGAAAGCGCATTCAGGGCAATGCTCATGTAGTTGTTGATAAGTTTCACGCGGATGCCCATGCCCGGCCCACCGGCGTTAATAAGTTCATTGCCCATTGCCATTAACACGGGCGTGGCGCGCTCAACCTGCTGCGCCGTGCCACCAGCCAGAAGGAGTAACGTTCCGGCGATGGCATGGTCCGATGTGCGCCCGACGGGCACATCCATCAGGCTGAACCCCTTTTCTGCCATTTCACGAATTAATACATCGGTCTGCAGCGGATGAATGGTGGACATATCAATCACCAGCGCGTCGCGGGATAACCCCTCGCAAACGCCGTGCTCGCCGAACAGTACGCTGCGTACCAGGTCACCGTTTGGCAGCATGGTGATCACGAATTCGGCATCCATTGCTACCTGTGCAGGTGTAGCTGCAGCTTGTGCGCCGCTCTCCACCAGCGCCTGGACCGCCTGAGGGTTCACATCGAAGACATGAAGCTGATGGCCCTGTTTCAACAGATTCTTCGCCATTGGCGCGCCCATCTGACCTAAACCGATAAATGCGATTGCTGACATGCTTCTCTCCTGTCATATCGTGTCAATTTTTGCGCGTTTGTGTTGTCTGTTTTTGATCGTATTTGTAATTTATAGTCAAAAAATTGACACGGGTCACTTTTTAAACATTTGGTGAAATTAAAATGAAGGCATCAGAAAACGCAGAAGGAATCACCATGACTCGCATCGTTTGTGTCGGTATTACCGTGCTGGATCGCATCTGGTATCTCGATGATTTACCGAAAGAAGGTGGAAAATATGTCGCAAAAAACTATACGGAAGTGGGCGGTGGCCCGGCGGCAACTGCGGCGGTGGCGGCAGCGAAACTGGGGGCTTCAGTGGATTTTATTGGCCGGGTGGGGGATGACGATACCGGCAGAAGACTTCTCGCGGAGCTGGAGCCCCTGGGGGTAAACACCCGCTATACGCGCGTATTTAAAGGTGCCCGCTCGTCACAATCTGCGGTGCTGGTGGACGCAAGCGGGGAGCGCGTCATTGCGAACTACCCGAGCCCCGATCTCCCTGCTGCGGCAGGCTGGCTGCATGAAATCGACTTCTCGCAATGGGATATTGTGTTAGCCGATGTGCGCTGGCACGACGGGGCAAAACAGGCGTTTACCCTTGCCCGCCAGCAGGGTGTGCAGACCTTACTTGATGCAGATATTACCCCACAGGATATTGGTGAACTTATTGCCTTAAGCGATCATGCGGCCTTTTCCGCCCCAGGTTTGCGTCGTCTCACTCAAGGGGATGATACAAAAGACGCACTGAAAAAAGCACAAACGCTCACAAATGGACACGTCTATGTCACGCAGGGCCGTGAAGGGTGCTTCTGGCTTGAGAATGGCGAACTTTGCCATCAGCCTGGCTATGCGGTGGAAGTCGTTGATACTACAGGGGCAGGCGATGTTTTCCACGGTGCGCTCGCGGTCAGCCTGGCGCAGCAGGCACCTGCAGCAGACGCCGTGCGTTTTGCCAGCGCCGTCGCAGCACTAAAATGTACGAAGCCCGGCGGGCGTGCGGGTATACCCGACTGTGATCAAACCCGCTCTTTTTTGTCACTTTTTGTATAAAATGCGGGGCGTGATGGTATTCAGAGGACAGCCCATGAGCCTTACCGAACTAACCGGCAACCCGCGACACGATCAACTGCTTACACTGATTGCTGAGCGTGGCTATATGAATATTGATGAACTGGCGCAACTGCTGGATGTCTCGACGCAAACGGTGCGCCGGGATATTCGCAAGCTGAGCGAACAGGGGCTGATAACGCGTCATCATGGTGGTGCGGGCAGGGCATCCAGCGTGGTCAATACGGCTTTTGAGCAGCGTGAAGTATCACTGACGGAAGAAAAACGGGCGATAGCCGAAGCCATTGCTGATTATATTCCTGATGGTTCAACGATTTTTATCACCATCGGAACCACCGTAGAGCATGTTGCAAGGGCGTTGCTTAACCATAATCATTTGCGCATCATCACCAACAGCCTGCGGGTGGCGCACATTCTATATAAGAATCCGCGCTTTGAAGTGATGGTGCCCGGCGGTACGCTGCGTCCGCATAATGGCGGTATTATTGGGCCAGCGGCGACGGCATTCGTCTCCGGCTTCCGGGCCGATTACCTGGTGACCAGCGTTGGGGCGATAGAGCACGACGGCGCGATGATGGAATTTGACGTTAATGAAGCCAGCGTGGTGAAAACCATGATGGCCCACTCGCGGCACATTTTACTGGCGGCCGATCATACGAAATACCACGCGTCTGCTGCCGTTGAAATTGGTAACGTGGCGCAGGCGACGGCACTGTTTACCGATGAACTTCCCGGCTCTGCGCTGCTAAACCATCTTAAATCCAGCAAGGTTGAAGTCGTTGAAGTGAATTCGACCGACGAACAGCAGGCTGTCTGACCCTTCTCACGGCCCGACATTCTGTCCGGGCCATTCCTTTCTCTAAGCTGAATCTGACGCATAGCCAAACCTTATCTTTCCCGCTACAGTTACTTTTCCACGGCGAAAAGGAGATAAACATGCTTTATATCTTTGACTTAGGAAATGTAATCGTCGATATCGATTTTAATCGGGTGCTGGGCGCATGGAGCGACTTTAGCCGTGTCCCGCTGGCGGCGTTAAAGCAGAGTTTCACCATGGGGGAGACCTTCCATCAGCATGAACGGGGTGAAATCAGCGACGAAGAATTCGCAGAACGCCTCTGCCATGAAATGGATCTGCCGTTAAGCTACGAGCAGTTTTCTCATGGCTGGCAGGCGGTATTTGTCGCGATCCGCCCTGAAGTTACCGACATCATGCAAAAACTGCGTGAGCAAGGTCACCGTGTGGTGGTGCTGTCCAATACCAACCGTCTGCACACCACCTTCTGGCCGGATGAGTACCCTGAAATAAAAGCGGCGGCCGATAAAATTTATCTCTCGCAGGAGATGGGTATGCGCAAGCCAGAGGCTCGCATTTATCAGGCGGTTCTGCAGGCGGAAGGATTCTCTGCGGCCGATGCGGTCTTTTTTGATGACAACGCCGATAATATAGAAGGAGCTAACCAGTTGGGTATCACGTCAATTCGGGTGACCGGAAAAGAGACGATACCGAACTATTTTGCGAAGCAGTTATGCTAAAAAACGTTCATCAAAAAGCCACTCACCATACGCGTCCGCTCAGGGCGTGGCTGAAACTGCTCTGGCATCGCATTGATGAGGACAACATGACGACACTGGCGGGGAATCTCGCCTATGTCTCGCTCCTTTCGCTGGTGCCGCTGGTGGCCGTTATCTTTGCTCTTTTTTCCGCGTTTCCGATGTTTGCGGATGTCAGCCTGCAGCTCCGTCACTTCGTTTTTGCGAACTTCATTCCCGCCACCGGCGACGTCATACAGAACTACATTGAACAGTTTGTTGCTAACTCCAGCAAGATGACGGCGGTAGGGGCATGTGGTCTTATCGTCACCGCGCTGCTGCTGATGTACTCCATCGACAGTGCGCTCAATACCATCTGGCGAAGCAAAAAAGTTCGTCCCAAAGTCTATTCCTTTGCCGTCTACTGGATGATTTTAACGCTCGGTCCGCTGCTGGCGGGGGCGAGCCTGGCTATCAGCTCATATCTTCTTTCTCTGCGCTGGGCGAGTGACTTAAACAGCGTCATTGATAACGTTCTGCGTATCTTCCCGCTGATTTTATCGTGGCTCTCGTTCTGGCTACTTTACAGCGTGGTGCCGACCACGCGCGTGCCCAACCGTGATGCCGTCGTTGGTGCGCTGGTGGCGGCACTCCTCTTTGAGCTGGGTAAAAAAGGCTTTGCCCTTTACATCACCATGTTCCCGTCGTATCAGCTGATTTACGGCGTGCTGGCGGTGATCCCCATTTTGTTTGTCTGGGTTTACTGGACCTGGTGTATCGTCTTGCTTGGTGCCGAAATAACTGTCACTCTCGGCGTATACCGCGAACTTAAAAAAGCAGCAGAAGCTGAAAAACAACAAGAAGCAGACCAACCATGATTGCATTAATTCAGCGCGTAACCCGTGCCAGCGTCACCGTGGAGGGCGAGGTGACGGGTGAAATTGGCCCAGGACTTTTGGTGTTGTTAGGTGTCGAAAAGGATGACGACGAACAGAAAGCCAACCGCTTGTGTGAACGCGTGCTGGGCTACCGTATCTTCAGCGATGCAGAAGGCAAGATGAACCTGAACGTTCAACAGGCGGGCGGCAGCGTGCTGGTGGTCTCCCAGTTTACGCTGGCAGCCGACACCGAGCGCGGCATGCGACCGAGTTTTTCTAAAGGTGCCGCGCCCGATCGCGCGGAAGCACTTTATGAGTATTTTGTTGAGCGTTGTCGCCAACAGGAAATGAATACGCAAACCGGACGATTCGCTGCAGATATGCAGGTTTCGCTGGTGAACGATGGCCCCGTCACATTCTGGCTCCAGGTATGAGCCAACTGGCGGCGCGGCCGCGGGTAACAAGAGAGAGTACAGCTATGTATCACCTTCGAGTACCGCAAACGGAAGAAGAGTTAGAGGCTTATTACCAGTTCCGCTGGGAAATGCTGCGCAAGCCGTTACATCAACCGAAAGGGTCTGAACGCGACGCCTGGGACGCGATGGCGCATCACCAGATGGTGGTGGATGAAGAGGGCAATCTCGTTGCCGTCGGGCGTCTGTATATCAATGCCGACAATGAAGCCTCTATTCGCTTTATGGCGGTTCACCCTTCCGTGCAGGACAAAGGACTGGGTACGCTGATGGCGATGACCCTGGAATCCGTCGCCCGTCAGGAAGGCGTAAAGCGCGTCACCTGTAGCGCACGTGAAGATGCGGTAGAGTTCTTCTCTAAACTCGGTTTTGTTAATCAGGGTGAAATTACTGCGCCATTAACCACGCCGATTCGTCACTTTTTGATGATTAAACCCATCGCCACGCTGGATGACATTTTGCATCGCGCTGACTGGTGCGGTCAGCTGCAACAGGCGTGGTATGAGCATATTCCGCTCAGTGAAAAGATGGGCGTGCGTATTCAGCAGTACACCGGGCAAAAATTCATCACGACCATGCCGGAAGTCGGCAACCAGAATCCCCATCACACCCTGTTTGCCGGCAGTCTCTTCTCGCTGGCGACGCTCACCGGCTGGGGGTTGATCTGGCTAATGCTGCGCGAGCGCCATCTGGGCGGCACCATCATTCTGGCCGATGCCCACATTCGCTATAGTGCTCCGATCAGCGGAAAGCCGAGCGCCGTGGCCGATCTCGGTGCACTGGGTGGCGATCTCGACCGTCTGGCGCGAGGCCGCAAAGCCCGCGTGCAGATGCAGGTTGAGCTGTTCGGCGATGAAACGCCTGGCGCGGTGTTTGAAGGAACCTATATTGTTCTCCCGGCGAAGCCGTATGGCGCGTATGAAGAGGGCGGGAACGAGGAGGAGTAATCTCCCTCGTTTTATCGTCGGGCGGCACCGAGCCGCCAGGCGATATCCTGCATTACGTCTCTCGCTGACTGACTTACGCCGCCAAGCTGAAAGAAGCCATGTATGACACCCAGCCAACGTTGAGCCGTACAGTTCACCCCCTGCTCTGACAGATACTGATATAACACCTCACCTTCATCGCATAGCGGATCATATTCAGCGGTAACAATGTGTACAGGCGGAAGGCCGTTAAAATCATCCCGCCACAGCGGGCTGGCTTCAGGATGTTGGCGATTGGTGCCTGCGAGATACATTTCATACCCGCTGAGCAGGGTATCGTGGGTGATAATGTAATCCGTGCCGTTGAGAGTGTAACTTTCAAAACTGGCCGTAGCGTCGAGCATAGGGTAGATAAGAATCAGCTGTGCCGGTTGCCAGATACCTTTCGCTTTGAGCCGCAGCGATGTCACCAGTGCCAGATGTGCGCCTGCGCTGTCTCCGCAGAGAGTGATCCGGTTTTTATCCACTCCCAATTTAGCTGCAAATTGCCAGACCAGCTCCGCGCCTCTCTCTGCATCGTCATGCGCGGCAGGGAAGATGTGCTCAGGTGCCAGCCTGTATTGAACGGCTATTACCCTGCAGTTACTGTAAAACGCCAGTTGACGGAGCTGGTTATCATGAGTATCAAAGCCGCCACTGATGAAGCATCCACCGTGATAATAGACCGTTGCAGGTAACGTTTCTGGGGCATTGAGGGGAGAAAATACCCGAATGGTCATGCCCTCGAGAACACGCGTTTCAACGTGGACGCGAGTTTCTGTCTCCCCGGCAAGTTCTGTGCTGGCTACATATCCGGCTCTCCGGTCATCAATACTTTGCTTTCGCGAGGAAGGTCGTCCTGCAGCAATAAAATCCTGTACCAGCTTATCAATACCCTTTTCCAGTGCCATGATTATTACGTCCTTTTGCTGTATGCATATACAGGTTTATAACCTGGTTTAGAGCAGATGAAAACAGAGAAATTTGAGGGAATGAAAGTTATGGAAAACGGCTCGCAAAATTTATTACTGCCGTTTAAATACACTTTAACCCTGAATTAATCAGGGGTATGGTGCGTGGAAAGTAACCATTTCTGATATACTAAGGTGATATATGAGTCTTTTGGCGGAACTTGATATGGGCAGAATACTGATTGATTTGTCAGATGACGTAATTCAACGGCTTGATCACCTTAAGCAGCTGCGGAACCAGCCGCGTGCCGAATTGCTTCGGGAAGCAATTGAACAATATCTCGACCAGCAGAGTTCGTTGGTTATCCGCGATGCGCTTGGCCTGTGGGGAAACCAGCAGGAAGATGGGCTTGAGTATGAACGTAAGCTGCGTGAGGAGTGGTAATCATGGAACACATGGCGGTGTTTGATACCAATATTCTCATCGATCTCTTTAACAATCGTGTTGAAGCTGCGGATACGATTGATTGCACAGCTTCGCATCGGGCCATTAGCCTAATCACATGGATGGAAGTCATGGTAGGTGCGCGCAGACATGGTCATGAAGCGAAAACGGCGGCCGTAATGGGCGCTTTTGAGATTATTGACGTTTCAAGGGATATTGCTGAAAGAAGCGTCTTGCTCCGCGAGAGACACGGGATGAAACTGCCCGATGCCATTATTCTGGCTACTGCTCAGAGCAGAAATTGCCCGCTAATTTCGCGCAACACAAAAGACTTTGCCGGAATCGCAGGGGTCGTCTCTCCCTACCAACTGTAGGCCGGGCAAACTTACGCCGCCCGGCACTGTCACAGGACACTACTCCCCTTCACCAGGGAACAGGAACGGATTGATAGAGCTACGGGCAAAGCCCTCTTGCTCCATTTTGGCATCGAGAATCAGCGAGGCGAGATCGTCAGCCACGGCGTCGACTTTCGGATCTTTTTCCTGATACAGAATCTTCAGGTATGTACCACAGTCGCCGCAGCTTTCAGCTTTCACCGCTGCGTCTTCATTTTCCAGCGACCAGTAGTTGAGATCGCGAGTCTGCTCGCAGTTGCTGCACTTCACGCGCACCACGTGCCACTCGGTTTCACACAGGTTGCAGTGCAGGTAGCGCAGCCCTTGCGTGGTACCAATCTGTACGATGCTGGAAACCGGCATTGAGCCGCACACCGGGCAGAACTGGCGTGCTTCGCCGTATTCGGCGCGGGCTTTTCCTGGGATCAGGCTTGCCATTTGCGCCCAGTAGAGCGACAGAGCCGCCCAGATAAACGGCGCTTTATCGCTGCTGACCTGCGAGAAATCGGAGGCAAACAGCGCGCTCGCCATCTCTTCCAGCTCCTGATCGGAGGCTTTTTCCAGATTCTCAATGACCGCCAGCGCGGTGCCGCTCATTTCCGGCTTCAGCTCGGCAATCAGTGAATGCAGCAGCGTGTGCCAGTGCTTATCACGCGGCAGCACGTGAATATCCAGCGGTGGCTTGCCCTGGGCATTGGCTTCTTTGATGCGCGCGGTCAGGTCCATTTGCAGCGGGTGGTCGTACAGCACCACTTCCTGCGCATGGGCAACCAGCGCGGCAAAGCGCAGAAAATCGCCCAGCGGGTTGTTCTCTGCCAGCTCGCGCAGACGCTCTGCGCGGCGGTTGTAGAGGTTCTTGAGTCTGGGGAATAACAACGGCGGAATATATTCCGCCGTGCGTTTCTCGCTCGAACCCAGCTCATCTTGCGGGATTATGCGAATACTCATTCAGATGACTTTTCCTGTTTCTGGCGGACTTCACGGTACCAGCGCGGGTGATGTTTCTTCGCCCACGTACTGGTTACCCATCCTTCCACCATCGCGGTAATGGTGCCTTTCACCCAGAGGGCGGCGTAAATATGCACCATGATAACCACAATTAACGCCACTGCGGCAAATGAATGCAGCATCAGCGCAAATCGGATCACCGGGATTGAGAAAGCAGGCGCAAAATACGGACGCCAGATGATCACGCCGCTCACCAGCAACAGGACCAGGAAGATAATCGCCGCCCAGAATACGCATTTCTGGCCGAAGTTATAACGCCCGGTATCACCCACTTCCTCGTTGACGACGATCTTACGAATATTCTTCGCCCAAAAGATATCATCCCGATTGATTAGGTTATGGTGCCAGTATCGGAAAAACATGATGATGAACGACGCGAACATGATGACGCCAACAAACGGGTGCAGTATACGCGCCAGCTGTGGTGTCCCCATGATCTGCATCAGCCAGTTGAAGGACGGGAAGAAGAATCCCAGCCCGCTTATCGCCGCCAGCATGAAGCAGAAGGCGGTGACCCAGTGGTTGATGCGTTCCGGCGCGGTGTAGCGCACGATGGTGTCACGTTTTCTCATTTGCGCACCTCGTCTTTCTCTTCATGCAGGTTGTCGTCTTCCTCTTCCGCGCGGTTCGGACCGACGCCGACGTAGTGGAAGATGCTTGCTGCGAAGGTGGCAGCAAAACCAACCGCTGCCAGCGGTTTCCAGATGCCTTTCCAGAACTTCACGGTGGCGCTGATTTCCGGGTTCTCCGGCAGGCCGTGATACAGATTCGGCTTGTCGGCGTGGTGCAGCACGTACATCACGTGCGTACCGCCAACTCCGGCCGGATCGTACAGGCCTGCGTTGTCGTAACCGCGGGTTTTCAGCTCGCCCACGCGCTCTGCCGCCAGCGTTTTCATATCCTCTTTAGAACCAAAGTGGATAGCGCCGGTTGGGCAGGTCTTCACGCATGCAGGCTCCTGGCCGACGTTTACACGGTCAACGCACAGCGTACATTTGTAGACGCGGTTGTCTTCCGGGTTCAGTCGCGGCACGTCGAACGGACAGCCCGCGATGCAGTAACCGCAGCCAATGCACTGTTCGGACTGGAAGTCGACGATGCCGTTGGCATACTGAATGATAGCCCCTTCTGACGGACACGCCTTCAGGCAGCCTGGGTCCGCGCAGTGCATACAGCCGTCTTTGCGGATAAGCCATTCCAGTTTGTCGTTCTGCTCCACTTCCGAGAAACGCATCACCGTCCAGGACTTAGCGGTCAGGTCGGCGGGGTTGTCGTACACCCCGACGTTGTGACCCACTTCGTCGCGGAGGTCGTTCCACTCTGAACAGGCCACCTGACAGGCCTTACAGCCGATACAGGTGGTCACATCGATGAGCTTCGCCACTTCCTGCTGGTGGTCCCGCGCCTGAGGTGCGGGCGTGAAACTGTTAGTCGCGGAACGACGGATAATGTCTTGAGATTGATAAGCCATAAGTCGTCTCCGTTACACCTTTTCCACGTTCACGAGGAAGGCCTTGAACTCCGGCGTCTGCGTATTCGCATCACCGACGAACGGCGTCAGGGTGTTCGCAATGAACCCTTTCTTCGCCACGCCCTCGTAACCCCAGTGGATCGGAATACCGATGGTATCCACCTGCTGACCGTGAACGTTCAGCGTGCGAATACGCTTGGTCACCACCGCCTTGGCTTTAATGTAGCCACGGTTAGAGGAGACCTTCACGGTATCGCCATGGGCGATGCCGAGTTTATTCGCCAGCTTCTCGCCGATCTCCACAAACTGCTCCGGCTGCGCGATGGCGTTAAGCAGCGCGTGCTTGGTCCAGTAGTGGAAGTGCTCGGTCAGACGGTAAGTGGTGCCCACGTACGGGAACTTGTCCTTTTTGCCCAGCGCATCAAAATCGCCCTTAAAGATACGGGCTGCCGGGTTAGAGACCACGTTCGGGTGCAGCGGGTTGGTGCCCAGCGGCGTCTCAAACGGCTCGTAGTGTTCCGGGAACGGACCTTCCGCCATCTTATCGATAGCAAACAGGCGTCCCATCCCTTCAGGCTGCATGATAAACGGCCCGACATCGCTGCCTGGTGCGGCAGTGCTGTAGTCCGGAATATCCACGCCGCCCCATTTCGCGCCGTCCCATTTCAGCAACTGACGTTTCGGGTCCCACGGGTTGCCCTGCGGGTCAGCAGACGCACGGTTATAGAGGATGCGACGGTTCAGCGGCCATGCCCATGCCCAGCCGAGCGTATTGCCGAGACCTGACGGATCGGCATTATCGCGGTTGGCCATCTGGTTGCCTTTCGGCGTCCAGCTACCGGCAAAGATCCAGCAGCCGCTGGAAGTCGTACCGTCATCACGCAGGTGTGCGAAGGTACTGAGCTGATCGCCTTTCTTCGCCAGAACAGCACCGGTAGCCGGGTCGATAACGTCCGCCAGTGCCTTACCGTTGCTCTCCATCGCCACTTCTTCCGGAGATGGGTTTTCCGGCGTCGAGTAGTTCCAGGTCATGTTCAGCACCGGTTCCGGGGTCGCGCCGCCTTCTGCCGCGTACATCTTACGCAGGCGTAAGAAGATACCGGACAGGATTTCGCCGTCGTTCATAGCGATACCTGGTGCGTCCGCGCCTTTCCAGTGCCACTGCAGCCAGCGGCCGGAGTTAACGATAGAACCGTTCTCTTCCGCGAAGCAGGTGGACGGCAGGCGGAATACTTCGGTCTGAATCTTCGATGGATCGACGTCGTTCGACTCACCGTGGTTCTGCCAGAAAGTCGAGGTCTCGGTGTTGAGCGGGTCAATCGTCACCAGGAACTTCAGTTTTGACAGCGATTCAACAACCTTGTTCTTGTTCGGGAACGAGGCAACCGGGTTAAAGCCCTGGCAGATATAGCCGTTGACCTGGCCCTGGTGCATCATCTCGAAGTACTGCAGAACGTCGTAACCTTTGTCCCACTTCGGCAGCCAGTCAAAGCCCCAGCTGTTTTCCGCCGTCGCTTTGTCACCGTAGAACGCTTTCATCAGCGAGACGAAGAACTTCGGATAGTTGCCCCAGTAGTTCACCTGGCCTTCAAGCAGCGGTTTTGGCGTGCTGGCCGTCAGGTAGGTTTGCAGGTCTGGTTGTTTCTCGCTTGGCAGGTTCATATAACCCGTCAGGCTCTGAGACAGCAGGCCGAGGTCGGTCAGACCCTGAATGTTGGAGTGGCCGCGCAGGGCGTTCACGCCGCCGCCTGCCATCCCCATGTTGCCGAGCAGCAGCTGAACCATCGCCATGGTACGGATGTTCTGCGCGCCGATGGAGTGCTGCGTCCAGCCGAGTGCATACAGGAACGACGCGGTTTTATCTTTAGCGCTGGTTTCGGCGATAAGCTCGCAGACTTTCAGGAAGTCCGCCTTCGGCGTACCACAGATGTTTTCCACAACCTCCGGCGTGTAGCGGGAAACGTGCTCTTTCAGCAGGTTCCACACGCAGCGCGGGTGTTGCAGGGTGGTGTCGCGCTTCGCAAAGCCTTTCTCATCCAGCTCGTAGTTCCAGCTGGTTTTGTCATACTTGCGTTTTTCGGCGTCGTAACCGCTGAACAGGCCATCTTCGAAGTGGTAATCCTCACGCACGATCAGGCTGGCGTTGGTATAGGCTTCGGTGTACTCACGGTTATATTTTTCGTTGGTCATCAGGTACAGCAATACGCCTGACAGGAAAGTGATGTCAGTACCTGAACGAATAGGGGTGTAGAAATCCGCCACCGACGCAGTACGCGTAAAGCGGGGATCGATCACAATCAGTTTCGCACCGTTGTGGATTTTGGCTTCCATCGCCCAGCGGAACCCGACAGGGTGCGCTTCAGCGGCGTTACCGCCCATCACCACAATAAGGTTGGCGTTTTTGATGTCGACCCAGTGATTGGTCATCGCACCGCGACCAAATGTTGGAGCAAGACTTGCTACCGTTGGTCCGTGTCAGACACGCGCCTGGTTGTCGACCGCGAGCATACCGAGTGCGCGCGTGAATTTCTGGGTTAAATAGCCGGTTTCGTTACTGGAGGCTGAGGCACACAGCATCCCGGTGGAGAGCCAGCGGTTGACCGTCACGCCTTCGGCGTTCTTCGCAATAAAGTTGGCATCGCGGTCTTCTTTAATCAGTTTAGCGATGCGGTCAAACGCTTCTTCCCAGCTGATTTGCTGCCATTTGTCGGAGCCTGGCGCGCGGTATTCCGGGAATTTCAGGCGGCTTTCGGAGTGGATAAAGTCCACCAGACCGGCCCCTTTAGGACACAGGGCACCACGGTTGACCGGATGATCCGGGTCGCCTTCGATGTGGAAAATAGACGCTTTGGCGTTTTTTGCACCGTCGCCGAGGCTATACATCAACAGCCCGCAACCGACAGAGCAGTACGTACAGGTATTACGGGTTTCGCGGGTTCGCAGCAGTTTGTACTGCCGCGTTTCCGCCAGCGCTACGCCGGGCGCAAAGCCCAGTGCCGCCGCCGTGGTGCCTGCCATACCGCCAGCGCAGATCTTAAAGAACTGCCTTCTGCTGACCTGCATGGGTCACTCCTTGTTTCGACATTGCTTTCATATGTAGTTTTAGCTTCACGGTTATTATTTAACCGCAAAGGTGAGAATTTGCGTTAATCCCTCATTTCCCCGAGGGATATCATCAGAATACCACAATGTCGGTAAGCCTGTTCCAATGGCGTTAAAACAAAGTGAACGTATTATCACTGTATTGATTATAAAGTGTGATACTAATCACATTAATAACCCTGCATGTTAAAGGGGTGTAGCGGGTGTCGGGTTGCACCTCTCCCAAATGAGTAGGTAAACTTGATGAAGATGGGTGCTGAAAAGTTGATCCATACTATGCGTAAGGTCTGCGCTTTGTGATGCAATAGCAGGCTCACCTCCGTGGTTGTTCAGGAATACCGTTGTGTCTAAACAAAACCGTGCTACCTGCTCGTCGCCACTGCCTGCGGGCATCGTGGAACTGACGGTACACAGACCGCCTCACATTACCCATGCCACGCCGGATTTTCTGGCGGAAGAAGTCCCTGTTGCCCTGGTTTATAACGGCATCTCGCACGTGGTGATGATGGCCTCGCCAAAAGACCTTGAGTTTTTTGCCATTGGCTTTTCCCTGTCGGAAGGCATCATCGAGCATCCGCAAGAGATCTACGGCATAGACGTGGTTCAGGCATGCAACGGTCTTGAAGTGCAAATTGAACTCTCAAGCCGCCGCTTTATGGGGCTGAAAGAGCGTCGCCGCGCGCTGGCCGGACGTACCGGCTGCGGCGTGTGTGGCGTTGAGCAGCTCAACGATATTGGCAAACCTATTGTGCCGCTGCCGTTTACCCAAACGTTCGACCTGGCGTATCTCGATCGGGCGCTTGAGCATTTGAACGATGTTCAACCCATTGGCCAGTTGAGCGGCTGTACGCACGCTGCGGCGTGGGTGTTGCCGTCAGGGGATATTGCGGGCGGTCATGAAGATGTTGGTCGTCATGTCGCGCTGGATAAGCTGCTCGGTCGCCGTGCGCGTGAAAGTGACGTCTGGCAGCAGGGGGCGGCATTAGTCTCCAGTCGCGCCAGCTACGAGATGGTACAAAAATCAGCGATGTGTGGCGTAGAAATCCTGTTCGCGGTGTCGGCGGCAACCACGCTGGCGGTGGAAGTAGCAGAGCGCTGTAACCTGACGCTGGTGGGATTCTGCAAGCCGGGAAGGGCAACTATCTATACTCATCCTCAGCGCGTAATTATTAATCAGTAATTTTGAAAGATATTAGCAAATCCTTCCGCTTTTAGTTGTTCATGATGAGGTCTAGTATTTATCTCAACAAGGCAAACCGCCTTATACAGACAACTAATTGAAAGGGTTTATATCATGAAAAGCATCAAAACTTTTGTCGCTGTAATCGCTATGGCTGCTTCTTTCGGTTCTTTCGCTGCACAAACTGTGACTGCGAGCGCCTCTACTCTTGATGGTGCAGAAGCCAAAATCGCTGCACAGGCCCAGGAAGCGGGTGCGTCATCTTACAAAATTACTCAGGCGTTCTCCGGTAACCGCGTACACATGACCGCTGAACTGAACAAGTAATAGAGCCTCTGTCCCTTGCTCTTCGGAGCAGGGACGGGTTTTCTTTAGCTACCTTCTGCTTAACTTTCTGCTGCATCCTCCTCCCAAAACAGCCATATCCTACTGGTTAATCCTGATTAACAAAATAAAAGAAGTAAGAATCCGGTTTCATGTGTTATTTTTTGTTAACAAACAGCAGTTCCATAAATAAATTAAATAAATGGTCTGGCCAGTTAATTATTCATATTTTCACGGTGAATGTTTCATGCGGATATAAGCCAGTGTTTTTAGTTTTACATATAAAATAATTATTGTTGATCTTGAGAATTAAGAATTTCCCCAAGTGCTAATCCTAAAAAATTTTTTTGTTATTGATCTGATCTATTTGTGATGCTATTTTCCAAAATAATATTTTATGGTACCCCCTCAGGCCAAATAGTCACTATTTGGCATATTTTGTATTTCACTTTTATAAGGAAATTAAATGAACGCGATGTTTAAAAAAGGAATGCTGGCGTCCGCACTGGCTGTCATGGCGTCCTCTGCTATGGCGGCTTCCAGTGTAGATATTCAGGTGACCGGTAAAATCGTCCCCTCTTCCTGTACGCCTGCATTTATTAGCGGTGGTGGTATTGCCGATTATGGCACGATAAGAGTGGCTTCACTGAATCCCACTTCGGCTACACCATTGGCAGATGTTAAAATTATTCCTATTTCCATTACCTGCGAAGAGGCCACTCGCGTTGCAGTAACGTTTAATGATGCCCATGCAGACTCAGGACCAACTCAAATTTTGCCGATAGAATTTATTGATACGGAATTTGGGCGGGAGGCGTACCAAACCGCAGGGCTGGGTATGTACAATGGTAAGAAAATTGGTGCCTATTCATTAGGGATTCAGCTTACGAAAGGCGCTGTCACGAACGACGCTGGCGATGAACTGTATCCTACCGCATCGCTCAATAACGGAGCATCGTGGCAAACAACAGGAGGAGAGCGCTATTTAAAAGTTAAAACAGACAAAAGCGAATTATATTCCTTCAGTGACACTTTGGGCGGCACGCCTGTCGCACAAACAAAGGTTAACTTTAACGTAGGTGTCGCTGCGGTGATTAACCCAACTAACGATTTAAATATCACGGATGAAGCCACGCTGGACGGCTTAACCAACGTTGAGCTGGTTTATCTGTAATCTCCCCCACGCATCATGAAATACCAGACACCTCACTCCGGCGGGGTGTCATTTATCAATATTAATGGACTAATATTATGCTGCTTTTAAAGAGAACGCTGATCTGTGCCTGCCTGCTGGCCTCATTCAACGGTATGGCTGCCGGAATGGTGCCGGATACCTCGCTGCTTATTGTCAATGAAGACGAGCAGGGGGCAAGTATGGATGTCAAAAACACCGATGCTGAAGCACAGCTGCTTTACACTAAAATTATTGATCTCCCGGACGACCCAAAACCGGGCCTGATTGTCACGCAGCCGGTTGTGCGCGTAGATGCGGGTAAAACCCAGCGCGTGCGTTTTGTACTGAAAAGCAGCACTGAGCCGCTGAAGGTGGAACATTTCAAGCGCGTTATCTTTACCGCCATCCCACAGCGCGAAAAGAACAAAATTAAAGTGGTGTTTAGTCAGAATCTTCCCGTTATTATTCATCCCACCGGGTTGGCGGTAAATATTGAGCCCTGGAAGGATCTCACCTGGCAGATTAAAAATGGCAACGTCACGGTAGAGAATAATACACCTTATGTTGTTCGGATGGAGCAAAAGGTGAAGTTATTGCCTTCAGGCTCTTTTGCGAAACTCGATAAGTCCTATATTCTTCCGGGCGAAAAAATGACAGCCAGCGCCAGCAATAAATTCTCTTCCACAGAGAAACAGGTCGAGATATACCCTGCGACTCGCTATGGATATAAAGCGAAAAGCTATATTGTCGAGCTGAAATAATAGCAATTTATTTAACAGCACATGGAGTGGTTATGTTAAAAAATTCCTGTAAAAAAGGAATGCTTGCGTTTTACCTTACTACGCTTGCTTTCAGTATTCGGGCAGAAATTAACCCAGCAGCGGATGAACCCATGGAGTTGGCGCGAGCGATATTTGATACCGAGGCCTTAAAAACCCAGGGGCTTGATCCTGCTATTGCTGATTACTATTCCATGACTCCCCGTTTTACTCCCGGCTATCATAACGTAACTGTTAATCTTAACGGGAAAAGCCGTGCAATTATGCCGGTCAAATTTGACGAAGAAGGGACGCCGTGTATTGATAAAGATTTTCTTGAAAATGCGGGTCTGATTAAACAAATTAAGAGAGGCTCCTGTCCGAAGATTCATCAATACTGGTCCGGGTCAACTATACAGTCATCTCCTGATATAGAAGAGATTTCACTTGTTGTTCCGCCGGAAGCGCTTGACCCTAATTTTGGCCGTCAGTTCGCGGAGGTTCGCGGGGGTCGTGCGGCAATGCTGAATTACTCCATGTTCGGCACCCATAACCAATATGATGATGAAAATGCCGATCGTTTCCAGTCCACTTTTGAAATGGGCTTTAACGCCGGGGACTGGATTGTGCGCAGTATGCAATTCATCAGCGATGGCAGCGATCAAGATTTCGACGTCGATTCTCTTTATACCTATGCCCAGCGTACTTTTACCGATTATGGCGTGATGGTGCAGGGCGGTCAGATTAACGTGGCCAACAGTCGCTTCAGTATTCCGGGTATTTATGGGGTACAAATGATGCCGGATACCGCCCTTTTGCCTCAGTCTGGAACGGGTGTCGAAGTCAGCGGTATTGCTCGCAATCCTCAGGCGCGTGTTGATATCCGCCAGGGTGGGCAGCTTATTTACTCTACCCTGGTTCCCGCCGGGCCGTTCAATCTGGATGACGTGCCGCTTGCCAACCTCAACACCGACCTGAACGTGACGGTAACCGAAACTGACGGTAGCGAAAACCACTTTACCGTGTCGGCGAGCACCTTCCGCAGCAACCACGTGGGCCGTGCGCCTGGTTTTACGCTGGCGGTGGGACGTGTCGAAGATATGGTGGACTCGCGGTTTGAAAACCCGTGGGTGGTTTCTGCCAACAACGGCTGGTCCATCAACAAGCGAATGAATTTCCTGGCCGGCATGGTGATGGCGGATAACCACTATTACGGTTTCTCCGGCAATCTGGATACCGTTCCGATGCAGAACCTGTATGCCTCGCTCGGTTTTCTGGCGTCGATAGACAACCTGTCGCAAACGGATGGCAACAAAACGACGCTGGATTTGGGCTATTCACTGCCGTGGGGCATTGGCATTTCGCTGGGCGGCAGCTACGGCACGCCGGATTACCGTGAAATGACGGAGTTGTACGGTGACGACGACGATATGTCGCAAACCAAATACGACACCAACGTGGGTATCAACTGGTCCAACACCACGCTCGGCCGTTTCTCTCTCAGCTACTACCGCAATGAGAGCTGGAACAGCGAATACGACAGCCGCCGATTTATTTCATCCTGGTCACAAACGTTTAAATACTTCAACGTGAGCGTGAACTGGGAGTCGGATGTCAGCCGGAACGACAGCAGCGATGACGATCAATTCTATGTGAACGTGTCGATCCCGCTTGGACGTAGCGGCGTTAGCACCAGCTCCTGGTATCGGGAAAGTGAAGGCAGAAGCTCCTACGGCACGCGAGCAATGGGTTCATTAAACAACGAGAACCAGTATGTGGTTGGCGTCACTCAGGATCATGATGAAAACACCACCAGCTGGGATAGCTCGCTGAACAGCAATCTGCATTACACCAACCTTGCGCTGGCGGCAGGGGGGGATAACGACAACAATACCAACTATTCTGCGGCGTTGAGCGGCGGGATTGTGGCTCATAGCGATGGCGTGACCTTCTCTCCGTACCGTGTTGCCGATACGTATGCCATCGCCAAACTGGACAAGCCGGTAGCAGGTATCGAGATTGACACAACGCGCGGTGCGGTATGGACCGATAAGTGGGGCCAGGCGGTTATTCCAGCACTATCACCCTTCCGCGAAAGCACCATTGAGATCAACACGGAAAGTTTGCCTGGGAATTTGGACATAAGAAACGGCAGAACCGCAATCAAAGCGTCTCACGGTGCTGTGGCGAAGTGGGAGTTTGCGACGTTAAGCCAGCGCCGCGTGTTGCTCAGCATCAGCCGTGTGGATGGTACGCCGCTGCCGGAAGGCGTTTCCATCGTGGACGGGACGGGCGAGTACGTCACAACTGCGCCTGAAGAGGGTGTGATCTTCCTCAACGATATCTCCGCCAGCCAACAATTATATGCGAAGCTGGACGAAGGGCGTTGCAAGCTGACGTATACGCTTCCAGAGGCAGAACCGAATAAATTTTATGAAGAGGTCACAGGGAAATGTCTCTAAATAATGTTAAAAAATACATGATGTTAATCGTGTTGCTCTGCGGTGCGTCGGGTCTTCCGGCGTTGGCGCAAGCCGATGACGGCGACTGTGAAATGATGTCCGCTGTGAAGAAAGTTGACTACGGCCGCTATCGTAAAGAGGACATGCGTCAGACATCTGCCGAGCATGTCGGTAAAGTCTATAACGGCTATGCCTCAGTGACACGTGAGCTGCAGGTTTCGGTGATGTGCCCGGACGCGCGCAAAATGCGAATCACGGTTGATGGTGCCGCGAGGCAGAATATGGCGTACCGGTTTACGGATAAGGGTGCGATGAAGATCGAGTTTAAAGATGGCCGGGTCGACGGCAGTACGGTACAGCTGGCTGACGTCGATATCGGGGCGGTCGCCGTTCAGAACGGGTCCTCGCAGGTCACGCTGAAACCTGAAAAAGCGCTGGCTGCAGTGAATGGTGCGGAAGTGGCAGGAGAGCAATTCACCGCGACCATGATGATAACGACCTACCTGTCCGATGAAGCCTTCAGCGTCACCAACACGACGGTTTTTGAAGAGACGCTGACGCTTAACGTCGATACCCTTCCTGCGCATTAATCTCTCTGGTGCCCGGCATCTGTTCTGTCGGGCATCTCCTTACTGGATACCTGCCAGACGCAGCAGCGCTGTCACCACCGCAGCTGCCACGATCACAACAATCAACGGCATTTTTCGCCATGCCAGGAACACCGCAAACGCCACGCCCAACACCCGCGCCATTCCGGCGAAATGTTCACCTTCATAAAAGGTTGTTGCCAGCGCCACGGAAAACAGCAATACCGTTGCCGCATCGGAAAGCAGCGCCTGGGAGCGCTCAGACAGCGCCAGTCGACTCCCCAGTTTCGCTCCGCCAAGACGCATCAAATACGTCCCCGCAGAAAGAATGGCGATGCCGAGAATAAAGACCGTCATGTTTCCCATTATTTTTTCCTCGCGGCAAGGCCGAGTAAAGAGAGCAGAACCGGTAAACCCACCGGCGCAAACGGTACGGCGGCCAGCGACAACACCGCGCCGCTACAGGCGCGGATCAGCGTCGTGCGGTTTTTAAATGCGGGCACCACCAGCGCCAGCAGAATCGCCGGGAAGACCGCATCCAGCCCGATGGTTTCCGGGTCCGGCAACAGTTTACCAACCATCGCCCCCAGCAGAGCACCCAGCGGCCAGATAATCGCCACGCCTAAACCGCACAGCCAGTAGGCCGCTTTACGCTGTTCGGCTGTTTTTTGCGACAGGCCAAATACCACGCTTTCGTCATTCATGATGTGGCAGCCCAGGAAACTCAGGGCGCGATTGCCGACCAGTTCACGCACCGTCACGCCAAACGGGACATGACGGGCATTAACCAGTAATCCGGCCGCTGCCGCTGCCAGCGGGTTACCGCCGCTCGCCACAATGCCGATAAACATAAATTCAGAAGCCCCTGCCAGCACGGTGATGGAAAGCACAAACGGCACCCAGATCGGGAAGCCGTAGGCCATCGCCAGCGAGCCATAAGACATCCCGACCACGCCCACCGCGAGGCAAACCAGGATGATTGCTTTTATCGTGTCGCCTTTCAGGCAGGAGAGGTGATGCTTCATACAATTTTAGCCATATCGAACGTATTTCCATTATAATGAACGCATCAGGATCGTTTTACAAGACGAACGATTCGTTCGATTTAAATAAAAAAGAGGCCGTTTTATGACGCAGCCAATCAGCGTGATCGCCAAAAGTCTGGTGCGAGAACGCCTGCGAACCGGGCTTTCACTGGCGGAGATTGCCCGCCGTGCCGGGATCGCCAAATCTACGCTTTCGCAGCTGGAGTCCGGCAACGGTAACCCGAGCCTGGAAACGCTGTGGTCGCTTTGCGTGGCGCTGGATATCCCTTTCGCGCGCTTGCTGGAACCGCAACTGCCGACCACTCAGGTGATCCGCAGAGGTGAAGGGACGAAGGTGATTGCCGGGCAAGCTAACTATGAGGCTATCTTGCTGGCGGCATGTCCGCCAGGTGCGCGTCGTGATATCTATCTGTTGCTGACCCAACCGGGGGCGGACCGCATCTCTCAACCCCATCCGCCAGGATCGGTTGAGCACATTATCGTAACGCAGGGGCGGGCGGTAGTCGGTTTGCTCGACGCACCGGAAGAGCTGGGGGAAGGGGATTACATTTGCTATCCCGCCGATCGGCCGCATATCTTTAAGGCGCTGGAGCCGGATACGCATGCACTGCTGGTGGCGGAGCAGAACTGAGACTGAACGCCTCGCCCTCTCAGGAAGAGGACGAGGGGGAGCATTACGCTAAATAAAACACCTCTTTCAGCTCCGCACTTACCGGGCTGTTGTCCGGGTTCGACGGCATCACCTCGCGCATATGTTTCCACCAGCGCTGGCACACGTCGGTGTTCGCTACCGCATTCCAGCGCTCTTCCGATTCAATCTCAACGATTGCAAACAGCAGGTTGCGAGCTTTATCGAGATAAATGGCGTAGTGATGTGCGCCGTGGTCTTTCAGCACCGCTTCCAGCTCAGGCCAGACAGGGTTGTGGCGACGCTCGTACTCTTCGTGCGCGTCCGGGTTTACCTGCATCACAAAGGCTTTACGGATCATAATGCCTCCAGATACAGCTCGCGGACCTCATCGCGGCTGGCAGTGCGCGGGTTGCACGGCGCACACGGGTCGGCGAGGGCTTTATCCAGCCAGCCTTCAATATCCGCTTTCGTCACACCGAGCTGGCTGAAACCGGACGGAATGCCGACACGGGCGCTCAGGTCGCGAATTGCCTGAATAGCCGACATGCTGGCCGCTTCATCGCTCATCCCACGCGTATCGACGCCCATCGCCTGCGCGACGCGGGCAAAACGGGCTACCGCGTTCGGACGGTTAAAGTTTTCGATGATCGGCAGCAGGATGGCATTGCACACGCCGTGCGGCAGGTTGTGCGTCGCGCCCGGCTGGTGCGCCAGCGCATGTACCAGCCCCAGACCGGCACTGTTAAACGCCATGCCTGCCAGATACTGACCAAACGCCATCTGTTCACGCGCTTCAAGGTTGTGGCCGTCGTCGACCGCTTTCGGCAGCCAGAGAGCGATCAGGCGAATCGCTTCCAGCGCGTTAGCGTCGGTCAGCGGGTGCGCGCCGACGGAGACATACGCTTCAATGGCGTGGGTTAATGCATCCATGCCGGTTGCGGCGGTGACAGAGGCAGGAATATCGAGCATCACGCTGGCATCATCCACGGCGATATCCGGGATGATATTCGGGTCGATGATCACCTCTTTCACCTGTCGTTCGGAGTCAATAATCACCGCGTTGCTGGTCATCTCCGCCGCCGTACCTGCGGTGGTGTTAATCGCCACCAGCGGCACGCCTGCGTTTTTCACTTTGCCGACGCCGGAGTAAGCGGTCGACGGACCCGGATTGGCGGTGAGGATTTTAATCGCTTTGGCGGTATCAATCGGGCTGCCGCCGCCAAAAGCGATCACGTAGTCACACTCCGCGTCCTGATATGCTGCAAACCCTTTTTGCACCAGCGCTTCCGTCGGGTTCGGAAACACCTCGTCAAACAGGTGATATGACATCTCATGCGCGTCCAGCGCGGCAAACAGGCTGTCGAGCAGGCCCAGTTTCACCAGCTGGCCGTCGGTGACAATCAGCGCTTTGCCCCACTGCTTGTTCGCCACCAGGTTGACCATATCGCCGATTGCACCCGCACCGTGCAGGCTGATTTTTGGAAGTGCCAACATAAAGCTCATGATAATTCTCCTTAATATTGATATTGCGAAACTCAAATCCGTCTTCGTTGCATCACCCGGCGGGTAATAATCGGCAGCGAAATCACCACGATCAGCATTGCGCCGATAATCACCGACATCACAATGCCGGGCACGTTAAGCAGGCTCAGGCCAAAGGTCACCAGACCCATCAGGAAGGCGGCGATAATCACGCCCACCATGCTGCCGGACCCACCAAGAATATTGACGCCGCCGAGCACCGCCATCGTCACCACCGCCAGCTCCCAGCCCATCGCGATCGTCGGGCGGGTACTGCCCAGACGCGAGGTGAGCAGCACCGACGCCAGGCCGGACATCAGCCCCACCAGCGCGAACAGGATCAGGTTGTGGTGCTTAACGTTAATGCCGGAGTACCATGCCCCGGTCGGGTTGTTGCCGATGGCGTAAGTGCGGCGGCCAAAGTTGGTGCGGTGCAGCACAAAGGCAAACACAGCGGCCAGCACGATAAACAGCGCAAACTCAAACGACAGCGCGCCCCAGACGTAGCCCTGGCCGAACCAGGCGAAACTCTCCGGGTAGGCATTCAACGCCTGATCGCCGAGCAGGATGTAGGTGATCCCGCGATACAGGCTCATGGTGCCGATGGTGATGACGATGGACGACAGGTTAAAGCGCGTTACCAGAATGCCGTTGAACAGCCCGCACAGCAGCCCGACGCCTAATCCCACGCACACCAGCAGGGGCGTATCGACGCCTGCGGCCGCACAAAAGCCCATTACCGTCGAGCTGAGCGCGATGGTGGAGGCTACCGACAGATCAATTTCACGGGCGATAATCAGCATTGCCATTGGCAGCACGATGATCGCTTTTTCGGTGAAGTTGAACGTCGCATCGGAGAGGTTCCAGATATTGAGGAAGT
This sequence comes from Enterobacter oligotrophicus, assembly GCF_009176645.1. Classification (NCBI taxonomy): domain Bacteria; kingdom Pseudomonadati; phylum Pseudomonadota; class Gammaproteobacteria; order Enterobacterales; family Enterobacteriaceae; genus Enterobacter; species Enterobacter oligotrophicus. Next base: position 2,550,221 of record NZ_AP019007.1, read on the forward strand.
AGGGCGAGGCGAGGGCGTTGCCCACGAACACCGCCAGCGTCACCGCCAGCAGGAAGCCTTCCCAGCACAGCAGGCGCTGGAAGATGCCCGTCTGAGCAGGCACGTTTTTGATCTCTTCAGTGGTCATCATTTTGCTCATGATTTCACCGCCAGTTTTTGACGTGCCAGCGCTGCATCGCGCAGAATCAACCGACCTTTACGTTTGTTGCCGCGCTCGTTGAGCAGCACCGCAATCACAATCACCGTGCCGGAAATCGCCATTTGCCAGAAGGGTGATATGCCGATCACCGGCAGGGCGTTATTGATTACGCCGAGGAACAGCGCGCCAAACAGACAGCCGAGTACGCGCCCGGTGCCGCCCATGGTGCTGATCCCGCCAATCACACAGGCTGCCACCACCTGCAGTTCAAAACCGTTAGCTACGTCGACATACGCAACGGCAAAGCGTGAAATCCACAGATAGCCGCAGAAACCGGCCAGCAGGCCGGAGAGACAGAAGCTGACGAACTGCATTTTTCCGGCGTTGATCCCGGTGTAGTACGCCGCCGTGGCGTTGCCGCCTGCGGTGTAGAGTGCGCGTCCGGTGCGGCTATAACGCAGGAAATAGCCCACCAGCAGCAGCACGGCGATGGCGCACCAGCTCAGCACCGGTAACCCCAGCACCGAGGCACGCGGCAGACCGAGGAAATCTGCGCCCATCTGGTTGGAATTCACCCAGCCGCCGCCGGAGAGCAAAAAGATAATCCCGCGGTAGATGCTCATGGTGCCCAGCGTCACCACAATCGCCGGAATGCCCAGTTTCCACACCAGCAGGCCGTTAATTGCGCCCATCAGCAGCCCCAGCGCACTCGCCAGGATCAGCAGCGCCCAGACGGGCACATCCGGATAATGGAAGTTAATCAGGGCGACGATCATCCCGGTCAGCGCCAGGTTGGCCGCCATCGACAGGTCGATGCCTTTGGTCAGCAACACCATCATCTGACCGAGTGCGAGGATGATCAGAATCGAGGTGTCGTTAAACATCTCCACCAGGTTGCCCGGTGAGATAAACGACGGCACGCGGCTGCCGATAGCGGCAACCATTAATACAATTACCACGCCCAGCAAGGCTTCGCGGTGTTTTAACAGTTGATTAAGCATTATGCCGCCTCCTGTTTTGCACCGCTGGCGGCGCTGACGATGGTTTCCGCCGTGGCGTCGCCCGCCTGGTATTCGGCCACCATCAGCCCTTCATGCATCACGATAATGCGGTCCGCCATGCCCATGACTTCCGGCAGCTCGGACGAGACCATGATCACCGCCAGCCCCTGGCTGACCAGTTCAGACATAAATTGATGAACGGCCGCTTTTGAGCCGATATCGATACCTTTTGTCGGCTCATCGAGGATGATCACGTCAGGATGCGTCGCCAGCCATTTCCCGATAACCACTTTTTGCTGGTTGCCGCCGGAGAGGGTTTCCACCGCCTGCTTCCAGCTAAAGGCTTTCACCTGCAGGCGTCTGGCGTACTCGTCTGCCAGCCGCCATTCGCGGTCGTCGTGCAGTACGCCGTTTGGGTTGAGCCTGCTGAGCTGCGGCAGGCTGATGTTCTGGGCGATCGGCAGCTCGATAATCGCCCCCTGTTTCTGCCGCTCCTCCGGCACGCAGACGATACCGGCTTTGATGGCATCCTCAGGCTGGCGGAAATGCTGTGGTTTACCGTTAAGGACAATATCACCCGACGATGGCCGCGTGACGCCGGAAAGCGCCTGCATCAGTTCGGTACGCCCGGCCCCGACCAGCCCGTAAAAGCCGAGAATTTCACCTTTACGCAGGGTAAAAGAGATATTGGCGAACTCGGTGGGGTGGCAGAGATTTTTCACCTCCAGCACCGTGTCGCCTTTTTCACAATCGACTTTCGGGAAGGTCTGGGTAATGGCGCGCCCGACCATCATCGACACCATCCTCTCCTCGGTGATCTCGCTTATCGACCCTGCGCCGACGAACACGCCGTCGCGCAAAATGGTGTAGTGATCCGCCAGCTCGAAGATCTCGTCGAACTTGTGGGAGATAAACAGGATGGCTTTGCCTTCCTGCTTTAAGCGCTCAACGATTTGATAAAACTCCAGAATTTCGTGCTGCGACAGCGCCGCCGTGGGTTCATCGAGAATAACGACCTGCGCATCAAACGACAGCGCACGGGCAATGGCAACCATGTGGCGCTGGGCGATGCTCAGGGTTTTCAGCGTTGCGCGCGGGTCGATTTGCACCTCCAGGCGAGTGAGGATCGCCTGCGCCCGGCGGTGCATTTCCTGCCAGTCGAGCTTCCTGAAAAAGCCTTTGTGGAGGTACTGACCGACAAAGATATTTTCGGTGACCGACAGTTCATCGAACAGGACGGTTTCCTGGTGAATGGCGGTGATACCGATTTTATGTGCTGATTCCGGTGTCGGGAGGTGAACAGGGATCGCTTTGTAGAGGATTTCCCCCTCGTCAGGCGTGTAAATGCCGGTCATCACTTTGACCAGCGTCGACTTGCCCGCGCCGTTTTCGCCAATCAGGGCGGTCACTTTGCCGGGCCAGAGCGCCAGCTGCACGTTCTCAAGGGCACGCACGCCGGGGAACACTTTGGTGATGCCAGAAAGCTGTAGCAATGGGGTCATGATAGTTCTCCGTAGTATTCCCTCTCCCCTCGGGAGAGGGGGAAAGGATCAGAAAATCTTCGAGAACTTATCAATATTGCTGGCATCGTAGACGAACGGCTCGGCCATCGCGCCGTTGCCATCGGCATCCAGCTTCACTTTGCCCAGTTTGCCCATGCTGGCTTCGTCTTTTGTGGCCGTGCCTTTTACCAGATCGTCCGCTAAATAGGTTGCTGCATAGCCCAGATCAATCGGGTTCCAGATGGCAAAACTCTTGCTCGCGCCGGACTTCACCGCGCCCGCCATTTCAGACGGCAGACCTAAACCGGTGACATACACTTTGCCAATCTTGCCCTGGTCTTTGACCGCCTGTGCAGCGGCCACAATGCCAACAGACGATGGCGAGACGATCACTTTCAGGTCCGGGTAAGTTTTCAGCAGACCGACCGCTTCGCGGTAGCTTTTGTCAGAGAGATCGTCGCCGTAGGCCACGGTCACCAGATTGACGGACGGGTACTTCGGCAGCACCTTTTTCATCTCCGCAATCCAGGTGTTCTGGTTGGTGGAGGTTGGCGTCGCGCTCAGCACGGCGACATCGCCTTTCTCCACGTTCAGCGCTTTCAGCGCATCGGCGGCGAGCTTAACGTTCGTTTCGCCAATCAGCGCGTTATTGGACGGATTCAGGTGGATCTGTCGTCCGGCTTTCGCCACGCCGGAATCCCAGGAAACGACCTTAATGCCGCGCTGCATCGCTTTTTTCAGCACCGGTACCAGCGCATCGGGATCGTTCGCCGAGATAGCGATCGCATCCACGCCCTGGGCGATCAACCCGTTCAGCACCTCGATCTGCGCCTCCGCCGTGGTGGTGGTCGGGCCGGTATAAATCACTTTTACATCGCCTAACTCTTTGGCTGCCTCCTGCGCGCCAACGTTCGCTGCCTCGAAGAATCCATTTCCTAAGGACTTCGCCACCAGGGCGATTTTGACTTCTGCTAAAGCGGAACCGGACAACGCCAGAGCGGCAACGGTGAGGATCAAGCTTGTCTTTATATTCATTGCTTTTACTCCACATGAGTTAGTTGTAGGGATTGCAGGTGGTTTTCGCCCCGTCTCAATGAGCGGGGCGCGATGTTGTTATAGGTACAGATCTAACGCCGATTGCATCGGGGTAACGCCAAAACGTTTACCCAGTGCGATCAGTTCTTCACGAGTGATGGTTTGCTTCATGCCGCCCATGGAGTACACCTTCACCAGCACTTCGGCGGATTTCTCGGCGGTGTCGATCAGGCCGAAGGTTTCATCCAGCGTCGGGCCGCTGCCGAACACGCCGTGGAACGGCCACAGCACCAGTGAGTGTGTTTGCATATCTTTGGCGGTCGCCTGGCCGATCTCGTCCGTGCCTGGCACCATCCACGGCAGAATGCCGACACCGTCCGGGAACACTACCAGACATTCGGTGCTGCCTTCCCACAGTTTGCGGGTGATGAAATCCGAGCTGTTTTCCAGCACGTAGGTCAGGGCAATCAGGTTGGTGGCATGGCAGTGCATGATCACGCGGTCTTTACCATTGGTCGCCTTGATGCGCTCGCAGTGCGAGAGGAAGTGTGCTGGCAACTCAGAGGTTGGCACCGCTTCATCCGTCAGCCCCCAGAGAATGTGGTAGCCCGCGCCGTCGCTGTCCACTTTCACCACGCCGAGGTTGGCCTGGGGATCGAGCTGTACGTTGCGGAAGAACTTGCCGGAACCGGTAACGATAAACGGCGTGTTAGCAAGCAGCGGCATCGGCTGGCTCAGCGCGATATAGCGCGGCTTCTGGTGAAAATCGGCGGCGAATGGCTCGATATCTGCGTCATCCAGGCGTAGCGTCAGGTTGCCGCCGTTGCGCTCGTCCCAGCCTTTCAGCCAGGCGTCGGAGGTGGCTTTAATCATGCCCTGGACGAACCAGGAATTGGTGATGGTCTGCATAGTCTTCTTTTCCAGTTATCGCGGTGAGGTTGAACCCCTCACCCCAGCCCTCTCCCACAGGGAGAGGGGGTAAAAGTTCCCTCTCCCTGTGGGAGAGGGTTAGGGTGAGGGCAAAATTACCCGCGCTTACTCAACACGTCTTTCTCATACGCCCGCACGTTATCCAGCCACTGGCTGCCCGCCGGGGCGTCGTGACGCTGGCAGTACATCTCCCACACCGCCTGCCACGGCAGGGATTTCTGCTCTTCCAGCAGCGCCAGACGCGCGGTGTAATCGCCGTTTGCTTCCAGCTGTTTCAGCGCAGCAGTTGGCTCCAGCAGCGCGCGCAGCAGGGCTTTCTTCATATTGCGGGTGCCGATGACCCACGCCGCGATGCGGTTGATAGAGGCGTCGAAGAAGTCGAGGCCAATGTGAACGCGGTCAAACAGGTCATGACGGATGATTTCGCTGGCGATGGCCTGGGTTTCGTCATCCAGCAACACCACGTGGTCGCTGTCCCAGCGTACCGGACGGCTGACGTGCAGCAGGAGGCGCGGCACATAGAGCATGGCGGCTGAGATTTTGTCGGAGATCACTTCCGTCGGGTGGAAGTGGCCAGCATCCAGGCACAGGGCGGTCTGGCGGCTGGTGGCGTAACCCATGTAGAACTCGTTTGAGCCGACGGTGTAGCTTTCCGCGCCAATGCCGAACAGCTTGCTCTCTACGGCGTCGATGTGGTGCGCCGGGTCCAGTTTTTCGCTGATGGCTTCATCCAGCGCGGCCAGCAGGCGCTGACGGGGGGCCAGACGGTCAACGGTAATATCTTTCATGCCGTCCGGGACCCAGATATTCATCACCGACGGTGTGCCAAGCTGCTCACCGAAATACGCCGAGACGCGGCGGCTGGCTTTCACATGGTCGATCCAGAACTGGCGGATTTCATCGTTCGCATGAGCGAGGGTAAAGCCGTCGGCACTCAGCGGGTGTGAGAAGCAGGACGGGTTAAAATCCAGCCCCAGCTTGTTGGCCTTCGCCCACTCCACCCAGTTCTTAAAGTGCGCCGGTTTGATCTCGTTACGCGCGACTGGCTCGTCGGATTCGAGATAAATCGCGTGCAGGTTCAGACGTTTTGGCCCAGGGATCAGGCTCAGCGCCAGCGCCAGGTCGGCACGCAGTTCGGTGGCGTTGCGCGCTTTGCCTGGGTAGTTACCCGTCGCCTGAATGCCACCCGTCAGGGAACCGCCTGGGTTCTCAAAACCGGCGACATCATCGCCCTGCCAGCAGTGCATGGAAACAGGCAGGCGGTCGAGCTGGCGCAGCGCCTCTTCGACATCCACGCCGACGGCGGCGAAACGCTGTTTTGCCAGGTCCCAGGCTTGTTCTAATTGAGTGGTCATGCGCAAAGCTCCTTAGTCAGTCGTTTTTGCTGAAATTGCGCCCGATAGCGGGCAATTTCATGGCAGGGATTGGGTGTGAAGGTGGTCAGGCTGCTGTTCGCCGTGACTACCGAGCGGAAATCGTCAACGCTGGAAAGTTCGTCCAGGGTCATTAACTGAACGCCGATATTACCGAGCGTGGAAGCCTCTACAGGGCCCGCCACCACGGTGATCCCGCAGGCATCGGCGCAAAGCTGGTTCAGTAGCTGGTTCTGGCAGCCGCCGCCTACGATGTGCAGCTTGCTGAACGGCTTGCCGCGCAGGTCGGCCAGCTCGCTCAGTACATCGGCATACAGCAGGGCCAGGCTGTCAAAAATGCAGCGTGCCAGTTCGGCCGGGCTGGACGGCACCGGCTGTCCGGCCTCGAAACAGGCTGCCTGGATCTCAGCGCTCATGTGCGCCGGGTTGATGAAGCGGTCGTCGTTCGGGTTGATCAGGAATGTGCAGGCCTTCAGCTTTTCGGTCTCGGCGATAAGCGCAGGCAGGTCGGTGATGTTCTGCTCTTTCAGCACCCGCTGGAGCAGCCACAGGCCCATGATGTTTTTCAGCACGCGATAGCGGCCTTCTGCGCCGCCTTCGTTGGTGATATTCGCGGCCAGAGCGGCAGCGCTGGTGTACGGAGTTTTACTCTCAAAGCCCATCAGCGACCAGGTGCCGGAAGAGAGGTAGGCCGCATCTTTGTCGGCGAGCGGCGAGGCAATGACCGCACTGGCGGTATCGTGGCTGGCGACCGCGACAACAGGAATTTCGTTCCCCTGCGGGCAAATCCACTGACCGATCACATTACCCGGATGGGTCGGCGTGCCGAACCAGGAAGGCGATGCCCCCGTCCAGGCCAGCAGATGTTCATCCCAGTTATCGGTGTTGATATTAACCAGTTGGGTGGTGGTGGCGTTGGTGTATTCCCAGTTCAGGTTGCCGGTCAGGCGGTAGCTGAAGTAGTCCGGGATCAGCAGCGCATGCGCCACGTTCGCAACCAGCTCCGGCTGCTGTTCAACCAGCGCACGCAGCTGATACAGCGTATTGAACGGCAGGAACTGAATGCCGCTGCGCCCGTAAATGTTCTCTTTACCGAGCTGCGCGATGGCGTGCGCCATCACACCCTCGGTACGGCTGTCGCGGTAGGAGACGGGCAGGCCGACGCGTTCGCCGCTTTCGTCCAGCAACACATAGTCCACGCCCCAGGTATCAATGCCGATACTGTCGATACGGATGCCGTCCTCACACACTTTCTGCAGCCCGGTGCGGATCTCCGCTTCCAGGCCATCGATATCCCAGCTATCAAAACCGTCCTGCTTTTTCAGGCAGTTAACAAAACGATGCATTTCACGAAGCGAAAGCGTGCGCTGGTTACAGTCCCAGGTGGCGAGCATTACACGGCCGCTGGATGCGCCTAAATCGACAGCCACACAATGGCGAAAAGTCATGGTCGGGTCCTTCTTGAAGTCATTAGCCGTGAGTGTAAGAAAGGGAAGAAAAAGCCACCTTCTCGCCACTGACAGCCCAAATCCTGCGCTGGCAAGAAAGCAAAGATGAACGTGAGGGAGTTCACAGTTTCCAGTAATGACGGGGTTTGCGGGCAGTGTGACGCTTACCGCATTTCCTGATCTTTCCATCCGTTTCTTGAAAAACGGACAGGTTTTGCGAGGTTTGTTGCCGAAAATTTAAGGTGAGGATGAGGGGCCTTAATTACTATTTTGAGAACATTTCTCATTGGTGGGGGCCGTTATGACCGTACTACACAGCGTGGATTTTTTTCCTTCGGGAGGTTCGCCTGTCGCGATTGAGCCACGGCTCCCTCAGGCAGCATTTCCAGAACATCATCAT